>CAZUBX010000057.1:0-21115 GCA_964619035.1 uncultured Syntrophaceae bacterium | reverse complement strand
TGTCTAAGTGTCTGAGTGAAGACATAAGAAAGACGGTCATCGCGAGCCGAGCCTCTAGCAAACCCCTTCCATAATCTACCTCTCCCTTGAGGGGAGAGGGTTGGGGTGAGGGTGGATTTTCTGAGGCGTGGCAATCCAGAAGGTTGCGAGGATGAAGTCCGCGACAATCTCTATAGAGATTGCTTCGTCACTCTGAGCTTGTCGAACGGGTTTCTCGCAATGACAAAATAAACAACTGTTCCCAATTCCGCAATCAACCAGTCAACGAATCAACGTATTAACCAATCAACCCATCAACTGTTCCTGATCTCAAAATCCGCGATGCTCTGCCTCGAGACGATGATCTCCTTCATGTCATCGGTCTTGACTTTCGCGCTCATGAACCCGAGGACCTGGTAGGCTCCGTTTTCGAGCTCCGTCGTGTCCAGGCGAATGCCGAAATCGTGTTCACGCGCCGTCGACTCCCCGACCTTGATCCAGGTCTGCGTCCCTTTTTTCCGGATGTACCAGCCATTGCTGTATGCGAACGGCTGACCGGAAACACGCATCGCATCCAGTTCCTTTCTCAGCATTTCGTCATCGAGGGTTTCCCTGAGCAGCACGCGCCCCGAGTAATGCTTGATGGAAATCGTCGGAACCAGAAACTGCGGACCCCAGCTCGTGTCAGCCAATCTGATCAACATGCGCCTCATCCCTCCTTTCAGGATGGCAACGAAAAAGATCCCGCTGCCCCTGTAAAAAGGAGTGAGCAAGAGTTGTACCCGAATCGAAGGGCTGTGCTTTTGTAAGTAGTTGCAATGTTTACTTAATTTATTAGAGGAAATGAGGGTCTTCGCATAAATATTACACTTTCGTACTTCGCCCCATTGCATAGTTCAAAAATGTAACTTTTGCCCGGGACGCGGTCGCGTTGCGGCAGAGACTGGGAATTGGGGTAATGGGCAAGGGGAATTTGGAAATACTCGTTTGTTTCGTTGGTTCGTCTGTCAGGTCCAGTCTTGTCCCGCTTAAATCCCCTTTCATCCCCCTTTGTAAAAGGGGGAAAGAGGGGGATTTTCTTGCCTTGCGGCTCTATCTCTATACGGAATCCATGCAAAGATCTCAAACGTGGATCGCCACACCTCGCGAGGCTCGGCTCGCGATGACCGTCTTTCTTATGTCTTCACTCAGACACTTAGACACTCAAACACTCAGACACTATTTTTCGTCCCTACACCCTATGTCCCTGGACCCTTGTTCCTCAGAGGAGCAGGACAGCCACGAGCGACAGGATGACCATCCCGGCTGCCGTCATGTCCATGCCGATGAGCGGCACCATGAAGAGGCTCGCGGCGATGGAACCGAGGCAGCCGCCGAAAAGATCGGCCGCGTAAAGGGGCGAGATCGCCTTCTCCTGGTCAGGTGCCCCCCGGAGGCTTGCATAGGCAAAGACGCCCGCTACGAGAAAGCCCACCGCTGCGAGCAGCCCCGCCGTTTCGGCAAGTTCCGCGAATCGGCCGATTCGGGCCTGGAAGAAGGCAAGGGTTCCGAGGAGCATGAGGCCTGCCATGAAGCCGCCCCCCCATTTCCGGCCGATTGTGCGATACCGGGACTTGCCACGAGCCGCGGCGGCGACGACGAGGGCGCCTGCAGTCAGGCCGAGCATGAAGGCCGTGATGAGGATCCCCAGGTCGCGGTACAGGACACCATGACGGGTCTGGTATTGCAGGATCAGCACCGTCTCGAGAACCATGCCTGCAAAACCGGCAACCCCGACGAGGAGAGTCCTGCGCCAGGAGGGCCTGCTGCGGGCGATGAAAAAGAGGATCAGCAGCAGAACTGCAGCTGCTGCGATCCATGTCCGCTTTCCTTTCATGAGGCTCTCGATTTCCCCGAAACTCAGACCGGTCAGGGCCGGGTAAAATTTCGACAGCCACAGCAGGGCCGTGAGCTGATAGCAGATGGGCCGCGTATCGGTGTTCAGAGGGGCCGTGCGCGTGCGCACCGTCTCGCCGACCTCGGAAAACCGGTCGTTGGTCAGGAGGTACCGGATGAAGGGCTCAGAGATCAGGCGGCTCCGGATCCCGCGTGAGCGGAGCCTCTCGATCAGGACCTCTGGATCACTCGGGAGAGACGCCAATGATGCCGTCACCACGTCCGTATCCCCGGGAATGATGAGGACGTTGCCGAAGACGGAAAAGAGAGCGCCGCGGATGCTCAGTGCCCGCTCCGTCATCTGCGGTGTCCAGCGGTTTTCGGCGGCCTGGAGCCGCAGGGCGACGACCCCGTCCTGTTTCAGCCGGTCACGGCACAGCTGGAAGAACTCCATGGTGTAGAACCGGTTGGCCTGTCCCGACGAGGGTTCGGGCATGCCGATGAGGATGAGGTCGTAGCGGCCGTCCGCCGCCTGCAGGAAGCGTCGGGGGTCGTCCGTGATGATCCTCACACCGGGCTTGCTGAGCGGTTCTTGCCTCTGCGGGGAAAGATGGTCCCTGACGGTGCCGATCAGGGCGGGGTCGACCTCGACATAATCGACGGCAACGGGTCTGTGCTTGAGCACTTCGGCCACCGTCCCCTCGATCCCGCCGCCCAGGATGAGGATGCGTTCGGGCTGCGGGTGCTGGAGGGCTGCCAGGTGGGCGAAGTGTTCCGCCTCGGTTCCCTCGGTCTCGAAGGCGAGGGCGTCGTTCAAGAACACCGACAGCTGTTCCTCCCGCTCAGTGATGCTGATCCGGCCGTAGGGGGAATCCTTGCTCTGAAGCAGGGACGGGTGGTTCCAGCGCGTCATCATCTTGTCGAGCGCCGGGGCCTGGTAGATGCAAAGCAGAAAGATCCCGCATAGGGCGATGGCCGGGAGAGTGCTTCGACTGTGTTTGGAGCCGGCCGTGATCAGCAGCGGGGCCGCCGCGGCAATGAGCGCTCCGATCAGGGCTAGGGCGAAGTTCTGCACCCCCCAGTGAAGGCCGAGCGACGACAGGAGGCCGCCGGCAATCCCCCCGGCGCTTTCGATGGCATAAGCGGCTGCAACGGTCCTTCCCTCCAACACGAAGAAGCCCGCCGCCCGGCGGAAAAGCCAGCCTGTGATAAACCCGGCCGGCAGGAGGGTGATCCCGATCGTGATGAGCTGCTCGCCGAAGGGGAGGTAAGCCCCCGGAACACCCCCGGCGAGAACCCGGCTTCCCCGGGCAAACGCCACGGCAAGGGGGAGAAGGGCTGCGAACAGAAGCAGCGGGATGGTGAGCAGGTGTGGCCGGGGTACGAGGGTTGACCGGCAAAATAGGGCGCCCAGCGCCGTTGCCGCAAGCCAGAACCCGAGTGCGAGGATATAGACGAGCTCGACCCCGAAAGAGGCCACGTTGAGCTCCCGCAGGAGAACCACCTGGCCCAGAATCGAGATGAGTCCGATGATGAACAGAACGGCTTTCATCGGGCTGTCTTGAAGTCCGGCTCGCTGAATACTTCCGCCTGGAATGTGAGAAACTGCGCGCCTTTCTTCCAGCTGCCGGCAGGCAGCCCCGCCTTCAGGCACAGCTGGTCAAGCATCTCGTCGCGGCCCCAACCCTGCTCGGTTGCCACCTGGGGCAAGAAGAGGGCCGAGCGACCGTCCTTTTTCACGATGACGCCATCGCGCCCCACGACGATATCCTCCGCCCCGGCAACGGGCGCTGCGGGCGTGAGAACCGAGATCTCGATCTCGATGTCCTTCATCTCGTCATGACGGAGCGGCCTGAACCGCGGGTCTTCCAGGGCCGATTTCAGGGCCACTGCCCCGACGAGCTGGTAGAGGGGCTTTTCGGGCACGGTCTCGCCGATGCAGCCGCGAAGCTCCCCGCGCTTGTTCAGCGTCACAAACATGCCCCGTGTCTGCTCGAGGGCAGGGGAGGGGTTGCGTGCCAGGGGGGCCGTCTTCGTCGTCAGGAACCTCTCGATCGTGTCGCGCGCGAGTGTCAGAAGCCGTTTGCGGTCCGATGCGTTCAGGGATGCGCTTTTGTCGCTGGTTGGCAAGGCGGACGGCGTTGTATCGCCTGCTCCCGTTTTTCCGGAGGCCAGGGCCACGGCGCCGTAGCCCACCACCTGGCCGCGATCGCCGAGAACCGTCTCGCCGGAGTGGGCGTAGCTCACCAGGATGCCGCCTGTGGCGCCGAGCGCCCTGGCGGCAGCCATGGCCGCCATGACGGGCGCCTCGCCGCAGGCCCGCGTGGAAAGGCCGCGGATGTTGCGATCCGATGCCGCGTGGGCGACGGCGTGGAAGCTCGCAAGATCGAGCGGGAGGATGGACTGAAGAGTCTGGCGATCCACCATGGAGGCAGTTGCGGCCGAGGGATAGTGGGACAGATCGGTGCTTGCCACGATCAGGGCATTGCGGCCCTTGAGAACCTTTGCCAGGGCTTTGCCGAATCGTTCGCAGGTTTCCACATCCGCTGCGCCCACGATGACCGGGACGATCTTTGCACCGGGGAACAGGACCTGCACGAAGGGGACGACGACCTCGATGGAATGCTCTCTCGCGTGGATCGACGCGTCGAGGGTGCAGTCCGGGCATTCGGCCAGGAGGGCCTCGACGACGCTGCTGTCGATTGCGGCTGCTCCGAGGGGTGTCTGGAATCCCGCTCCGGGGTAGATCCCCACTTTGCGGAAGGAGGAACTCGTGTGGTTTGTTCCCAGGATCACCACGGTGTCGTATGGGCGCCCGCGCACCTGGTTGAACCCGTCGGCGCAGATCTGGCCCGAGAAGACGTAGCCGGCGTGGGGGACGATGATGGCTACGGGGTCTTTCGCCACGGGCGGCAGGGCATCCTGCATGTACTTCTCGACGGCGAGCCGCAACGCAGGGGCCGCCTCCGGGTAGAACCTGCCCGCGACAGCCGGCTGCCGTATCGTGCCATCCGTCTTTTGCCCCGCCTGGCAGCCCGCCGGGAAGAGAAGCAGCGGGATCATCAAAATCAGCCACATCCTGCATCGGTTCATGACGACCTCCCCCAAAAGGCTACAGGTTACAGGCTACAGGCTAAAGGCTGGAATCTCGGATCCCGAAGCCTGTGGCCTGTGGCCTGATGCCTGCGCAGCTTAGCTGCGCTACACAAAAACCCCCGCTATTCGCTTGCCGCAAAACCCGCACTTTCCGCCCTTGACATTCATCTCCTCAACGAAGAATTGCGTCCTGCGGATCACCTCTTTTTTGCAGGACGGGCAGTGGGTGTTGTTGCCCGGGTGGCCGGGCACGTTGCCCACATAGACGTAACGGATTCCGCGGGCCATGGCGATCGACCGGGCCCGCTCGAGCGTTGCCGTCGGTGTGGGCGGCAGGTGCGGCATCTGATAGTCCGGGCGAAACCGTGAGAAGTGAAGGGGAACGTCGGGGCCCAGCTCCCCCATGACCCAGTCGCAAAGATCGGCGATCATCGGGTCCGTATCATTGAGGGTCGGGACGACGAGATTCACAATCTCCAGGTGCACGCGGCTCTTCGCGATCTGCTTGATCGTCCGGAGCACCGGCTTCAACTCGGCGCCGCAGGCATCGCGGTAGAAGCTCTCGCTGTATCCCTTCAGGTCGACCTTTACGGCGTCGAGCGCCTTGCACATCTCCGCAAGGGGGGCTTCGGCCATGTAGCCGCAGGTCACCATCACCGAGCGGATACCCCTCATTCGCGCGGAGCTTGCGACGTCGAGCAGGTACTCCGTGAACACAAGAGGCTCGTTGTATGTGTAGGCGATAACGGGCGCCTTGCGGGAGCGGACCGCCTGGACGATGTCGCCGGGAGGGGTGAAGCGAACGCGGTAATCTTCCGGCGAGGCTTGCGAGGTCTGCCAGTTCTGGCAGAATTTGCAGCGCAGGGGGCAGCCCGTCGTGCCGATGGAGTAAGCCTGGGAGCCGGGCATGAAGTGGTAGAAGGGCTTTTTCTCGATGGGGTCCACGTGGACCGAGACGGGCCGGCCGTAGACGAGGCTCTTCATCTCGCCGCCCGTGTTCATCCTCGAGCGGCACTGGCCGCGCTCGCCTTCGGCCAGCAGGCAACCGCGGGCGCACAGGTGGCACTGGACGCGGCCCTTTGCGGCTGCCGACCAGAACCGGGCCAGCGGGGCCGCGCGGATCAGCTCCTCGGTGCGGTCCCCCGCAAAAGCGGCCCCATCCGGGATATCCGGAA
Organism: uncultured Syntrophaceae bacterium; assembly: GCA_964619035.1. Classification (GTDB taxonomy): domain Bacteria; phylum Desulfobacterota; class Syntrophia; order Syntrophales; family UBA2192; genus UBA2192. The sequence goes on along the minus strand of CAZUBX010000057.1, from coordinate 14,990 downwards.
GGGCCCTGAGCAGGGCGGGCTCCGAAAGGATCAGCCCCGAGCCGCCCAGCATCGGTGCCAGCCGGGCCAGGGCCTGCATGAATTCACGCCGGGAGATCATGGCCCAAGTGTCATTTGTTGCGGGGCGGGTGTCAAGAGTTATGTGCGACCGGGCTGCTGCACAGCAGGGAAGAAGTGGAAGAAGAGGGGGAGGAAGGGATGCGGGGTTTTCCAATTCCCAATTCCAGATTCCTGCTGCTGCAAGGCTGTCTCAGAAATAGAGGTTCCAGGAGAGAATCCCCTCGGTGTCGTGGACGCTGTAGGCCTTTTCCCATGTGACGCCGACGCTCAGGCTGCCGTTTGCCCTGCAGGCGAAGTTGGCCTGGAAGGAAAGTTTCTGGGCGTTGTGACGATCGCCGAAGGAATAGCGGTCGGCCCGGCGGAGGGTGCGCCGCTTCATTTCCTTTACAGACATAGGGAGTTTGTCACTCTGGCTGACCGGTGCGTCACCCGATGGCACTGATCCGTGAAAGCGAATCTCAATGCATATTCCGCATGGTGGAATAGGTTTTCACTTGACAATAGGCCGGCATCTGGTAAAAACGCCGGACAGGAAAGACGGATCAGCTCCATCATCCGACAGCGAGATGCAATCAAGGCTGAAGCGACAGGCTGACCGGGAGGGGGACGCAAGCATCACAGCGATCCCGCAACGACTCGCGTGACGTCATGGACCGGCCGCGCAAGACACACGGCCCGGTGTTACATCCCAGGAGAGAGTGCGGTGCCCCCCGGCATCGCGGACGTCAATTGCGGCGCTCCGGTAACGTGGGCGCCCACGAGAATCCCACCCGGCTTCGTTCTCAAGGAACCTTGTTTCTTCATTCCTTCAGCAATCCAGATGGCATCCGCTCACTGCGCTCAGGCATCGGCCCGGCGAACCGGACCGGTCTGTTTCGAGAAAATCTACGCGGGGAGGACATTCGATGAACATGATTGGCAAACAATGCCGGGCGGGCCTCATCGCCATGGGATTGATCCTGATGGCGGCAGCCCTGATGCCGGGAGTGGCTCTTGCAGCCAAGGCGGCCGACACGGTCTATCTCAACGGCAACATCTACACTGTGGACGACAAGCAACCCAAAGCCACGGCCGTGGCCATCACCGGACAGAAGCTGGTCTACGTGGGCAACGACAAGGGCGCCAAGTCCTACGTGGGCAAGAAGACGAAGGTCGTCGACCTCAAGGGAAATACCGTCCTGCCCGGCCTGATCGAAGGCCACATGCACTACACGGGAGAGGGCCAGAAGATGCTCCAGGTATACGTTTTCTGGTCTCCCAAGGCGGAAATCCTGGCCAAGGTGAAGGCCGAAACCGAAAAATTGCCCGCAGGAACCTGGATCATCGGCCGCGGCTGGAACCAGGAAGTGTGGCCCGACAAGAAGTTCCCCACGAAGGAAGAGCTGGACGCGGTGGCGCCGAATCATCCCGTCATGCTGACACGCACCTGCGGACATGCCATCTGGGTCAACTCGAAGGCGCTCGCCATGGCGAAAGTCGACAAGAACACCCCCAACCCCGCCGGCGGCACGATCGACAAGGATGCCAACGGCAACCCAACGGGCATCCTCCACGAGACGGCAAGAAACCTCGTCCGCAGCAAGGTCACGCCCATGACCAATGACCGGCTGCAGGAGGCCATGCTGAAGGCCCAGGACGAGATGTTCTCCTTCGGGATCACCTCCGTCATGTCCGCCGGCACCTCCGGCTCGTTCTCGAGCGTCCTCGAAACCAACCTCATGAAGGATCTCTACGAAAAGGGCCAGCTCAAGGTCCGGATCTACAACATGATCAATGAAGGGGAAGACGCGAAAGTTTACTACAAGAAAGGGCCTGAGATCGGCCTCTACAGAGACCGCCTGACCGTGCGCAGCATCAAGTTCTACGCCGACGGCTCCCTGGGCGCCCGCAGTGCCCTGCTGCTCGAGCCCTACAGCGACAAGCCCGGCGAGAAGGGCGTGGAGCGGATGAGCTTGGACGCCCTGTACAACGGCTATGCGGAGGCGCGCAAGAACGGCTTCCAGGTCTCCACTCATGCCATCGGCGATGGCGCGAACCGCCGCGTTGTCGATCTCTACGAAAAGGTCCTGAAGGAGCAGCCTCTCAAGGATCACCGCTTCCGCATCGAGCACTTCCAGGTCGCCACAGCCCTGGACATCGACCGCATTGCCAAGCTGAAAATCGTCCCGGCCATGCAGGGAATCCACGCCACCTCGGACAAGAACATGGCTGAGAACCGCGTGGGCGCCGAGCGGATCAAGTACGCCTACGCCTGGCGCAAGGTCATCAAGGCCGGCTCCGTGATCGTCAACGGTTCCGATGCGCCCGTCGAGCCCGTGAATCCCTACTGGGGCCTCTACGCATCGGTTACCCGGATGGACAACGACGGCACGCCCGCAGGCGGCTGGTACATCGGCGAGGGCATGACGCGGGAGGAAGCCCTGAAGTCCTTCACGATCTGGGCGGCCTACGGACAGTTCGAGGAGAAGATCAAGGGTTCGCTCCAGAAGGGCAAGCTGGCCGACCTCGTCGTGATCGACAGGGATTACATGAAAATTCCCGCCGGGGAGATCAAGGACATCAAGGCCCTTTTGACCGTCGTGGGCGGCGAGGAAGTGTACAAGAGCGCCGAGCTGAAGTAATCCGGACCGGCCCCCGTTTCCGGGGCCGGGGATGCAGACTCAAAGAGAATGCAAGCGGGGATCCTGCACGACGGACCGATCATGCAGGATCCCCATTTTTTCCGAAAAAAGCCGGCGAGCGGCCCTGCACATGCGTCGAGCGATGACGTCGATCGAAGGAAGGAGCCATGATGAGTCATTTGTCCTGCTGCCGAATGTTGTTGCTGATCCTGTCGTGCACGCTTCTGTTGTCAGCCCCTGTCGCCTGGGCGGATCCCGCCAAGATCACGAAAGCCATTGACGAGGCAGGACCTGCCTGTCGAAACGTTTCCCGGAATATCTGGGACTTCAAGGAGCAGGGCATGAAGGAGTTCAAGAGCTCCGCCCTGCTGATGGAGGAATTGCGTAAGCTGGGGTACACCGTGACCGGCAATCTCAAGGTCCCCGAGGATGCTTACAAGGAAGGCGTGCTGGCGACCTCCTTCAGGGCCGAGCTTCGCGGCAAGGGCCCCGGTCCCACCGTGACGATCATGCTCGAGTATGACGCCCTGGCCAACGGCCATGCATGCGGGCACAATCTCATTGCCTCCTCGGGCCTGCTTGCCGCGGCGGGGCTGGCGAAAGTCATGGCCGACACGCCCGGGAAGGTCGTGATCATGGGCACGCCTGACGAGGAAGGGGCCGTTTCGAGCGGCAAGGTTGCCCTCGTGGCCGGCGGGTATTTCGACGATGCCGACGCGGTTTTCATCACGCACCCTTCCGACCGGTGGAGCCTTGACCAGAGACTGCTGGCCATGAAGCGCGCCGTGTTCACCTTCAAGGGCAAGTCGGCCCACGCCGCCGCGGCCCCTCACAAGGGAGTCAACGCCCTGCGTGGGGTCCTGCTTACCTTCAACTGCATCGACAGTCTCCGGGAGCACCTCAGGCAGGATGTCCGCATACATGGCATCATCAACAAGGGGGGCGAACGGGTCAACGTGGTGCCCGACTACGCGCAGGCCACGTTCCTGTGCCGCGCCCTCGACACGGCCACTATGGAGGAAACCTACGGGAAGCTTGCCAACTGCGCAAGGGCCGCCGCGCTGGGGACGGGGGCGACCCTCGAGTTCGAACCTCGCAAATACGGCCTGACGGCCTCCATCACCGTGCCGCCCCTCATCGATTCGGTGAAGGGCAACCTGGGGAGCCTCGGCGTCGGCGCCGGCAGGCTCAGGGATTTCGACAGCCTGGCTTCCTCCGATCTGGGTAACGTGGGCTACGTGCGCCCCACAGTGAACCTCTGGTTCCAGATCGCTCCCGAGGGGACGGTCCTGCACACGGACGCCTTCCGCGATGCGGCCAGCTCCGACGAGGGCTGGAAAGCCACGGTGACGGCAGGGAAGGCCGTTGCACTGTCCGCCTACGAGATGCTCACCCGCCCGGAGAAGCTCAAGGCCGTCCAGGAGGCCTTTCGGGAAGCGAAGACCCGTGAGGGGAAATGACGCGGCCAGGGATTCTGGCAACAGCGCGGTGAGAGCAACATGACGGGACCGGCCTTCGAGAACTCGGAGGCCGTCGACCGGGGAGCAGGAGTGCATGGACCCAACGCAGCATTCGACGACCGTGGCAGCAGCCGTTCAGGCCCGACCGGACGGCGGGGAGCGCAAACTCGTCCGGAGCCTGCAGGCCCGCCACATGTACATGATCGCCATCGGCGGGGCCATCGGCACGGGGCTTTTCCTGGCAAGCGGCGCCACGATCAGCCAGGCGGGGCCCGGCGGGGCCATGCTGGCCTACGCGATCATCGGCGTCATGGTCTACTTCCTGATGACGAGTCTCGGCGAGATGGCCACCTGGCTCCCCGTGTCGGGCTCCTTCGGGACCTACGCGGCGCGATATGTGGACCCGGCCTTCGGGTTTGCCCTGGGCTGGAACTACTGGCTCAACTGGGCGACCTGCCTGGCCACGGAGCTCGTGGCGGCTGCCATCCTCATGAAGTTCTGGTTTCCGGGCACGACGGCGACCCTCTGGAGCGCCGTATTTTTGGCCCTCATCTTCGGGCTCAACATCCTCTCCACGAAGGCCTACGGCGAGAGCGAGTACTGGTTGGCCGGCATCAAGGTCTCCACGGTGATCATCTTCCTTATCGTCGGCACCCTGATCATCTTCGGTGCGATAGGCGGGAAGTCCCCCGGTTTCTCGAACTGGGTCGTGGGGGAAGCGCCTTTTGTCGGGGGGATCGGCGCAATCGTGGCCGTCTTCATGATCGCCGGGTTTTCCTTCCAGGGGACGGAACTTGTCGGCATCGCCGCCGGCGAGAGCGAGGAGCCGGAGAAGAACATCCCCAGGGCCATCAACACCGTCTTCTGGCGCATCCTCATGTTCTACATCGGCGCCCTCGCCATCGTCAGCTTCCTCATCCCCTACACGAACCCCAACCTGCTGAAAAACGATGTGCAGGATTTCGCCGTGAGCCCCTTCACACTCGTTCTCGAGGAGGCAGGCCTCATCTATGCCGCCTCCATGATGAACGCCGTCATCCTCACGGCGGTGCTCTCCGCCGCCAACTCCGGACTCTACGCCTCGGCCCGGATGCTCTACGCCATGGCAAGTGAAGGGAAAGCCCCGGCGCTGTTCATGCGTCTCAACCGTCGCGCCGTCCCGGTGAATGCGCTCCTGCTTACGGCGGTCTTCGGGTTTCTCGCCTTCATCACCTCGCTGGTGGGCGAAGGAACCGCCTATAACTGGCTTGTCAATGTCACGGGCGTGATCGGGTTCATCGCCTGGCTCGGGATTGCCTTGAGCCACTACCGATTCCGCAAGGCCTTCATCGCACAGGGCCGCGACATGAAGGAGTTGTCCTACCGGGCCCTGTGGTTTCCTTTCGGGCCGATCTTTTCGCTGGTGCTCTGCGTCATCGTCATTGGCGGCCAGGGGTGGGGTGCCCTGACGGGCGAGACGATCAAGTGGCACGATCTGGCGGTGGCCTATATCGGCGTGCCCGTGTTTCTGGTCTTCTACCTGGGGTACAAGTACGTCCGGAAAACGAAAGTCGTTCCCCTGGCGCAGGTGGATCTCAGCCGGGATCACTGAGCGGCTCACCGCAGTGAAAGAAGCGAGAGAAGTGCAGGAAGTGCGTGAGTGAAGAAGTGAAGGAAAAAGGGCTTCGGGATTTTCCAATACTCAATATCCCAGTTCCCATTTCCCGTTTTCCGGTCGCTTCGCAATGACAAAATGAACGGAAGCAGAACATGCTGGAAGTCTGTGGTTTACTGATAGCCGGTCTGTGTCTCGGGTGGCTCATCCGGGGCCGCCAGGCCTGGGTCAGGGCGTCCGAGCGCCTCGTGACCGGCTTCGTTTATCTGATGCTGTTCCTGCTCGGGCTTGGCGTGGGCGCAAACCCCGAAATGACCCGGAATATAAGCAACCTGGGGCTTCAGGCCGTCGGCATCACCGTTTTTGCCCTCACCGGCAGCATCGCCGCCGGCCTGCTTTGCTCACGGGTTCTGTCGCGCCATCATGAAAGATAGCCTGATCATATTCGGTTTCTTCGTCGCGGGAATCGCCATGGGCGGCAGCTCTGCATTGCCGGACGCGATCCCGGGTCCCGAGGCCCCCTTGTATGCCCTCTACGCGCTGATCCTGCTCGTTGGCGTCGTCATCGGGGGCGATCCCCGCCTGGGAGAGATTCTCCGGAGCCTGCGACCGCATGTCCTGCTGGTTCCCTGCTCCATCGTGCTCGGCACGTTGGGGGGCAGCGCGCTCTACGCCTTGCTGTTCGATGCCCCCGGTCTGGCCGATACCCTCGCGATCGGTTCGGGCTTTGGCTACTATAGCCTCTCCAGCGTGATGATCGACAGGCTCTCGGGGAAAAGCGCGGGCGCCGTGGCGCTCTTGGCCAACATGGCGCGCGAGGTCTTCACGCTTCTCTTCACGCCCCTGCTGGTCCGGTGCTTCGGCAAGCTTGCCCCCATCGCCTCGGGTGGCGCCACGGCCATGGATACGACCCTCCCCGTGATCGCGAAATTCTCGGGCAAGGAGATGTCTTTCGTTGCCGTCATCAGCGGTCTGGTCCTGACGCTTGCCGCCCCTGTTCTGATTTCGCTGATCTACCGCGTATTTTGAATGCGTGCCAGCAGTGTCGGGGTTCGAGGGACCGGGAGGGAATAAAAAAGGGGTCACGGCGCAAAACCGTAACCCCTTGATTCCTCATGGTAGGCGGTACTGGGATTGAACCAGTGACTTCTACCGTGTGAAGGTAGCACTCTCCCGCTGAGTTAACCGCCCGTGTGGCAATCCTATAGCGTAAAGGAACTCGTTTTTCAAGAGGAAAAAGTTCTGCAATTTTTTATTGACAAGCGACAAACTTTTGTTATTATCTTTTTTCTCTTTTACAAGGTGCGGGCGTAACTCAGCGGTAGAGTGCTACCTTGCCAAGGTAGACGTCGACGGTTCAAATCCGTTCGCCCGCTCCAGTCAACAGCGGCGGCATAGCCAAGTGGCTAAGGCAGCGGTCTGCAAAACCGTTATTCACCGGTTCGAATCCGGTTGCCGCCTCCAAATAATGGACTTAGGGGCTGCACGATCGATCGTGCAGCCCCTTTCTCTTTTATGCCGCACAGAAACAGAAACTGGGAATTGGGTATTGGGTATTGGGATACTTCCCCTTCTTCACTCAGACACTCAGACACTCAGACACTTTTTCTCACTCAGGCACTTCTTCCACTGTCGCCCAGCGGCTAATACGGCGACTTTCTTGTCCGGCTGGGTCCGCGAGGGTCAACCTGCGCCGCGGCTGGCTTGTCCGGGGGTTTCTGGAGGGTCTCGATCTCCTGCCTGATTTCACGGGCCCGGTCGCTGTCGGGCGGGACTTTGCTCAGGGCGGCCCGGTAGTGGAAGAGGGCGCTGTCTTTCTTTTTCTTCATCTTGAAATAGGATCCGAACCAGTAGTGGGACTCGGCGTCGTTGTTCAGTTTGCCATAGGCTGTGGCGAGGCCGTAGGTGATCTGCTCGTCCTTTGATCCGGAAGCCGCGGCTTTCTTGTAAAGCTCCAGAGCCGTGAAGGTATCGCCTGTCTGCTCATAGGCCCGCGCGAGATAGAGGATCGTCTCCTCGTCGCCCCCGTTGATCTGGTAGGCCATCCTCAGGTAGGTAACGGCTTCAGGAAAAAGGCCCCGGAGGTATGCGATGATGCCGGCGTCCCGGAGCATTTCCGGATCCTCCGGCGCATAGCCCAGGGCCGTCTTGATGGTTTCCGCGGCCTCCTTTGTCTGCCCCAGCTTGGCCTGCACCACGGCCAGCCCGTACAGGGCGTTCACGTCGGAGGGGTTTTTCTTCAACTCGTCGCGGAAGCGGGTCATTACCGGCTCGAGATTCCTCTCCTCCATCAGCATCTCGACCTGCATGCGGCGGAAGCCGCCCACGATGCTTTCCTTGCCTTTGCGGGTATAGCGGGCCTCGAGGAGCCCGTCGAGGTAGCGGATTCGATCGTTCGTGCCCGGGTGGGTCAGGAAGTAGGAAGGGATGTTGTTCGAGTAAAACTCATGGCGCCGCATGAGCTTCATGAAGTCCACCATGCTTTTCGGGTCGTATCCCGCCGCCGCGAGGTAGGACATCCCGAAACGGTCCGCCTCCTCCTCGTTCTCGCGACTGTACTGCAGGGCAAGCGTCTGGGCGCCGGCCATGGTGCCCATGGCAACGGCCGCACCGACGCCGCTGCCCCCGCCCAGCAGCGCCCCGGCGATGACCCCCGCCAGAGCGGCATAGTTGAGCTTCTTGGATCTCTCCATCATCTGGTCGATGTGGCGGGCGTTGGCGTGGGCGATTTCGTGAGCCATGACGCTCGCGAGCTCACTTTCGTTCTCCGACAGCGCGATGAGACCCCGGAAGACGTAGATGTAGCCCCCGGGTGTTGCGAAGGCGTTGATCGCCGAGCTGTTGATCACATAAAACTGGAAGTCCCAGGGGACACGCTGCTGGCTGGCCAGGATCTGCTCCCCGATCTTGCGGACGTAATCGTTGACCTTCTGGTTTTTCGAGATCGCGTTGGACTTCTCGAGCTTTTCGTAGATCTCGCGGCCGAGTTTTTTTTCCTCCTCGATGGTGAGGGCCGCACGCGCAGAGGGGATATAGGCGGAAACGACGAGGAAGGCGGCGATCAGGAGAGCCGCGAGGGCGCGATGGGCTGTTTTCCTGACAGTTGTCATTGTATTGTTTAGACCCCGCCCCGCCGGGACGGGATCGAAGCTAAGCTCCTTTGGAGTCCTCCCGAATTGGCGCCGGGAGGGTCATTCGAGGCTTATTATATCCGCTTTTCGGCGAGAATCAAGCCGATGTTCCTGTGGAAGGCTGCGACGATTGCTGTTGACAAGTGCAATTATGTGGTATAAATCACTGCCTTGTGACGCCAAGCACGTCGGCAATGTGCTTTCCGTTAACGATATCCTGACGGCGTGCCGGCGATCCAGCGGGTAAGCGGCAACATGCTTGGGTGTTTTTTGCAGAAGAAAGAGCGTATCCACTCGAGAACCATTACCGTAAACTCCTACGAGATTGACGACTCATCCCTGCTGGTGGAAGGCGATCTGGTGGATGAGCGTTTCTTTCCCTCTTTTTACTACAGCAGAAGCGAGTTCCTGGATCCCGGGATCGTCCATGACATCCGGGTCGAGATGAAGGTAAGTCTCCCGGCCATGGAGATCACCGAGGCCCGCGCGACGATGAGGAAGATCCCCATCGAGGAATGTCTGGACGTGGAGTCCGGCGCAGGGAAGATCGTGGGTCTCAGGATCAAGCCCGGCTTCACCAGGGACTTGAAGGAGCGGCTGGGCGGCACCGCGGGATGTCTCCACATGACGACGCTGATCTACCACATGGGGGCGGCGGCGGTCCAGGGGATGTGGGCTTCCCTCAGCCGCAAACGGGAGGGCGGCGGCACGAGATCGCTGGATTACGATCCGGGCATCCTGAAAAACAGCTGCTGGCTGTGGAGAGAAAACGGACCCTTCTTCGAGAAGGTGAAAAAACTGCGGGGGGAAAGAGGAAAAGAAGAGTAGACGGTCTCCATCACGCGTTCACATGGTCAAGAATCTCAAACTTGCGGTTAACCGCCGAAAACGCATTCTCTTCTATCTCCTTCCCGCCGTAGGTTACGCGGCCCTGATTTTCGCGCTATCCTCGTCTTCGTTGGATATCGAGGAACTCAGGCCCGTCTTCGACTATGACAAGCTGCTGCATCTCGTGGAATACTATATCCTCGGGTACTTGCTCATGAGGGTTTTCACGACATCCCCTGTTTCGTCACTTGCCGAAAATGCCGTCCTGGCGACGATTCTTGTCGGGATCCTTTACGGCGCAAGCGACGAGATCCATCAGTCCTTCGTGCCCGGCAGGGACTGCAGCCTGTGGGATTTTCTCTTCAATGCCGCGGGGGTAACCTTAGCGGCCGTTACCTTTTCCTTCGTGCGTCATCAACTGGGGCCGGTGCGAGTCCTGGAAAATCGAATCGAGGCAGAGGTAAGCCGGCGTTGACGAAAAAATACGTGGTGACCGTCGACGGCCCGGCCGGATCGGGAAAGAGCACCGTCAGCCGACTGCTCGCCCGCAGGCTCTCCTATGTGTACATGGACACGGGGGCCCTCTACCGGGCATTGGCCCTGAAGGTCGGCCTGGCAGGCCTTGCCGCCGCCGATCGGGTCGGGATTGCCGCCCTGTGCAGTGCCACGGACGTCGCACTGGGCGAGTGCGAGGGGGCGACAAGGATCCTTCTCGACGGCAGGGATGTGACGGAGCTCATCCGGACACCGGAGATCAGCATGCTCGCATCGACGGTTTCGGCACTGCCCGAGGTGAGGCAGAGGCTTCTCGCCGTGCAGCGCGAAGCCGCGCTCTCAGGAGGTATTGTGGCAGAGGGGCGCGACATGGGGACGGTGGTATTCCCGGGCGCCGACGTGAAGTTCTTTCTCACGGCCGGCCCCGAGGAGCGCAGTCGCAGGCGCTGGCTCGAGTTGAGGGAGCGGGGTCACGAGGTGAGCCTCGACGAGGTGCTGCGGGACGTGCTCCGGCGGGACCGGCAGGACAGCGAGCGGGCGATCGCCCCGCTTCGCCCATCCGATGACGGCGTCCTTGTGGATTCGACGGGGAAAACGATCGACGAGGTGGTGGAGGAGATGCTTGGCGCGGTCCGGAGGAAGGCCTCCAAGGCGCTTTAAATACTTGATCTTTTATTATCCGTATGTTACGTCTCAAACGTTTCGTTGGGGCGTCGTGTGAAATCTTAACGGGGGGTACTGCAGTAAATGGTTACGGATGAGAGCGCGAAGGTAGAAGAACAGAAAACGGTGAATCAGGACAGGGGGGCGGCAGAGGATCAGGCGGCGTCGAAGAAAGAGGACGAAGGGGGCTTTTCGGCCCTCTACGAGCAGAGCCTCCAGGAGCTGCGGTCCGGCGAGATCGTGATCGGCAGGGTGGTGCAGGTCAGCGCCGATACGGTCATGGTGGATGTGGGCTCCAAGACGGAGGGGATGATCCCCGCCCGGGAACTTCGGGATGCCAACGGAAACATCACTGTCAGCGTGGGCGATGAGATCGAAGTCCTCGTGGAAAGGAGGGGCGAGGACGACAGTCTGATTCTCTCGCGGGACAAGGCCTCCAAGATCAAGACCTGGGGGAGCATCAAGGAGAAATTCGACGGCAACCAGCCCATCCAGGGCACGATCACCCAGCGGGTGAAGGGGGGCCTCACGGTGGACATCGGGATCCCTGCGTTTTTGCCCGGCTCCCAGGTGGACATCCGGCCCGTCCGGGATCTCGACCGCTTCGTCGGTCAGACCATGGAGTTCAACATCCTCAAGTACGACCGCGAGCGCAACAATGTCGTCCTGTCAAGACGAGCCATCATGGAGAAGGAGCGCGAGTCGGACCGCAAACAGCTTCTCGAGACGATCGAAGAGGGGAAGGTCGTCGAGGGGATCATCAAGAACATCACCGACTACGGCCTCTTCATCGACCTGGGCGGCATCGACGGGCTTCTCCATGTTACCGACATTTCGTGGGGCAAGGTGCCCAAGCCTTCCGACACCTTCAACAAGGGCGACAAAATCCTGGTGAAGGTGCTCTCCTTTGATCGCGACAAGGAGCGGGTGTCGCTGGGCCTCAAACAGCTCACGGAGAACCCCTGGGAGCGGATCGGCGACAAGTTTCCCGTCGGCAACGTCCTGGAGGGAAAGGTGGTCAGCATCGTCGACTACGGCGCCTTCGTGGAACTCGAGCCGGGTGTCGAGGGTCTCATCCACGTCTCGGAAATGTTCTGGACGAGGGAGATCCGGCACCCCTCCAAGGTGCTCTCGGTGGGGCAGCTCCTGCAGGTCATGGTCCTCGAGGTGAACGCCGAGAGCAAGCGGATTTCCCTGGGCCTCAAACAGACCACGGCCAATCCCTGGCTTGCCTTGAAGGAGAAATACGCCGAGGGGACCGTCATCCGGGGCCGCATCCGCAACATCACGGACTTCGGGATCTTTATCGGCGTCGAGGAGGGTATCGACGGTCTCGTGCATGTCTCGGATATTTCCTGGAAGCATCGCGTGAAGCACCCCTCGGAGCTTTACAAGAAGGGCCAGGAGATCGAAGCCGTCGTTCTGAACGTGGATGTGGAGAGCGAGAAGTTCTCCCTGGGTATCAAGCAGCTCGAGAAGAATCCCTGGGAGGAGTTCTGTGATCGATACAATCCCGGTGCCATCATCACGGGCAAGGTGACCAACATCACGGACTTCGGCATCTTCGTCGAGATCGAGGAAGGCATCGAGGGGCTCGTCCACATCTCCGAGCTGAGCCAGAAGCGGGTCAAGGCAGCTTCCGACCTGTTTGCCGTCGGGGATGCCGTCACGGCCGTGGTCAAGAGCGTCGACCCGAAGAACCGCAAGATCCGGCTGAGCATCAAGGATCATGAGACGACGGTGCACCAGTCGTCGCCGGCCCGGCAGTACCTCAACAACAAGGAAAATCTCGGCTCGAGCCTTGGCAAGGCCTTGGCGGACATCAAGCTGGATGCCTGATAATGCAGTGACCAGTGTCTAGTGACCAGTGACCAGTGAGAAGAACGATGGGTCATCGAATCCCTGAAGCCTTCTTGCATTCGCTAGCCACAAACCACTAATCACTAAGCACATCCCTGCAGCGACAGGCAAAGGGTAGATAATGCGCAAAAGGCATCCCGTCCTCTTCGGGCTCCTGTTGCTTTCTCTGATTGGGGTCGCGTTCTTTTTCCTCGTTTACGGCATGAGCTCTGTGAAGGGGGACAGAACGACCTTCATCGCGAAAGACCGGATCGGCGTTGTCCCCGTGAAGGGGGTCATCCTTGATTCCAAGCCTGTCAACGACGTCCTTGAAAAGTTCAGCAAAGACGACAGCATCAAGGCGATCATCCTGCGGATTGACACGCCCGGCGGCGGAGTGGGCCCTTCCCAGGAAATATTCGACAAGGTGCGGTCGGTGCGGAAAAAAGGGAAGACCGTTGTCGCCTCCATGGGGTCCATGGCTACCTCGGGCGGTTACTACGTGGCCTGCGCGGCCGAGAAAATTGTTGCCAACCCCGGGACGCTCACGGGCAGCATCGGCGTCATCATGCACTTCACCAATGTGGAGGATCTTTTCAAGAAGGTGGGGCTGCGCGCCTCCGTGATCAAGAGCGGCAAGTACAAGGATGCCGGATCCCCGTTTCGCGACATGACGAAGGAGGAGCGTGAACTTCTCCAGGCGCTCATTGACGATGTGCACGAGCAGTTCGTGGAAGCCGTGTCAGGGAGCCGGACCCTGGACAAGGAGAAAGTGAAAGAAATTGCCGACGGCCGCATCTTTACGGGCCGTCAGGCTGTGGGACTCAAGCTCGTCGATGAATTGGGCGATCTGGAGCATGCGGCGGAGGTGGCGGCCACGCTGGCCCAGCTGGAAGGCAAGCCCGAACTCGTCTACCCGAGGGAAGAACGGCGCTCCGTCTGGCGGTTCATGATGGAAGAGATGGTGTCGGTCCTGAAGCGCGAAATGGTGGAGACGGTGGTGGAGACAGGCCCGGGCTTGAGTTATATCTATGTTGGCCACGGAAGGTGACGTTTCCATGACAAAAAGAGATTTAATCGCAAAGGTCCAGGATCTTCTCAATGAGTATCCCCGCAAGGACGTGGCTCACGCCGTCGAGATCGTCTTCGATTCGATGGTCGAGGCCATGAAGAACGACGACCGGATCGAAATCCGGGGATTCGGCAATTTCACCGTCAGGACGCGGGAACCCCGGCGGGGACGCAACCCCATGACGGGCGCCTCCGTGGAAGTGCCGCCCAGGCGTTTCCCGTTTTTCAAAGTGGGGAAAGAACTGAAAGAACGGGTTGACGGTGGCGCGAAGCGCGAGGATAAATCAGGAACAAGTTGATAAGTTTATAAGTTGATGAGTTAACAAGTTGACGAGTCAACCACTCAACCATTCAACAGATTCCTCGTCCCCCCCAATTACCCTATCAACCGATAAACCAATTACTGGCTACTGCCCCATGGACTACAAAACCATCCGGATCACCAGAGAGGACGGCTATGCCGTCGTAATGCTCAACCGGCCCCACGAGATGAACGCCCTGTCCCGGGGGATGAAGCTCGAGCTGGTGGATTGCTTCGCGGCCCTCGAGAAAGACGAGTCGGTGCGGGCCGTGATCCTGACGGGCGGCGATTACGTGTTCTCGGCGGGGATGGACCTCAAGGAGATGGCGGCCGTCACAGACGATGATGTCGATGACTATTTCAATCTCATCGCCAGTTACCTGCAGAAGATATTCGCTTTCCGCAAGCCTGTCATCGCAGCCGTGGGCGGGATCGCGCTGGGAGGCGGGTTCAACCTCGCGACGGTCTGCGACTTGATCGTTGCCTCCGAGAGCGCCATATTCGGGCACCCGGAGCTGAAATTCGGTCTCAATCCCCTCTTCAACCCCATCAGCCGGCTTGTCGGCACGGCCAAAGCCAAGGAGATCGCCATGCTGGGGGAGCCCATCGGCGCGATGGAAGCCCTCCGGATCGGCCTTGTCAATAAAGTTGCCCCTCCAGACCGTTTCATGGAAGTGGCGAAAATCATGGCGAAGGAACTTGCCGGCCGCCCCCCGAAGGCCATAGAGGCCGTAAAGCGGATCTCCGAAGTGGCCCCTTACCTGGATAAGTGCTCCGCCCTCGAGTACGAGTTCGAGATTTCGGCCCTGCTCTTTTCACGGGCCGAGCGCAAGGAGTACATGCGGCAGTTTCTCGATGATCTGAAACAGAAAAAGAAGAAGTGAAGAAAAGTGTCTGAGTGCCTGAGTGAAGAGGGGGGAAAAGAAA
>CAZUBX010000056.1:0-21222 GCA_964619035.1 uncultured Syntrophaceae bacterium | reverse complement strand
CGGAGGTGCTCAACATCCGCGGCGCCGACATCGAAAACACGCCCGCCTTCGGGGTCAAGCTCAACACGGATTTCATCCTGGGCCTGGCCAAAGCGGCCGGCGGGATCAAGATCCTGCTCGATATCGACAAGGTGCTCGGCAACGGGGACATGTCCCTCCTCGCGTCGTGAGTTACGGATTTTTGACACCCTTTCCCCCGGACATCGATGGAGAGGGCCCCGGATTTGAAGAGAAGCTCCATAGACATGCGAAACAGCGGGGCCAGGAAGGCCCCTGTCGACCAAACAGAAAACAATGCAGCAGGAGGTTCACTGAAATGAAGAGGATGTTCGTTATAGCCATGGTGATGATGTTCGTGGTGGGGTTTGCCGGCTTTGCCCTGGCGGCGGATGGCACGCCCGCGGAGGCCAAGGCCCTGGTGAAGAAGGCGATCGATTATATGAAGGCCAACGGCAAGGACAAGGCCTTTGCCGAATTCAGCGACCCCAAGGGGAAATTCGTGGACCGCGACCTCTACATCTTCGTCTACGACATGAACGGCAAATGCCTGGCCCACGGGTACAACCAGAAAATGATCGGGAAGGATCTCATCGAGATGAAGGACCCCGACGGCAAGTTCTATGTGAAGGAGCGAATCGAGATCGCCAAGACCAAGGGCTCCGGCACGCAGGATTACAAGTTCACCAACCCCACGACCAAGAAGCTGGAGAACAAGACGGCCTACATCGAGAAGTACGAGAACGTGATCGTCGGCTGCGGCGCCTACAAGAAATAAATCGCGAGGGTGGCTGAACGGGCGGGGCCCTGTTCAGTCACCCGATTCGATTCGGGCGATTCACCAAGAGGAGTGTGAAGAGGAGTGTTATGAAACGGATCATTGCCAATCTGAGAATGTCCAGGAAACTGTTCATCGGCCCCTTGCTGGTCATGCTCTTTGTAATCCTGATGGGATTGCTGTCGTACTCCGGCCTCTCGAGCCAGAAATCCTCCGTCGAGGATATTTTCAACAACCGCTTCAAGGGATACCAGCTCAGTGCCGGCATCCTGAAAGACCTCTCCCAGGTGCACGCCAACCTGTACAAGGTCATCAGCTGGGCGAATGCCCAGTATGACGAGAAGAAAGTCGAAGCACTGGGGAAAGAGCAACTCGCGGTGATCGACCGGACGCAGAAGGCGATCGGCAAGGCCCTGACCGAGATGAGCCTGGCCGACGAAGAGAAGAAGCTCTATCAGGCCTCGCAGGCGCACCTGAAGGAATACAAGGAGGCAGCCACCTCCGCCGTCGATCTGTCGGGCTCCGACCTCAATATGGCCACCATGTACATGGCTACGACGGACGAAAAATTCCAGGTTCTCAACGCAAGCATGCAGAAGATCCTGGCCCTGGAAGAAAAGCTGAGCCAGGAAAAATACGATTACACCCTGAAGAGTGTCGCGGCATTCATGGTGCTCCTGCTCGTGGTCCTGGGCTCCGCCCTCGCTGTGTCTCTCGTCGTGAACATCCTGATGACCCGGCTCATCGCCGCCCCCATTCACCAGACCATCAAGGCGGTGGACCAGATTGCCGCAGGCGACCTCACCCAGACCGTCGGCCTCACCTCCAAAGACGAGATCGGGGACCTGGCCCGCTCGGTGGACTCCATGCGCGAGAAGATGGGCGAAGCGGTCGGCGGTGCGGTGGCGACCTCGCAGGCTCTGTCGGAAGCGGCTTCCGAACAGGCAGCCTCTCTCGAGGAGACGTCCTCTTCCCTGGAGGAGATGGCGGCCAGAACCCAGAATAACGCGGAGAACACGGACAAGGCCAGCGAGCTGATGACCCACTCCAACACGGTGGCATCCAAGGCCAATGCGTCCATGGCCGAGCTGAACCGGTCCATGAAGGAGATCGCCGGGGCCAGCGAGCAGACCCAGAAAATCGTCAAGTCCATCGACGAGATCGCCTTCCAGACCAACCTCCTGGCCCTGAATGCCGCGGTGGAAGCGGCCCGCGCCGGGGAGGCGGGGGCGGGCTTTGCCGTCGTGGCCGACGAGGTGCGAAACCTGGCCATGCGGGCGGCCGAGGCGGCCAAGAACACGGCCAGCCTGATGGGCGAGATCGTGCAGAAGGTCCAGAAGGGCGAGCAGCTCGTGGGCCGCACGGCGAAGGATTTCGAAGTGGTGGCGGACAGCTCGAACCAGGTGATGCAGCTCATGGGGGAAATCTCCGCCGCATCCCTGGAGCAATCCCAGGGGATCGATCAGATCAACAAGGCGGTATCGGAGATGAACCGGGTGACGCAGCAGAATGCGGCGAGCGCCGAGGAGCTGGCCTCGGCCATGGCGATCTTCCGGGTGAATCGGTAAGAGGCGACAGAGTCGAGACCCGTAAACAGGCCTCCCGGCGGCCGTCACGGGGAATGAACGCAGGAAAATCACAAGGAAATCACAAGAGGCGCAATATGGAGCAGGCAGCGGCGATCATTACCCCGGCCAGTGCCGGCATGGCGGATCGGGAGGGTAAATATCTGACCTTTGCCCTTGCCGGCGAGGAATACGGGATCGGGATCCTGAAGGTCAAAGAGATCATCGGGATGATGTCCGTGACCCACGTCCCCCAGACCCCCGATTTTGTCAAGGGGGTCATCAACCTGCGGGGCAAGGTCATCCCCGTCGTGGACCTGCGCCTTCGTTTCGGCCTTCAGGCCGCGGCCTACACGGAGCGCACCTGCATCATCGTCGTAGAGGTCGCAGGCGCGTCGGGCCACGTGATGATGGGGATCGTCGTCGATGCCGTCTCGGAGGTCCTCAACATTCGCGGGACCGACATCGAAAATACGCCCGCCTTCGGGGTCAAGCTCAACACGGATTTCATCCTGGGAATGGCCAAGGCGGCAGGCGGGATCAAGATCCTGCTCGAGATCGACAAGGTGCTCAACAGCGAGGACCTCGTCGCGATCCGTCACATGGCCTGAGGATCAATACCATTACGAATAGCAAGAGGTGTAGGTATGAAAAAAGTGTCTCTGTCAACGAAAATCATCGGTCTGGTTGTCACCGCCGTGGTTACGGTCGGCGCGTGTCTGTTCGCGAGCACCTATTACTTTGTGGACAAGGGGTTTCAGGATCAGACGCAGCAGGAGATCGCGAGGCAGGCCGACGCCGTGCAGCTCCATTTTGACAGCATAACGGCGAGAATGTCCGCCGCGGCGAAGCTGACGGCATCCCGCAGGGTCCTTGCCGAGGCCATCGAGAAGGGCGATACGGCCTACGTCCAGAAACTGGGCAAGGAGGTCATGCGCGACTCGCAGGCCGGGTTCATTACGATTGCCGACAAGAACGGCAACGTGGTGGGCCGCGGCCACTCGGAGAAGGCGGGCGACAGCGTCCTGAGCCAGCCCAACGTGAAGAAAGCCCTGGCGGGCGAGGCCTCCACGGGGATCGAGGAAGGGACCGTGGTGAAGTTTTCCCTGAGGGCGGGCGCCCCGGTGAAGGTCGGCGACAAGGTCGTGGGCTCCGTCACGACGGGCGTGGATCTCACCCCGGCAGATCACGCCGTAGTCGAAGAGGTCAAGAAGCTGTTCGGCATCGAGTGCACCCTTTTCCAGGGCGACACGCGCGCGACGACGACGCTCATGAAGGACGGCCAGCGGGTCATCGGTACGAAGATGGACAACCCGAAGGTCCTCGACACGGTCCTCGCCAAAGGCCAGCGCTTCCTGGCCATCAACAAGATCCTCGGGAAGGAATACACCACGGCTTACTGGCCCCTGAAGGATGCCTCTGGGAAGGTCATCGGCATGCTCTTCATCGGCCAGGACCGGTCGATCGCGCTTGCCGCGGTGAGGAATACGGAGTGGTCGATCCTGGCGATCCTTGCCATCGTCGGGGCCCTCATGGTGTTTGCCGGCATCCTGGTTTCGCGCTCCATCACGCGACCGATCAATCGTGCGATCACCAGCCTCTCCGAGGCCGCCGAACAGGTCGTGTCGGCCTCAAGCCAGGTCTCCTCGGCAAGCCAGTCGCTGGCCGAAGGGGCCTCCGAGCAGGCCGCCTCGATCGAGGAGACCTCCTCGTCGCTCGAGGAGATGTCGTCGATGACCAAGCAGAACGCCGACAACGCATCGACGGCCGACAATCTCATGAAAGAATCGAAACAGATGGTCGAACGGGCCAACGGCTCCATGACGGAGCTCACCCAGTCCATGGAGGATATCTCGAAGGCCAGCGACGAGACCTCCAAGATCATCAAGACGATCGACGAGATCGCCTTCCAGACGAATCTGCTGGCGCTCAACGCCGCCGTGGAAGCGGCCAGAGCCGGCGAGGCCGGGGCAGGCTTTGCCGTGGTGGCCAACGAGGTGAGAAACCTCGCCATGCGGGCCGCCGAGGCCGCCAAGAACACCTCGGCGCTCATCGAGGGAACCGTGAAGAAGGTCAAGGAAGGTTCGGGACTCGTCGAGCGGACGAACGGGGCCTTCTCGGAGGTCTCGAAGAGCGCAGCCAAGGTGGCGGGTCTGGTGGCCGAGATTGCCGCGGCCTCCAGCGAGCAGGCCCAGGGCATCGACCAGATCAACAAGGCCGTGGCCGAGATGGACAAGGTGACCCAGCAGACGGCGGCCAACGCCGAAGAGAGCGCCTCGGCCTCCGAGGAGATGAACGCCCAGGCCGAGCAGATGAAGGAGATCGCCGGGGAGATCATGGGCATCGTCGGAAGCGGGGGCTCGAAGGGCACCGGCAAGGACCCTGGCGAGCCTGTGAAGAAAGCCGGATCCGGCTGGAAGGTTCCTTTCGGCGGGGGCCCGAAAACCCCGCGGGCCAAAACACCCGCCGTGGGCCGGAAAGCGTCAAGGCCCGAAGAGATGATCCCCTTTGAGGAAAGCAATTTCAAGGATTTCTAAGGAAAGGAAACGGGACGCCCGGAAGGGCGCCCCGGGACGATTGTGACGTTGCATGATGCTGGAGTTGCGCGACATTGAATTCGAAAAGATCAGCCACCTGGTCTACAGCCACTGCGGCATCCACTTGCACGACGGCAAGAAGGAGCTGGTCAAGGCCCGGCTGAGCAAGCGGATTCGCGAGGGGAACTTCGGGTCTTTCGCTGATTATTTTGAATATGTGAAGACCGGCGAGGGGACCGACGAGTTCATCGCCATGATCGATTCCCTCTCGACGAACCTGACGAGCTTTTTCAGGGAGGACGGACATTTCCGGGCCCTCGCCCGGATCGTCCCGGCCCTGCTTGGCGAGCAAACCCCGCGCGGCAGGCCGCGCCTGCGCCTCTGGAGCGCCGGCTGCTCCACGGGAGAGGAGCCCTACACGATGGCCATCACGGCCCTCGAGGCTGCCCAGGGGATGAATGCCGAGCTTCGCATCCTGGCCACGGACATCTCGACGCGGGTGCTGAAGAAGGCCCAGCAGGGCATCTATCCGGCCGACCGGGTCAAGTCGATTCCGCCCGATCTGCTGCGGAAGTATCTCCAGATCGGCCAGGGCAACTGGGCCGGGCAATACCGGGTGAAGAAGGACGTGCGGGATCTTGTGACGTTCCAGCGCTTCAATCTCATGGATCCCATGGCGGCGGGCGATCCCTTCGATGTCATCTTCTGCCGCAACGTGATGATCTATTTCGACAAGAAGACCCAGGAGGGCCTCATAAACCGCTTCCATAGCCGGCTCGCTAAGGGCGGTTACCTGTTCATCGGCCACTCCGAGAGCCTCACGGGGCTCAACCATGCGTTCAAGTATCTCGAGCCGAGCCTGTACCGAAAGTAAGGATCTATGGCGGATCTCGTTGTCGGCATATCGGACCTGAAGGTCAGCAGCAACCCCGCGGAGGCGCTGATCACCTACGCCCTGGGGTCCTGCATCGCCGTGGCCGTTTACGACCCGGCCGCGAAGGTGGGGGGGCTTTTGCACTATATGCTTCCCGACTCGACCCTCGATGCCGCCAAGGCAAAGGAAACGCCTGCCATGTTCGCAGATACAGGCATCCCGCTTCTCTTCAAGTCCTGCTACAAGCTGGGCGCGGACAAGAAGCGGATGGTCGTGAAAGTGGCCGGCGGGGCCAGCATTCTCGACGCGTCGAATTTTTTCCGGATCGGGCAGAAGAACATCATGGCCATGCGAAAGCTCTTCTGGAGCAACAACGTCCTCATCGACACCGAGGACACCGGGAAAGACTTCAACCGCACCGTGCGGCTCGATCTCGGCACGGGGAAGTTCTTCATCAAGCGTGCGGGCGGCCCGATGGAGGAGCTATGAAGATCAACAAACGGATCCTGAAATCGATCCAGACGCTCCCGCCCTTCCCGGCCACGATCCAGAAGGTGATGGCGCTTGCCGGCGATCCCGATTCGTCGCTCACGGAGCTGGTCGCCGTGGTCCGCTTCGACCAGGCCATCACGGCCAACATCCTGCGTATCTGCAACTCCGCCTACTTCGGCCTTCACCGGCCCGTGGACAACGTCAACGACGCCATCATGCACATGGGCAAGAAGAACGTCCTGCGGGCCGTCATGGCTTCGGGGCTTTCCCGGTATTTCCGCACCGCGAAGGGATACGACGTGAAAGGCGGCGACCTCTGGGAGCACGCTGTGGCGGTGGCGCTCATGTCTCAGATCTGTGCCGCGAGGCTTTCGCGCCCCGACGATCCGCGGCTCTTTACGGCGGGGGTGTTGCACGACATCGGCAAGATGGTCCTGGGCGAATTCGTCCACGAGTCCTGGCAGAAGATCCAGGAGCTCGTGGAAAGCAAGAAATACTCCTTCCTCGAGGCCGAGGAAGAGGTCATCGGCGTCAACCACGCCGAGCTGGGCGGGGAGATTGCCCTGATCTGGAAATTCCCCGACGAAATCCTCAAGGCCATCGCCTTCCACCACCGGCCGGACCTGCTTACTGAAGACGATGCCGTGCCCTGGATCGTCTACCTGTCCAACCAGGTCTGCCACATCATGGGGATCGGCGTCGGGACCGATGCGCTGGCCTACCGTTCCGTCGGGGACGTGGCCGGGCGGTTTCAACTCAAGCAGCGGGATCTCGAGAACATGATGGCCGAGCTTCACCTGAAGCTGCAGGGCGCGCGAGAACTGGTCAGCATCGTTTCGGAACAAAAGGAAAGCGGGAGAGGATAAACGGAGAGAGCCATGGCCTTCAACCTGCTCATCGTCGATGATTCAAATTCGATGCGGTCCGTCGTGAAAAAGATCGTGGCCATGACGGGACTGGAGACCGACCAGCTTCTGGAGGCGGACAACGGCCGCAAGGCCCTCGAGGTCCTGAACCACAACTGGGTGGATGCCGTGATCCTCGATATCAACATGCCGGAGATGAACGGCCTCGAGCTGCTCAAACGGATGAGCGAGGATCCTCTCATGAAGAACATCCCCGTGGTGATGATGACCACGGAGGCCAGCGAGGCCCATATGAAAACCGCATTCGAGCTGGGCGCGAAAGGGTTCATCCGCAAGCCCTTCGTGCCCGAGGAATTGAGAAAAATGTTACTCGGAGTGCTCGGCTTCGATGAAAAGGGGTCCTATGGAGAACATCAGGGAGATTCTGAAGGAGTCGATTTTTGAGGTCTTCGAGAGGATGTTTTTCATCTTCCTCGAGCCCGGCGGGCGGGCACCGGTTTACGACTACGAGGCCGTGATCCGCTTTGACGGCCCTCAACGGGGGGCGATCCGCATCCTCTTCACCCGCCCGGTAGCCCGACTCATGGTCCGCAACATGCTCGGGCTGGACAACGGGGCCGTGACGGAGCCGCACGTGGAGGATTGCGTAAAAGAGGCCGCCAACATGGTCTGTGGAAATTTTCTCGTCAACCTCGATGCGTCGAAGAAGTTCACCATGTCCCTGCCCGCATTCTCGGTGAGACCGGGGCAGCCCCCGGCCGTGTCGGAGAAAGTGTACGCCTTCGATTTCGAATGCGAAGACGGGATGATGGGGGTCGTCCTCGAAATAGAGGCGTAAGGCGTAAGGCATAAGGCATAAGGCATAAGGCACGGGTCTTTACCTTTAGCCGTAAGCCATAAGCCTTAAGCCCTGATGTCGAAAGCACTCACTAATAGAGAATAAAAAAAAGAGTTTGGCTTAAGGGTAGTCGAGCTGTGAACAAAATTAAAGTGCTCATCGTTGACGATTCGGCAATCGTCCGCAAGATCTTCTCGGAGGAGCTCTCGAAGTACCCCGACATCGAGATCGTGGGGACGGCGCCCGACCCCTACGTGGCTCGGGACAAGATCGTCCTGCTCAAGCCCGATGTGGTCACTCTCGACATCGAGATGCCCCGCATGGACGGGATCACGTTCCTGCGCAAGCTCATGAAGCACTACCCGCTGCCCGTCATCATCGTAAGTTCGTTGACGCCGAAGGGTGGAAAACTGACGCTGGAGGCCCTCGATATCGGAGCCGTGGAGGTCATCGCAAAGCCCGGAGCGGCCTACACCGTGGGCGACATGAGCGCCCAGCTGGCCGAGAAGATCCGTGGGGCCTCGCGGGCACGGATCGTGAAACAGCAAAGCTGCGGGCCCGACAACGGGGGTCCGCCTGAGCCGATCCGGGCCCTGGCCCAGACGACGAACCAGCTCATCGCGATCGGTGCCTCCACGGGGGGCACGGAGGCCCTCAAGGCCGTGCTCACGAGGATGCCCGTGAACTCCCCCGGCATCGTTGTCGTGCAGCACATGCCGGCAAACTTCACAACGGCCTTCGCCGAGCGCCTCAACGGCCTGTGCCAGATGTCGGTGAAGGAGGCGAAAAACAACGACTCGGTGACCCAGGGCACGGTGCTCATCGCCCCGGGGAACTACCATATGATCCTGAGACGAAGCGGGGCCCGCTATTACGTGGAGGTCAAGGACGGCCCCATGGTGCACCACCAGCGGCCCGCCGTGGATGTGCTCTTCAAGTCCGCGGCCCAGTACGCCGGCGCCAACTCGATCGGGGTGATCCTCACGGGCATGGGCGCCGACGGGGCGGCGGGGATGCTGGAAATGAAGAAAGCCGGGGCGAAGACCATCGCCCAGGACGAGAATTCCTGCGTGGTCTTCGGCATGCCGAAGGAAGCAATCAAGCTCGGCGGCGCGGACAGGGTCCTTCCCCTGGACCAGATCGCCGCGGAACTGGTGAGGATGATCTGACATGGATTACACTGAACTGAGACGCGAGATCGACGAAATGGCATCGAGCTTCCTCTTCCTGGAGAAGAAGGAGATCGAGATTCCCCTGGCGGGACAATTCCTCAACCAGCTCGAGGACGTCGCGAAACGTGCCGGCACCCTCGGGGCCGCGGAGGTGAAGCGGCTTGCCGGGGCGCTCAGCCAGCTTCTCGAAAAAGTGATTCTCGAAGGAGTCGATACCGAGAAGGGATACGGCCTTTTCGAGCGGGGCATCGTGCTCTTACAGGCCGTGGCCGACGGATACTGCAATGCGGGCCGTTACGACGGGAGCGTCGACGGCTTCATGGGCGAACTGGCTTCCTGCATGGGCACTCCCCTGGAGACGGAGCCCAGTGGGGCGCAAACGGCAGCCCCGGCCGCAGAGGCGTCCGCGGAGCCCGAGGCGGCAGGGAAGGACCGGGTCCAGGACGAGTCGCTCCTGAAAGACTTCATCACCGAGGGCCTCGAGTACATCGGCGAGATCGAGTTGAACATCCTCAACCTCGAACAGGAGCCTGACAACAAGGACTACATCAATGCCATCTTCCGGCCTTTCCACTCCGTCAAGGGCGTGGCCAGCTTCCTCAACCTGGACGGGATCCGGACGCTTGCCCATGACCTGGAGACGCTGCTGGACAAGGCGAGAAACGAGGCCCTGGCCGTCACGCCGGAGCTGATCGACCTCATCCTCGACGGCTCGGACACCCTGAAGGCCATGATCGGCCAGCTCCGGGACGATCAGGAAGGCCGCGAGGCCACGGAGCTGATCGACACCTCGGACATCGTGCGGCGCATCAAGCTCGCCGAGCAGGGAGGCGATCTGCCCAAGGAGCCCAAGAAGCTCGGGACCATCCTCGTGGAGGAGGGGGTCATCAACGAGGATGATCTGCAGGGCGCGCTGGAGCGTTCCCAGGCCCCGCCGTCCCGAAAGCTCGGCCAGACGCTCATCTCGGAGGGGATGGCCTCGCCCAAGGACGTCACCCGCGCCCTTCGCAAACAGGCCCAGCAGGTGACGGATTCCAACACGATCCGCGTGGACATCAAGAAACTCGACGACCTCATCGACATGGTGGGCGAGCTCGTCATCACCCAGTCCATGATCCGGCAGAGCGAGACCCTCAAGAGCCTCGGGGACCGGAAAATCGTCCGGGACATCTCCCTGCTGGAAAGCATTACCTCGGAGCTGCAGCGCTCCTCGACGGTCCTGCGGATGATCCCCATCAAGCAGACCTTCCAGCGCATGTCGCGGCTCGTGAGGGACCTCTCCAAGAATTCAGGGAAGCTCGTCAACGTGGTCACCGTGGGAGAAGATACCGAAATCGACCGCAACATGGTCGACGAGATCTACAACCCGCTCGTCCACATGATCCGCAATGCCGTGGACCACGGGATGGAGATGCCCGAGGACCGAATCAAGGCAGGCAAGCCCGAGAGGGGCACCATCAAGCTCAGGGCTTTCCACCGGGGCGGCAACATCGTCCTCGAGATTGCCGACGACGGGCGGGGCCTCAACCGGGAAAAGATTTGCCAGAAGGCCATCAAGAACGGGCTCATCAGCCCGACGGATGCCCTGACGGACCAGGAAGTCAATCGTCTCATCCTGCTGCCCGGCTTCTCGACAGCCGAGAAGATCACCGACGTCTCGGGCCGCGGCGTCGGGATGGACGTGGTGAAGCAGGCCGTGGAGAAACTGCGCGGCAAGATGGATATCCAGAGCACCGATGGCGCGGGAACGACGTTTGTCACCAGCTTCCCGCTCACCATGGCCATCATCGACGGCATGATCGTCAAGGTGGGCAGCGAACGCTACATCCTGCCCACCGTGGCCATCCGCCAGCTCATCCGACCGGACCGGGCGGCCTACAACTGCATCGTCGGGGAGGCGGAGACGATCAACGTCATGGGGCGTCTTTTGCCGCTTGTGCGGCTTCACACGCTCTTCGACATCGAGCCGGTCAACCGCAACCCCTGGGAGGCCACCCTGGTGGTCATGGAAGGCGAGAAGAGATCCAAGTGCCTGCTTGTCGACGAGATCCTCGGCAAGGAGGAAGTCGTCATCAAGAACCTCGGCGAGAGCCTCAAGCGCATCAAGGGCGTCTCCGGCGGCGCCATCCTCGGCGACGGCAACGTGGGCCTGATCCTCGATCCCGAGGGTCTCTTCGAGATGGCCGAAACGAATTGACGCTTACGGACCCCTGGCCCGCCGGACGATCCGGTGAACCAGATTTCGAACTCAACGCTGATTACGGGAGAAACCTATGGACGTGAACAAGACTATCAAGATCCTCATCGTCGACGACTTCGCCACCATGCGGAAAGTCATCCGGAACCTGCTCAAGCAGGGCGGTTTCGAGAATGTCGCGGAAGCCGAGGACGGCGCGGCGGCCTTCAAGATTCTGAAGTCCCAGCCGATCGATTTCGTCATCTCCGACTGGAACATGCCCAACATGAGCGGGCTCGAGCTCCTGAAGGCCGTCCGGGCCGATGAGGAGCTGAAAGAGATGCCTTTCCTCATGGTCACGGCGGAAGCCCTGAAGGACAACATCGTGGCGGCCGTGAAGGCGGGCGTGAGCAATTACATCGTGAAACCCTTCACCGCCGAAGTGCTCAACGAGAAGATCGAGAAGATCGTCAAAAGCATGGCGGCATAAGAAGGACGAGGATCAATTATGGACGTTCGATTCATCAACCCGTTCCTGAATGGGACCGTTACGGTCCTGAAGACGATGGCCTTCGTGGAGCCGAAGGCCGGGAAACCCTTTCTCAAAAAGGACTCGATCGCCCGGGGCGACATCTCGGGGATCATCGGCCTGACCGGCGCGGCACGGGGATCGCTCGCGCTGAGCTTCAGTGAAGGCAGCATCCTGAAAATCGTCTCCAACATGCTGGGAGAGGATATCAAGAGCCTCAACGGCGAAATCAAGGACGCCGTGGGCGAGATCACCAACATGGTCTCCGGCGCGGCCCGCAAGGAGATCGAGACCATGGGCTTCAACATCACGGCGGCCATCCCCACCGTGGTGACCGGCAAGGATCATTCCATCAGCCACGTGCTCGGGGGCCCCAGCATCATCATCCCCTTCGAGACGGCCGACGGGCCCTTCGTCGTCGATATCTGCATCGGAAATCTGGAGGGGAAGTGAAAGAAGTGTCTGAGTGCCTGAGTGTCTGAGTGAAGAAGTGAAGAAGATTGGACCTGCAAACAAAGAGGGCTTGCCGGACGGCAAGCCCTCTTTGTTTGCTTTCGGTTCCCTGGACCCTACACCCTACACCCTACACCTTGGTCCCTATCTTATGATTTGGTACTTCCGCACGACCTCGCGGAATGCGGTCAACTGCTGTTCGTTCATCTCGAAGGTGTAGCGGTTGCCGCCCTTGAAGGTCACCGTGATCGAATTGGATTTCGCCAGCCGGTTGATCTTGTCGTCTTCGGCAATCTCGTTGTCGGACCATTCGGTCACTCCGTCGGAATCGACCATGGACTGCTTCTGCGGGTAGATCGTGTCGACGGTCAGCTTCGTGCCGTTCTGGCCCTGCAGGGTGACGGACTCGTAGGAAAGGTACTCGGGGGCCTGGTACCTTGTTTTCACCTTATAGAATTTCTTGCCCGTGTATCGCTGGATGAAGTAGAGCTCCACGAAGAACTTCCGGTCCTCGCCGATCGGCTGGGTGAGCATCCGGGTGGAGCGATAGACCTTCCAGGACTTGATGGGGTCATCCTCGATGAGGATGTTGCGGCTGATTTCCCTCTGTGCCTCCAACTCCCCTTCCAGGTCCTGCCGCAGGCTCTCGCGCAGCGTGAGGAGCTTGTCCGCCAGATCCTTCGTCAGGAAGGTCGTCTTCATTTCCCGGTCGATCAGGTCGATCCTCCCCCGCAGGTCCCGTGTTGCTTCCACGGACTCAATGATTTTCTGGTAGTTATTCAGGGCGAGGTTCCGGATCTCGGCGATCTTCTCGTTGGCTACGGCGGCGTGGGGGCTCGTCGGGTAGCGGTCGACGAGGGTCTGGAACTTCTCCTGGGCCTCGCCGTACTTTTTCTCCGTATAGAGCTGCATGCCCGACTGATAATAGAAATCGGACAATTCCCTGAACTGCTTCAGATCCTGAGCAAGGGTGTCATTCTGCTGCCGGGAGAGCAGAAGCTCCTGGTTGAGCTTTGAGTTCTCGAGCTGCAGATCCTCAAACTTCTTGTACGACACGCACCCGGACAGCAATAGGGCGCAAACAAGCAGAGGAACGATCACGATGCGGTACATAGGGACTCCGTGAAACCATCATCAACCATCCACAGAAAATGATCAATAATGCAACCGATGATATAATTATTACACAATATCGCTATTGTCTCAGATTATCAATGAAATTTGACTATTCCTGCACGATTTCCCGGTCGCGGCGAGGTGCAGAGGCTTTTTCCCGTTTTTCCCCGGATTCATGAGTGCCGTCGGCGATTGACCTCCGCCCGTTTCGATACAGGCTGCTTGACGGCGGCGGGACTGATCTGGTAGGGGTGACAAGGGGCTGGGGGGATACATGGACTGGCACCAGAAAGAGCTCAAGGCGGTCCTCGCCGAACTGGAAGTACCCATCGACGGCCTTCGATCGGAAGAAGCCGGCAATCGACTCGCGAAATACGGCCGCAACGAACTGACAGAGAAGGGGAAGCGATCACCGCTGGCCATGCTCCTTGACCAGTTCCGGGATTTCATGATCCTGGTGCTGATCGCTGCTGCTGTCGTCTCGGGCTTCGTCGGCGATCTGGCCGACACCATCGCCATCCTCGTCATCGTCATTCTGAATGCCGTCATCGGTTTCGTCCAGGAGTACCGCGCCGAGAAGGCCATGGAGGCCCTGAAGCAGATGGCCGCCCCGGCCGCTCGGGTCCTTCGCGACGGCAGTGTTTCGTCCGTCCCCGGCTCGGAGATCGTCCCGGGGGACCTGGTGCTGCTGGAAGCGGGGGGAATCGTCCCGGCCGATATGCGACTGACCGAGGTGGCCCGGCTCAAAATCGAGGAGGCGGCCCTCACGGGTGAGTCGGTCCCCGTGGAGAAGCACACCCGCGCGCTTCCCGGGGAGATGCTTTCCCTGGGGGATCGGTCGAACATGGCCTTCAAGGGCACCGTCGTCACCTACGGCCGGGGCACCGGTGTCGTCGTCGGCACGGGGATGGGCACGGAGCTCGGCAAGATCGCCTCCATGCTCCAGGAGGAAGTGGAGGTCAAGACCCCCCTCCAGAGGCGCCTCGTCGTTTTCGGCAAGAAGCTTGCCGTGGCCATTCTTTTCATCTGCGCGTTCATCTTCGGCGTGGGGATCCTGCGGGGAGAGGCCCCCGTGCTGATGTTCCTCACGGCCGTTACGCTTGCCGTGGCCGCCATCCCAGAGGCCCTGCCCGCCGTCATCACGATCTCGCTTGCCCTGGGGGCGCGCAAGATGGTCGAGCACAATGCCCTCATCCGCAAACTCCCTGCCGTCGAGACCCTGGGGTCCGTCACAACGATCTGCTCCGACAAGACGGGGACACTCACGATGAACCGTATGACCGTCGAGGAGATCTTCGCCGACGGGACGCTTTACAAAAGCGATGACCCCGAGATCGAACGGTTCGACCACCTCCTGAAGGCGCTGGCCCTCAGCAACGATGCGCTCCCTTGTACCAATGGGGATATCATCGGGGTCAGCGGGGATCCTACGGAAATCGCCCTCTACCGGGTTGCCAAAGAGCACGGATTTCGCAAGGCCGATCTCGAGAGGGAGCATCCCCGTGTGGCCGAGATCCCCTTCGACTCGGAGCGCAAGTGCATGACGACAATCCACCGGTGGCCGGGGGGGTACATGGCCCTCACGAAGGGGGGCGTCGACGTGTTGCAGGAGAAGTCGATCAACGTACTGACCGCGCGAGGGCTCAAGCCGATCGATGCCGACGAGATCAGCCGCGTGAACGACCGGATGGCCGAAGAGGGTCTCCGCGTCCTGGCCGTGACCGCGCGGCATTGGAACAAATTGCCCGACGATTTGTCAGCCGAACATGTGGAAGAGGGACTCACGTTTCTCGGCCTTGTCGGCATGCTGGATCCGCCCCGCGAGGAGGTCCGCCAGGCCGTATCCCTCTGCAAGTCCGCCGGCATCCGGCCCGTCATGATCACGGGGGACCACCCGCTGACGGCGCGCTCCATTGCCCGGCGCATCGGGATCATCGACGACGGGGGCACGGTGATGACCTGCCGGGACCTGGACAGGATCTCCCCCGAGGACTTCGAGAACCAGGTGGAGGACATCCGGGTCTACGCGCGGATGATCCCCGAACAGAAGCTCAAGATCGTGAAGGCCCTTCAGGACAAAGGGCAGATCGTGGCCATGACGGGCGACGGCGTGAACGATGCCCCGGCGCTCAAGCGGGCCGACATCGGGATCGCCATGGGGATCACGGGGACGGATGTCTCCAAGGAAGCCTCCCATATGATCCTGTTGGACGACAACTTCGCCACCATTGTGAAGGCCGTCAAGGAAGGCCGGATGATCTATGACAACATCCGGAAGTTCATCAAGTACCTCCTGGCCTGCAATTCCGGCGAGGTATGGACGCTCTTCCTGGCCCCCATCCTGGGGCTGCCGCTTCCCCTGCAACCGATCCAGATTCTCTGGATGAACCTCGTGACGGACAGCCTCCCGGCGCTCGCCCTCGCCGTGGAGCCCGCCGAGGGGGAGGTGATGCAGCGCCCGCCGCGGGACCCGGGGGAGGGCATCTTCGCCCACGGATTGGGCATTTTCTGCATCTGGGTGGGCCTGCTGATGGCGGCACTCTGCATCGGGCTTCAGTACCTGCAGATCGCTGCAGGCAATGACCATTGGGAAACCATGGTCTTCACGGTCATCGTTTGGGCCCAGCTGACGACGGCGCTGGCGGTCCGCTCGGAAAAGGAGTCCCTGTTCAAGCTCGGGCTCTTCACCAACAAGGCCATGCTGGGGGCGGTTGCCGCGGGGGTCCTGTTGCAGCTCGCGGTGATCTACGTGCCCTCCCTGAACCCCATCTTCAAAACGGATCCTCTCACGGCCGGCGAGCTTCTCCTCTGCACGGCCCTGTCCTTCATCCCCTTCGTCGCGATCGAGCTGGAAAAGTTTGTAAAAAGGAAAAAAGGCTGATAAAGTTACCCATATTGCGGTTTGTCACAGGGCCTGTATTTCATGCCCCTTTCCAAAGACCGCGAAATCAATCGAGAACAACTTGAAGGAGGATAGAATGTCAAAGACGAAAAAGCACCTCGAAGACGCCTTTGCAGGCGAATCGCAGGCCAACCGCAAGTACCTCGCCTTCGCGAAGAAAGCCGAGCTGGAAGGATTCAAACAGGCGGCAAGGCTTTTCCGGGCCGCTGCCGAGGCCGAGACGGTGCACGCCCACGCCCATCTGCGGGAGTTGGCGGGGGTCAAGTCCACGAAGGAAAACCTCCAGGAGGCCATCTCCGGTGAGTCCTACGAATTCCAGAAGATGTACCCCGAGATGATCGCCGACGCCAAGGCCGAGGGGGTTGCGGGAGCGCTCAGGAGCTTCGAGTTCGCCAACGCCGTGGAGAAGATCCACGCGGCGCTCTATCAGAAAATGCTCGATAACCTGGGCAAGACGCCCGATGCGGACTACTGGGTATGCCAGGTCTGCGGGATGACCGTCGAGGGCGAGGCGCCGGACGAGTGCCCCGTATGCAAGGCAAAGAAGCAGGCATTCAAAAGAGTGGACTGACGTCCGGCGTAAGGCATAAGGCTAAAGGCTTAAGGCGAAGGTAGTGGGGCGGCCGTCTCGGCCGCCCTTTCTATTCCCCCCCCAGCACACAATTCCCGATTCCCTCGCCCCTTCCCATTGCCCCGCATCGTGTTTATCTTATGATTCACGAAAGCGGATTTTTGGGCTTGACTTGACATGTCGGGTATGGATAAAAACCCCGTCTAGGAGTTTTGCCTGAACAGAGGGTTGAGAAATGGGGACAAGAGATACATCGACCGTAGATCAGAAACGAAGCCTGCTGAGCGTCTGGTTTCAGGCAGCCCGTCCTTTTTCACTGACGGCCTCGGTTTTTCCCGTAGTTATCGGCGCCGTGCTGGCCTCATCCGCTGAAGGCCCTGTCGACTGGCCTCTTTTCCCCCTCATCGTTGCCTGCTCGCTTCTGTTTCACATCGGGACGAACATGGTCAGCGACTATTTCGACTACCGCAGGGGCGTGGACCGGGAAGAGACATTCGGGTCGAGCCGGGTCCTCGTCGAAGGGCTTCTGACCCCGAAGCAGCTTCTCGCGGCGGGCATCATCCTCTTTGCCGTCGGCTTCTCCCTGGGCCTGCTCCTGGTTGCGGTGCGCGGATGGCCGATTTTCATCCTGGGAGTGATCGGGCTTCTGGGCGGGTGGTTTTACACGGGCGGTCCCGTCGCCTACAAGTACGTGGCCCTGGGCGACATCCTGGTATTTATCCTCATGGGGCCGCTCATGGTCATCGGCTCCTACCTCGCCCTGACGGGCGGCTTCAACCTGACGGTTCTCTATGCGTCGCTTCCCGTGGGATGTCTCGTGGCGACGATCCTTCACGCCAACAACCTGCGGGACATCACCCACGATGCCCGGGCAAACATCAAGACGATGGCCATGGTGCTTGGTGTCCCGGCTGCCAAGGCCATTTACGTGGGCCTCGTTGCGGGGGCCTATCTCGTCGTGCTCGTGATGGTCCTGGCGAAGCTCGTCACGCCCCTGGCCCTGGCCGTACTGCTCACCCTGCCGCTGGCGCTGCGCAATGTAAAGGCCGTGCTGGCGAGCGTTCCGGGAAACCCCGAATCCATTGCCATGGGGGATGTCATGTCGGCCCAGCTGCATCTGGCGTTCTGTGCCCTTTTCGGGGTAGCCATTTTCATCGGGACCTTCCTGAAATGAACTCTGTCGTCTGGCTCTGTTCCCTGGCAACGTTTTTCTGGTTCGTCATGTTTTCGCCGTGGACGGCCCCTCACCTGAATTTCTGGCTCGTCATGGCGATGGCAACGGCCGTTCTGGCGGGCGCGGGCCTGTGGCTCCAGAGAAACAGGCTCCGCGAGATCTATTTCTTCAAACCCGCCCACATTCTCATCGGGCTTCTGTCGGCCCTGATCCTCTATGCGATCTTCTGGGCCGGAAACGCCGTCTCAACACAGCTCTTCCATTTCGCCAGGCCGGAAATCGCCGGCATCTACAGCACGCGGGCACAGGCCTCTCCGCTCACGATCGGGCTTTTGCTGCTGCTCTGGGTGGGGCCCGCCGAGGAGATCTTCTGGCGCGCCTTCGTGCAGGAACGTCTCTGCGGGAGATACGGCAGGACAGGCGGCTACCTCGTCGCCTCGCTCGTCTACGCCGCCATCCATGTCTTCGGATTCAACTTCATGCTCTTCATGGCCTCCCTGATCTGCGGGCTCTTCTGGGGCGCCATGTTTTTGCGCTACCGGTCCGTGTGGCCGGGCCTCATCTCGCACGCGGTGTGGGATGTGCTGATTTTTGTGATTATTCCGGTACAGTAAAGGACCGAGGATAGGGTTCGAGGAAGAAAGCCTCAGGCCTCAAGGCAAGAAAATCCCCCTTTCATCCCCCAAAGCAGCTTCGCTGCAGGAATTGGTTGATTAGGTAATCAGTTAATAAGGGAAGAAAAGACGACCCGCCGCTGCGTAGCCCCTGCCTTGTCTTCCTTATCAACCAGTTTACTAGTCACCCAGTTACTGCCTGCGTAGCAGGCTCATTGGGGGAAAGAGGGGGATTTTTTTACGGATCACCGACCACCGGTTTGCTTGTACTTCAGGCCCAGGGCGAGAAGAAAGCCGATGACAGGGAGCACCATGATCGACTGCAGGGCTGCAGGGACGCCGACGTGATCGGCGATCACGCCGAGCAGCGTCACGCAGATCCCCCCGGTGCCGATGGCAAATCCTGCCATGAGACCCGAGGCGACTCCCAGGCCCTGCGGGATCAGATGCTGTGCCATGACGATGGTCACCGAGAAGGAGGAGATGAGGATCATACCCAAAAGACCGAGAACCACGAAGAGCAGGATCCCCTTCGTGACGAAAAACAGGGGCATCATGAGGGAAGACAGTAGCATCGACAGGACCAGGTAGCGTTTGTGGCCCCACCGATCGGCAAGTGGCGCCCCGGCAAGCGTCCCGATCGCACCGCCGGCGAGGAACGTGGAGACGAGAAATCCCGCCTGAAGCGCATCGCCCTTCAGGTAGTCGATGAAGTAGAAGGGGATATACGTCAGAAGGCCCACCTGGATCCAGGAGCGCATGACCACAACCGCAATGAGCATAAACAGCGAGAACCATTGTGCCGTTTCCGCTCCCGTGCCCTTCCCGGCAACGGTTGCTTGCTCTCCTGAACGGGGAATGGCGATTGCGTGCCAGAACGTGAGGATGACCGCGACGAAGATCACTGCGGGGGCGACCAGGACGAACAGGCGGTCAAAGCCCCAGGTCTGAACCACAAAAAGAGCCAGAAGCGGGCCGATGGCAAAGCCCAGGTTTCCCCCGACGGAGAAAATGGACATCCCGGTGACTTTTTTTTCGCCCGTGAAGAAATGAGCGGTGCGGAACCCCTCGGGATGGTAGGAGGCGATCCCCAGGCCGCTCAAGATGACAAGCGGCAACACAAGGGCAAAACTCGTGGGAAAGGCGAGCAGCGAAAACCCCAACCCCGCGCAGAGGCACCCCAGGGGCAGCAGCAGGGGTTTTTCCTTACGGTCCGAGATGTAGCCGAAGAGGGGCTGGATCACCGACGACGCGAGGGTGCCCACCAGCAGAATCACACCCGTCGCGGTGTAGGAGAGCATGAGCTTTGCCTTCAGGAAGGGCAGGATGACCGGCAAAGCCCCCTGGTAGAGGTCCGTGACGAGATGGCCCGAAGAGAGAAGAAGCAGGACTTTGAGGTTGAATTTGTTTGCTGACAAGACGGCTTTCTCAGGGTCAAGGGTCCGGCCGCTGCGCGGCAGTGAAAGAAGTGACGGAGTGTCTAAGTGTCTGGGTGAAGAGGAAGAAAAGAGATTTTGTCTTCCGCCTCGTTCTCTTGCGGACACGGGCCGCGATGGATGCTCTCACACACACCACCCCATGTCAAGTCCGCGGTCTCCCAGGGCGTGGCACGCTTATTGCTCAACAACAATTCGGCGCGGTCCATTCGCGCATCCCTACAACGGAATGAGCAACGAAGAAACGAGAGGCAGGGATGGAGATCAAATCAAAGTCGGGCGGCGTTAAGACCTTGGGACAGATCCTTGTCGAGAAAGGGATCATCAGGCAGGAACAGCTGGACCAGGCGTTGAAGATCAAGGACGAACAGCCCGGCAAGTACCTCGGCGAGATCCTCTTCGAGATCGGCGTCCCTCAGGAAAAGATCAACCATGCCCTTTACTACTTCAACAAGCGCAAGAGCATCGGCGAGATTCTCGTCGATCAGAAACTGATCACCCGCGAGCAGCTCGAGGAAGCCCTGTCGAAGCAGAAGAAGATCCAGGAGAAGTGGGGCCACACGAGACCCCTGGGGCTGCTTCTC
Source organism: uncultured Syntrophaceae bacterium (assembly GCA_964619035.1). Classification (GTDB taxonomy): domain Bacteria; phylum Desulfobacterota; class Syntrophia; order Syntrophales; family UBA2192; genus UBA2192. The sequence continues at coordinate 548 of CAZUBX010000056.1, read as the reverse complement.
ATCGAGATGGGCTATATCAACAGCCGTGGCTATCTGACGGCCCTGTCGAAGCACTTCAACATGCCCATCCTGACCATGAAGGACTACCAGCCCAACCCCCAGCTCCAGAAAGTCATCGGCGAGCGTTACGCCATGGAGCGCAAGATCATCGTCCTGGAAAACAGCGCGAAGGCCATCAAGCTCGTCCTGGCCGAGCCTTCGACCCAGATCATGGAGGAGCTCCAGAAGACCGTCCCTTCGGGGAAAACGATCGAGTTTTACCTGGCGAGCTACAGCGAGATCGACGAGAGCCTCCGAAAGGTAGCTGACCCCTTCAGCTTCACGCAGTACCGCTAGCGGCTTCGCCGCAGGCTACAGGTATCAGGCTACAGGCTTCAGGAAATAAGAAAGGATCGGAGAGCGTCTCCCGATCCTTTTTCTTTGCCTTCTTTCCTTTGGCCTTTTCTTCACTCAGACACTTAGACACTTAGACACTCAGTCACTCAGTCACTTCTTCCTCGTCCCTTGTATGTTACTCCATCCTGTAAATTCTTTATCTGAACAACACC
>CAZUBX010000055.1:0-21244 GCA_964619035.1 uncultured Syntrophaceae bacterium | reverse complement strand
CCGAGGACCCGTGCCAACCCGCCCGCGACGAGTCGCTTGAGGTAGAGCTCCGGAGCGATCCGCAGGAAGAGATCCTGACCGAGGGCGTTGTGGTAGGTTTTGAAGGGCTTCGCCATGGCCCCCCCGGCCAGGGGCTGCATCATGGGGGTCTCCACCTCGAGGAAGTCCCGCTCGTGCAGGAACGTGCGGATGGACTGGATGATCCGGCTGCGTGCCTCGAAGACCTCCTTGACTTTCGGGTTCACGGTGAGGTCGAGGTAGCGCTGGCGGTAGCGGATCTCCACGTCGGTCAGGCCGTGCCATTTTTCCGGCAGGGGCCGAAGGCACTTGGTGAGCAGGCGAAGCCCCTCGACCTCGAGGGTGAGCTCCCCCGTGCGGGTCTTGAAGACCCTGCCGGTGAGGTGGACGATATCGCCCACGTCGAGGCTCTTGAAAAGGGCGAAGGCCTCCTCGCCCACCTTGTCCTTGCGGATGAAAGCCTGGATGCGCCCCTTGCGGTCCTGGACGGCGATGAAGGCCCCTTTGCCGAAATCCCGGATCGCCATGATCCGCCCCGCGATGGAGAACCGCTCCGCCACCTTCTCCAGGGTCTCGTTGTCCATCTGCCCGTAGGTGTCAAGAATCTGCCTGGAGAGGTGGGTCACCTTTGCGTCGTTTGGGTAGGTCTCGACGCCCGAGGCGGCGAGGGCCTCGACTTTTTCCCGTCTCACCTTGAAAAGTTCACTGTCTTCCATCGTCTGACCCCGGAAGTGCTCATTCGCAATCGTTTTTTTGCCCCCTGCATGCGGGAACAAAGTGAATTTCACTATATTTTTTTTGCAGATGTGTCAAGAATGTTTTCGGCCGGTCACCCCCCGGGGGGGCTCCGTCGCCGGCGCCTCACGGGGCCGCACTGGAGGGCCCGGGGAATAAAAACGTTGACAAAACAGGCATCTAGTAATAATATTCCACTCCTTTACGCATAATGTTAATCGGAAGGTTGCTTCACAGCTCCATGGAACGGACACTGATCACCGGCGGTGCGGGCTTTCTGGGAAGCCATCTGTGCGATTATCTGATCGAAAAGGGTCATGAGGTCATCTGTATCGACAACCTCTCGACCGGGAATATGGAAAACATATCGCACCTGCTGGGGAAGAAGCGCTTCAGCTTCATCCAGTACGATGTGACGAATTATCTCCATGTCGACGGAGAGCTCCACAACATTCTTCACTTTGCCTCGCCGGCGAGCCCGATCGATTACCTGAGGATGCCCATCCAGACCCTCAAGGTGGGCTCTCTGGGCACGCACAAGGCCTTGGGGTTGGCACTGTCCAAGAAGGCCCGGTTCCTGCTGGCCTCGACATCGGAGTGCTATGGCGACCCCCTCGTCCATCCGCAGACCGAAGACTACTGGGGGAACGTGAATCCCGTGGGGCCCCGGGGCGTCTATGATGAGGCAAAGCGGTTTGCCGAATCCATGACCATGGCCTATCACCGCTATCACGGTGTCGAGACCCGGATCGTGCGGATCTTCAACACCTACGGTCCCCGGATGCGACTCGAGGACGGGCGGGCGCTTCCCGCATTCATGGGCCAGTGCCTCAGGGGCGAGGATCTGACCGTTTTTGGAGACGGCACCCAGACCCGGAGCTTCTGCTACGTCGACGATCTGGTCGAGGGCATCTGCCGGCTTCTCTTTTCCGGAGAGGGTTACCCGGTCAACCTGGGCAATCCCGACGAGATCACCCTTCTGGAGCTGGCGCACCGGATCCTGGGGGTCACCGGTTCGAAGAGCCGGATCGTATACCGGCCCCTGCCCGAGGACGACCCGAAGCTCAGGCGGCCCGATATCGGTAAGGCAAAGCGCCTGCTCGGCTGGGAGCCGAGGGTCTCCCTCGACGAGGGATTGAAGCGGGTGTTGCCGTACTTCCGGAGCAAGGTGCAATAGACAGCAGGCAATATGCAGCAGATGTTGAAAAGGCCAGTCAATCGCAAGCGCGCCCTGGAGATCATCGGTCAGTACCCCTCCTCGAGGGTGCTCGTCATCGGGGATCTCATGGTGGACCACTTCATCTGGGGAAAGGTCTCCCGGATCTCGCCCGAGGCCCCTGTCCCCGTCGTGGAGGTGACGAAGGAGAACCTCATGATGGGCGGGTCGGGCAACGTGGTGAGCAACATCCACGCCATGGGAGGCACCGTTGCCGTGGCAGGGATCATCGGCTCCGACGGGATGGGCGACTGGCTCGAGGCAAAGCTGCAGCAGATGGATGTCGATACGGGCGGACTGGTCCGGGAGGGTGAGAGGCCCACGACGGTGAAGACGAGGATCGTTGCCCATGGGCAGCAGATGGTCCGCTATGACCGGGAGAGCCGGCACGCCGTCCAACCCGGTAGCGTCGACCGCATCGTTCAATATGTCACGTCCATTCTCGACGAGCTTCAGGCCATCGTGATCTCCGATTACAATAAGGGGATCGTTTCGGAGCGCCTGCTCGACGGGATCCGCCGGGCCGTGTCGGGGCGCCGCATCCCGGTTTGCGTGGATCCGAAGCGAAACGATTTCACGGTATACAGGGACTTCGACGTCATCACGCCCAACCACCACGAGGCGGGCCGCGCCGTGGGCGTTGAAAACACCCAGGAGCTCAATGAAGGCCGGCGGGCCGATATCGCCCGCATCGGCCGGGAAATCCTGAAACAATACGGGTTCCGGGCGGTCCTTATCACGCGCGGCGAAGCGGGCATGGACCTTTTCGAGCGCGGGGGACGGGATTTTCACATCCCCGCCGAGGCGAAGGAAGTGTTCGACGTGACCGGCGCGGGGGACACGGCCATCGGCATTTTTGCCCTGTCGCTTGCTTCCGGGGCTTCTTTCCGGGAAGCGGCCTACATGGCCAACAAGGCGGCAGGGGTTGTCGTGGGCAAAATCGGCACGGCCACGGTGTCGCCTGCGGAACTCAAAAGAGTGGTGTAGGCAACAGGCAACAGGCAACAGAACCGTCCTGCTTGTCCCTTTTTCTGCAGCCTGTGGCCTGCAGCCTGTATCCTGGACGCGGCATCGCAGTTGAACCCAAGAGGCGGAGACCGGGCGGACGGGATAGACAAGTCTGATGAGCAAGCCGCGAGAACCCGAGCCGGTTAAGTTGTTCGTGAGCGTGCTCGCCGGTGATGCGGGCCTGCTGGAGGCGGTCATCCGGGAATTGGCGCAGCGCCACGGGAATCCCGACTTCGTGAGCGAGATCCTCCCGTTCGCCTACACGAACTATTACGCCGCCGAGATGGGTCCGGCCCTCGTCCGGCGTTTCGTCGCCTTGGACGGACTGATCCGGTCGGAAGAACTTCCGGCGATCAAGCTTGAGACAAACGCATTGGAGGGGCAGCTCTCCGAGGGCGGGGCAAGGCGGGTCAACATTGACCCGGGTTACATGGCAAAGCAGCATTTCATCCTTGCCACAGGGAAGGGCTTTTCCCACCGGCCATACATCGGGCAGGGCATCTACGCAGACCTGACGCTTGTGTACCGGAAGGAAACGTACCGGCCTCTCGAATGGACCTATCCCGACTACCGCTCGGAGCAGACGATCGGGATGCTCAACGGGTTGCGGAAGCGATATATGATTCAGTTAAAAAACAGGCATAAGGCTTAAGGCGAATGGCGTAAGGCAATTTTGTACGAGAATCTTTTTTCTTTCTTTTTGCCTTAAGCCCTAAGCCCTAAGCCCTAAGCCTTTAGCCTTATGCCAGGAGTTTGTACATGCTCAGCATGACCGGTTACGGCAGGGCGGAGACACAGATCGAGGGGCGCAAGTGGGTCATCGAGATCAAGTCGCTCAACCACCGCTACATCGAGATCATCACCCGCTTGCCCAACGTCCTTTCCCCCCTGGAAGTGGGCATCAAGAAAAGGGTGGGCGAGCGGATTTTCCGCGGGCGCATCGAGATCAGCATCCAGGCCGACGCGGAGTCGGGTCCGGACAACGGCGTCCAGTACAGCCTCAACGTGCCCCTGCTCCGGAATTACCATTCCCTGCTCGTGAGGATCAAAGAGGAACTGGACCTCAAGGAAGAGATCGATCTGAGGACCCTCGTCCGCTTCAAGGAGATTTTCGTGCCTTCGGAGACCCGCTTCGACCCGACGGCTGCCTGGGGGGGGCTCCAGAAGACCCTCGATGAGGCCATCGATGCCCTCATCCGGATGCGCCAGGTGGAAGGCGAAGTCCTGAAGAAGGACTTTCTGGCGCGGCTCGATACCTTAACGCGCCATCTCGGCTCGGCGAAAGCCCGGGCTCCCCGGACCGTCCTCGAGTACAAGCAGCGGCTCCAGGAGAGAATCCGCGAACTGACGGACGGCCTCGAAATGGACCCCGTGCGATTGAGCCAGGAGGTGGCCCTCCTGGCGGATAAGAGCGACATCACCGAGGAGATCGTGCGATTCGAGAGCCATATCGGCCAGATGGAAAAGCTCCTCCAGAGCCCAGAGGCCATCGGACGCAAGCTTGACTTCCTGCTCCAGGAGATGGGGCGGGAGGTGAACACCCTCGGGTCCAAGAGCAACGACATCGCCATTGCGCAGGACGTCATCGAACTCAAGAGTGAACTGGCCAAGCTGAGGGAGCAGGCCCAGAATGTCGAGTGAGCGCTTGCCGATGGAAGGGATCTTCATCGCCGTGACGGGTCCCTCGGGATCGGGAAAGACCTCCGTCTGCAAGGCCCTGCTGGAGAGGTTTCCGCAGCTTCGGTTTTCCGTATCCCTGACCACGCGGCCGCCCAGGCCCCTAGAGACAGACGGAAAGGATTATCACTTCGTCACCGAGGCGGAGTTTCGCGACCGGATCGGCCGCGGCGACCTGATCGAGTGGGCCGAGAACTTCGGTCAGCTCTACGGGACCTCCCGGGAAACCATGGAAGCGGCCCTCAGGGGAGGCCACGACCTGCTGCTGGATGTGGACACGCGCGGGGCCCGGGCCCTGAAGAAGGCCTGGCCGGGGGGCATTTTCGTCTTCGTCATCCCCCCGTCCATCGAGGAACTCGAGCGTCGCCTGAGGGGCCGGGGTTCCGAGACGGAGGAGACGATCCGCCGGCGGTTCGACAACGCGCTCAGTGAGATTCGCGAGATCGTGTGGTATGATTACATCATTATGAATGACAACCTGGACGCGGCCATCGAACACCTGCGGTCCGTCTATGTAGCGGAAACGTGCAGGCGTGAACGCATGATGGTGAAGATAAAACCTTTCTTTGATCAATCGGGAGGCAACTAAATATGGCAAGAGTTACCGTTGAAGACGCATTGAAAGAGGCAAGAAACCGCTTTGCCCTCGTGATCCTGACAGGTCAGCGGACCCGCCAGCTGCTCAAGGGATCACAGCCGCTGGTGGACAATCGGGACAACAAGCCCGTGGTCACGGCGTTGCGCGAGGTGGCTGCGGCCAAGGTGAGGTATTCTCATCCGGAGCTTCTGGACAGGGTTGAGGAACAGGCAAGGCAGATCGGCGACGAGATGGGGTTCATTGGTGATGAGGACGATTCCGAGTAAGGAGGCCCGTTCGCGCCTCATCTTTGCCCTGGACATGGGCGACGGCATCGACGAGACCCTGCATTGGGTCGAGCGCCTTCGGGACCACATCGGGGTCTACAAAGTCGGCAAGGAGGCCTTTACCCACTTCGGGCCCGCGATCGTCCGCCGGATCCAGGACCTGGGGGGACGGGTTTTTCTCGATCTCAAGTTCCACGACATTCCCAATACGGTTGCCAAGGCCGCCGAGGGGGCCGTGAAACTCGGGGTCGCCATGTTCAACGTCCATGCCCTCGGGGGGCGGGAGATGATGGAGAAGACCGTCGAGGCCGTGGAGAAGACGGCCCGCGAGGCCGGGGTGGAAAAGCCCCTCATCCTGGCCGTTACGGTACTGACCAGTCTCAATGACCGGGACCTCTCCGAGCTTGGGTTTCACCAGACGACACAGGGGCTTGCTGCGCATCTTGCGGCCGCAGCATGCCGCGCCGGCGTAGGCGGAGTGGTGGCCTCACCTCAGGATATTCTATCCATTCGTGGGAACTGCGGCCCCCAGTTTGCCATCGTGACCCCCGGCATCCGCCTGGGCGGCGGCGAGGTGGAGAAAGACGACCAGAAACGGATCGACACCCCCCGCGAGGCGATCCGCAACGGCGCCGACTACATCGTTGTGGGCCGGCCCATCCGGCTGGCAAAGGACCCCGTCGAGGCGGCCGACCGCATCGTGGAGGAGATCGCCCTGGGCCTGGCCGATCGGGGATGATGCTGGTCTGTCTCGTCTATCTGGTCTATCTCGTCTGTTTCGTAGCGGCGCGTGAAGCGCCGTGTCTTTTTATTTCTCTTTACACTGGTCACTTCTTATGCAAGTCATCTACGGCATCAATCCCGTCTCGGAGATCCTCAGGAGCGAGGGCGGCAACGTCCGGAAAATCATTCTCGCCGAAGGGCGGAAAGGCGAGGATGTGAAAAAGATTCTCGGGCTGGCGTCGGCCCGGGGCATCGCGGTGGAGGTTCGCGGGCGGGAAGCCCTCGACCGCCAGGCAGGTACCGCGGCCCACCAGGGCGTGCTGTGCCTTTGCGGGGAGTTTGCCTACGCAGGCCTTGAGGAAATCATCGCAAACCGTCATCCCGCTTTTCCCGCGAGCCTCGTGCTTCTGCTCGACGGGGTTGAGGACCCCCAGAACTTGGGCTCTCTCATCCGCACGGCCCACTGCTTCGGCGCCAACGGGGTCGTCATCCCCCGCGACCGCGCTGCCGGAATCACCCCCGCCGTCATCAAGGCCTCTGCCGGTGCTGCCGGTCACATCCCGGTTGCCCGGGTCGTAAACATCACCCAGTCTATTGAATTCATGAAGGAAAATGGATTTTGGATCTACGGCGCCGATGCCTCCTCGGATTGCGATGCCGGATCGGTCCGCTTCGAGGGGAACGTGGGTCTCGTCATGGGCAGCGAAGGCAAGGGGATCAGGCCGCTGGTGCGCAAGCACTGCGATGTGCTGCTTTCCATCCCCCTCTTCGGCCGGATCGACTCCCTGAACGTCTCCGTCGCCGCCGGGATCCTGCTTCATGAAATACGCCGTAGCTCCCGTTCGCGCTGACACCAGCCCGGTTCCACCCCATGGCACCGATTTTGCTTCCCTTGGCAGCACACACCCTTGCCTTGCGTGACCCGGCAGATCGGGATTAAGAAATCCGGGAAAATGCCGATGATAAGAAAGGTGGGGCATGCGTGATTTCGCGATTTTTTCGCGATGCTCCGGTAAAAGCCTGAAGCACTTGATGAATCGAGGAGAACGATTATGGCAGTTTACGTTTGGGTAGCCCAGGGAAGGGCCGGCGAGGTCAAAAAAGGAGAAACGGAAGCCATCAATGAGGCGGCCGTTCGCACACAACTCCGCAGGCAGGGTCTCAAACCGACCCGCGTAAAGGGAAAGCCGAAAGATCTCCTGGAAATGATTCCTTTTCGGGGTGGCGTCAAAGGGAAGGATGTCGTTATCTTTTCCCGCCAGTTCTCGACGATGATCAGCGCGGGTCTTCCGCTCATCCAGTGCCTCGACATCCTGGCCACCCAGGAACAGAACAAGTCCTTTGCCCGGGTCATTCGTGCCATCAAGGAAGACATCGAGGGCGGCTCCACCCTTACCGACGCCCTGCGGAAGCATCCGAAAGTCTTCAACGATCTTTTCTGCAACATGATCGCCGCAGGCGAGGCCGGAGGTATCCTCGACACGATCCTGAACCGTCTGGCCACCTACCTGGAAAAGTCCGCGAAACTGCAACGCAAGGTCAAGGGGGCCATGACCTACCCGGCCGTCGTTCTCTTCATCTCGTTTGCCGTCATCACCCTGCTGCTCGTCAAGGTCGTACCCGTCTTCCAGACCATCTTCGCCGGGATGGGGAAGGAGCTTCCCTGGCTGACGCAGTCGCTTATTGACCTGAGCAATTTGATCACGAATAATTCCCTCTATATCGTGGCTGCATTCGTCGTTGCCATCGTGCTCCTGGTCCGCTTCTACCAGACGGACAAGGGGCGGTCTCTTTTCGACCGGTTTATTCTCAAGCCCCCCGTGATCGGCCCGCTCATGAGGAAGGTGGCCATTGCCAAGTTCACGCGGACGCTCTCCACCCTGATCTCCAGCGGCGTACCCATCCTCGACGGCCTCGAGATCGTGAGCCGCACCGCCGGGAACAAGGTCGTCGAGAAGGCCCTCATGGAGACGCGCAAGAACATCAGCGAAGGCAAGACGATCGCCGAGCCGCTGGCCGCCACGACCGTCTTTCCTCCCATGGTCGTTCAGATGATCGCTGTCGGCGAGGCGACAGGGTCCCTCGACTCCATGCTCAGCAAGATCGCCGACTTCTACGACGACGAGGTGGAAACGGCCGTCAACGCCTTGACGTCCATGCTCGAGCCCATTCTCATGGTCTTCCTGGGCGGCGTCGTGGGCGGGATGATCGTGGCGATGTACCTGCCGATATTCCAGCTCGGCGCGGTTGTGGGATAAGGACAGGCTAAAGGCTAAAGGCATCAGACATCATAAATAAGGAAAAGCCCCTGAATCCTGTTGGAGTCTGGGGCTTTTTTAGTGGGCAAAAAAATGGTCGGGATGGCGCGATTTGAACGCGCGACTCCTGCGTCCCGAACGCAGTGCCCTACCAGGCTGGGCCACATCCCGACGCGGCAAAGATATATAATTTGTCTTTAAAAGTCCATTGTTTTTTGCTACTAACCCTCTAGGGGATTGATGAGCAGGCTTGCCGCAGCAGGTCCCGATGATTTCATTCAAATCACGACCGGGTCCCGCCGGCAGGAATCCCCTCGAAGGGAGAGAGCCTCGTGATCGTCTACGATCTCAAGTGCGACAAGCACCACAAATTCGAGGGCTGGTTCAAGGATCTTGCCGCGTTCGAACAGCAGAAGGCACAGAAGCTCATCACCTGCCCTTTGTGCGGCAGTGCGGAGGTGGCCATGGTGCCCTCCTCGATTGCCGTCATGGGCAAGAGCCGCGAACTGAAAGAGCGCAAGGCAAGCCTGACCGACGTCTCCCCGATGAAAATGCTGGAGAGGATTCACGACTTCGTTTCGAAAAATTTCGATGACGTGGGCGAGCGTTTCGCCGAGGTGGCGCTGAAGATCCACCGCGGGGAGGAAAGCAAGCGCAACATCCGCGGGGTCACGACGAACAAGGAGGAGGAGACGCTTCGCGAAGAGGGCGTGGAGTTTGTGAAGATACCCGTGCCCAAGTTCGACAGCTAATGTGCCGCGTTGCGGCAGGCTACGCCGGAAGGTAAGAAGGTGAGAGGGTAAGAGGGTTAGAAGAGGTGAAGTTGAAGGTATCGCACGGCGGTGCGTTGCCGAGCGGATTCTCCAAACTTCTTACCTTCTCAACCTCTTACCTTCATTTTTCTAAGAGGGGTGATATGAGGGAGCTATTCGAGGGGGTTCTCAAGACCATCGGCAACACGCCGCTCGTCGAGATCCGCAAACTCAACCCCAACAAGAACGTGAAGATCTACGCGAAGCTCGAGAGCTTCAACCCGGGAGGGTCCGTGAAGGACCGGCCGGCCCTCTACATGATCGAGCGGGCCGAAGAGCGCGGCGAACTCACGCACGACAGGATCATCCTCGAGGCGACGAGCGGCAACACGGGGATCGGGCTTGCCATGGTGGCCGCCGCCAAGGGCTACCGCCTGTGCCTCACCCTGTCCGAGTCGGCCAGCGAAGAGCGCAAGAAGATCCTCAAGGCCCTCGGTGCGGAGCTGCGGTTCACGCCTGCGGCGCTGGGAACCGACGGCGCCATCGAGGAAGCTTATTCCATCATGCGGGAAAACCCCGACAAGTACTTCCTCGTCGACCAGTTCAACAGCGAGGACAACCTTGCCGCCCATTACCACGGCACGGCCGTGGAGATCTGGCGACAGACCGGGGGGAAGATCACCCTGCTGGTGGCCTCTCTCGGCACCTCCGGCACGGCCATGGGCTGCGCGAGGCGCCTCAAGGAATACAACCCCGACATCCGGATTGTCGGCGTCGAGCCCTACATGGGCCACAAGATCCAGGGCCTCAAGAACATGAAGGAGTCCTACAGGCCGGGGATTTTCGACAAGAGCCGCCTCGACGAAAAGGTGAACATCCTCGACGAGGACGCCTACGAGATGGCAAGAAGACTTTTGCGCGAGGAGGGCATCTTTGCCGGCATGAGCTCCGGGGCGGCCATGTACGTGGCCGTCGAGAAGGCGAAGGAGCTCAAGGAAGGGCTCGTCGTCGTCATTCTCCCCGACAGCGCCGAGCGCTATCTGTCGACGGATCTTTTCGCCGACAAGGAAAAGTCTACGCTTCGTTCCTACAATGTTCGTACCAAGCAGAAGGAGTTCTTTCAGCCCATCCGTGCCGAGGAGGTCCGGATGACGTCCTCCGGCCCCTCGATCCACCTCGTGCCGCACCTCGGGAGCTACCGGCGCTTTGTCGTCTCGGACCTGATCGTCCGGTACCTGGGATCGAAAGGGTACAAGGTGAAACACACGTCCAACATCGTCGATCTCACGGACAAGACAATTGCCGGAGCCGAACGCGAGGGGTTGGAGCACGGCGAATTCACGAAACGGGCCTTCGGCGAATTTCTCCGGGAGACCGAGACGCTACGGATCCGCAACGACGTTTCCTACCCGAGCGCGCAGGAAAACGTGGAAGCCATGCTGGGCCTCGTGGAGAAGCTCGTCGAGAAGGGTTACGCCTACGAGAAGCTGCGCTCCGTCTACTTCGACATCTCCAAGCTCGAGGACTACGGCAAGCTCTCCAACGTGGACCTCAGCAAGGTGAAGTCCGGCAAGACCATCGAGCTCGACGATTATGAAAAGGACAGCCCCGTCGACTTCACCCTGCTCAAGCGCTCCACGCTCGCGGAGCTCAAGAAGGGGATCTACTACAAGACCCGCTGGGGAAACGTGCGGCCGAGCTGGCACCTGGCCTGTGCGGCCCTGTCCATGAAAACCCTCGGCGACACCTTCGACATCCACGCCAGCGGCTCCGACATCGTCTTCCCGCACTGCGAGAACGTGCTCGCCATCGGGAAGGCCAGCACGGGAAAGCCGCCCGCCAATTACTGGATCAACACGGACCTGGTCATGGTCGAGGGAAAGAAGATGTCGCGCTCGCTGGGCAACATCCTCACGGTTGCGGGTCTGGAGCAGCAGGGCTACCGGGGAAGCGAGATCCGCTACTTCCTGCTCTCGTCGCACTACCGCAAGCCGCTGAACTTCTCGCCCGGGGCCATGGAGACGGCCAAAAACACCGTCGAGAAGCTCAACGAGTTCATCCAGCGGCTCATCCACTTCGCGCCGGGTGTGGGCTGCCCGGACACGGATCAGTTTATTTATGATCTTAGACAGGGCTTCAACGCTGCCATGGACGATGATCTCAACATCTCGGCGGCCCTGGCCGCACTTTTCGGATTCGTCAAGCGGGTGAGCGCGCCGCTCGCCCGCAACGCCTTCAGCGAAAAGGATCGGGACCGGATTCTGGAAGTCCTGAAGGCCGTCGATTCTGTGCTTGCCGTCATGGACTTCGAGGAAGAGCGGCTTGGCGATGAGGCAGCGACGCTCATCGAGAAACGAAACGAGATGCGCAGGACCAAGCACTGGAAAGAGGCCGACGAGATCAGGGATCAGCTGCTGGCGATGGGGGTGGTGATACAGGACGGCCCGACGGGGACGACGTGGAAAAAAAAGTGACCAGTGGCTAGTGACCAGTGAAAAAAGAGCCGGGCGGATGCCCGGCCTTTTTTGTTGCGCCGGGCCGTTGGATTCGTTAAAATATCGCGCGGCGCTACAAAAGGTGCAGAGCAGCCTTGCGTTTTGAACCGGGAAAGGAGGGACTGAACCATGGCAGACGAGGAAAAGCAGCAGGGTACGGGGTCCGATGCGTGGGATGCCACGCAATGGCACGTCGTGGAGAAAGGGGAAACGCTGTCGAAGATTTCGAAAAAATACTACGGCGATCCCAATCTGTACATGAAGATTTTCGAGTCAAACAAGGACATCCTCAAGAATCCGGATTTGATCAAGATTGGTCAGAAATTACGCATACCCTGAAGACAAGGAGGAACCGAGATGAAGTCGAAGAAGTACCTGATCCCCATTCTGTTTGTCGTCATCGGCCTGTTCCTGGCGGCTTGTGCCGCGAGCAACAAGGAGCCGGCGGCTGCCGCGATCAAAGTGGCAGAAGAATCCTGGAACGCCGTCAAGGGCGAGGTGGTGAAGTACATTCCCGACCAGGCCAAGGGCGTGGAAGACGCGATCAAGGGTGCGAAGGAGAATTTTGACAAGGGCAACTTCGATGCGGCCCTCGCTGCGGCAAAGGCCATTCCCGACAAGGTGAAAGAGCTGACCGCTGCCGCCGTTGCCAAAAAGGCCGAGCTGGCAAAAAGCTGGGAGGAGATGAGCGGCGGGATGCCCAAGATGCTTGAAGCGATCAAGAGCAGGCTCGATATCCTGTCAGTGAGCAAGAAACTGCCCGAGAACCTGGACAAGGCGAAGCTCGAAGGCGCCAAGGGCGGCTACGAGGCGGCGGCCAAAATGTGGGATGACGCGAAGACCGCTTTTTCCGGAGGCGATCTGACCGACGCGATGGCCAAGGCGAAGACCGTGAAGGAAAAGGCCGTTGAAGTGATGACGACCCTCGGCATGCAGGTCCCGGCTGCGGCCGCACCCGCACCCGCACCCGCGCCCGCACCCGCAGCAGCGCCCAAAGGATGAGACAGACAAAGAGTAGTGATCAGTGACCGGTGACCAGTGACCGGTGGAGAAAGGAAGGCCTGGCAAGTTGCCCGGCCTTTCATTTTATTATCGGCTTTTCGTCACGCCGATGCGGGCGCAGTATTTCGAGACGGGGCAGCGGCTGCAGAAGGGCGAGACGGGCTTGCAGATGTTCTGTCCGTGCATGACGAGGATTGTGTTGATGACGATCCAGTGCTTTTTCGGGAGCTTTGCCCGCAGGGCCTGCTCCGTTTCGTGAGGGGTCTTTGTCTTCACGTAGCCCCAGCGGTTCGTGATTCGGTGGACGTGCGTGTCGACACAGATCCCCGCTTTGTTGTGGGCGAGCGTCATAACGAGGTTTGCCGTCTTGCGCCCCACGCCGGGAAGGGTGAGAAGCTCATCGATCGTGTCGGGCACGTGGGAGCCGAACCGCTCGATGAGCTCTTTTGAAGCCTTCCGGATGGCCTTTGCCTTCGTATGGTAGAACCCGGCAGGAAAGATGGCCTTCTCGATTTTCTCCTCGGGAAGCGTTGACATCGCTGCAGGTGATGCGGCCAGTGCGAAGAGACGCTCCGTGGCGGGTCCCGTCACCTCGTCCTTGGTCCTGGCGCTGATGATGGTGGAGATGAGAATTTTAAAGGGATCGACGATCGCCTCTTCAGCCATGGCCGACACCGGCGGCAGGCCGAACTGCTCGAGCTCGCGCTCGAGCAACGGCATCATCACTTGGATGTCTTTGTCTTTCATGATGAGAAAACAGGGACCAGGGTGTAGGGGGTAGGGACAAGGGTAGAATCAAAGACCAGGGGAAAAGGATTTTAGCTTAGGTGCTCGTCCCTCGTCCCCGGTCCCTCGTCCCTAATTGTAGCCTTCCTCATGCGCAAGCATATCTAAATGGAGAGTGGCCACATCCTCCACGTCCAGGATGGCCTCCTCGCCGGCGCTGCGGAAATCGATGGTCTTGATGTAGCGCTTGCAGACATCGCAGACGTCGACGCGGTAGCGCTCATCGCCCTCGACGGTGAAGTAGGAGAGCGACTGCTGCTCCTCGTTGCTGCAGAAGGGGCACTTCACGCGCCTGAAGCGCCACTCGAACCCGCACTGGCTGCAGAACAGGTGCCGCTTGCCTTCCGCGTCGACGAGCCTTCCGATCTTCGGCATCCGCCCGCAGACAGGGCAGTAGCCGTCGCTCCAGCCCATCTTCGTGATCCGTTCACCGTAGAGATCGGTGACAAACTCGAGAGACGGCCGCAGGCTCTCCTCGACGAAGAACTTCAGCAGATCGATCGTGTCGTCGTCCGCTTCTTCTGCCGCGTCTTCCTCCCCCGACGCGGCGAAGGAATCGTAGACCATCTCCTCGTAATTGAGCTTGCCGTCTTCAATATCTTTCAATATCTGCTCCGTCTCGACGGGGTTGCGTTTCTTGCCGATTTCGAGAAGGGCGATGAAAAACTTTTTCGGCTCCTCCAGGTCCAGCTTCGCCGACGAGAAATCGACCAGGGGAAGCCCTCCCTGCAACTTGGCCTCGAAGTGTCCCTCGTCGATGGGAAAGATGCTCTTCGTGATCTTCTTGCGATGCCCCTCCCTGAGGATGAGGATCTCCCCGAGGATGTCGAGCAATTCGCTGAACTGCGGGTTTATATTCTTGTGTCGTTCTATGACCTGAAGCGTCTGCCCTAGTTCTTTTGCCATCCCCCTGATCTACCTCCCGAAAACAGGCTTAAGGCTTAGGGCTAAAGGCATAAGGGGAAATTCCACATCCCTCCATAAGCCTTTAGTCATGAGCCGATAAGATTCGGCATAGGGCTGAAGAAAAAAAGAGAATGCTGTCCTCACAGGATGCATTCCGCCCCGTCCTTCACAATTCCGCGTGCTCTATATCGCCTTTACGGTGGGGAAGCAAGCGAATCTTTTCTAGAGACTTCTCAGTAGAAACCCCTTCAGATACAGTGACATGGGAATGTTGAGCACGTAGGGGTGATCCCGGTCCTGGTAGAGGTGTTCCAGGATTTCGATGCGGCATTCCCTGTCCGTTGCGGCCTCGAGGAGAGCCCTCTGCAGGTCAACCTGCGATACGTGATGGGAGCAGGAAAAAACGGCAAGAAGCCCGCCGGGCCTCAGGATGCGCAGACTCTGGCAGATGAGGTGCCTCAGGCCCTTGAGAGCGCCCGCCGTGTTCCGTTTTGTCTTCGCAAAGGGAGGGGGGTCCAGGATGATGAGATCAAAGCGGTCCCGGGCGCCCGGCGCCTCGGTCAGGTAATCGAAGGCGTCGGCCCTCACCGTCTGTGCCGCAACGCCGTTTGCGGCCAGGTTCTCCCGGGCCTGTTCCAGGGCCTCCCGGGAGACATCGACGAGCCTCACGCGCCTTGCCCCGTGAAGCGCGGCATGGATGCCGAAGGCCCCCGTGTTGGCGAAGACGTCGAGAACCTCGAATCCCGCTTCCACGTAGGAGGATGTGACCTCCCGGTTTCGACGCTGGTCGAGAAAAAAGCCTGTTTTCTGGCTCTCCCGCAGATTGACGAGAAACCTTGCGCCATTTTCCGCAATCTCGATGCGCCCCGGGATCTCGCCGTGGAGAACCCGGTCTTCCGTCCCGAGCCCCTCGCGGCTGCGTGACTTTGATTCGGACTTCTCGTAGATCCCCTTCGGCTGCCTCAGCTCCACCAGCTCGGTCAGGAGAAGATCCCGCAGCCTCTCCATCCCGAGCGTGTTGACCTGGATGGCGAGATGTCCTGCGTAGTCATCCACGATGATTCCCGGCAGCTCATCGGCCTCGGCATGGACGAGGCGGCAGGCGTCGGTTTTCCCCCGCAGGGCTTCGCGCTTCCGGAAAGCCGCCAGGAGCTTTTCCCGGAAGAAGTCCCTGTTGATCTCCACTTCGGAAAACGATAAAATGCGTACGCTGATTTCACTGGCGGGGTTGATGTAGCCGATGCCCAGGAACGTGCCGCCGGGATCATGAACGGAGACGAGATCCCCCGGATCGCCCGCTGACTGCTGGATGTCTGTCCGGTACACCCAGGGGAAGAACGAGTGCAGCCGCTCGGCCGCCGCACGGTTGACGACGATCCTGTTCATGCCCCAGTCTGTTAACGGTTTTGACCCTGAAAAGCAAGGCCATTCCCCATGATCCGTCCCTGCAATGCCATGGATGTCCCCGTGATGTTCGAGATCATCAACGACTCCGCCCGGGCTTACGGAGGCGTGATCCCGGCTGATTGCTGGGCCGAGCCCTACATGTCGGAAGACGAGTTGCGGCGGGAGATCGAAGAGGGGGTGTATTTCTGGGGGGTTGAGCAAGAGGGGCAGCTTGTCGCGGTGATGGGCATCCAGCACGTCCTCGACGTGAGCCTGATCCGCCATGCCTACGTCCACACGGCTCTGCGGCAAAAGGGAATCGGCGCCAAACTCCTCGAGGCATTGCGCGGGCAGACGTCGCGGCCGATGCTGATGGGGACCTGGGCTGCCGCCGCCTGGGCTGTGCGATTCTACGAGAAGCACGGGTTTCGCCTCGTCACCCCGGGCGAGAAGGACGTGCTGTTGAAGAAATACTGGAACATCAGCGACCGGCAGGTTCAGACGTCGGTAGTGCTGGCCGATGAAAAATGGTTCAAGAAAACACGGAAGGATGGAATGGTGGAGTAATGGAATAATGGGTAAATACAAATGAAGACCCAATATTCCATCACTCCATTACTCCAATACTCCAGGCCAAGACTTTATGGGGAGGAAAACCATGGCTTTGCTGTCCGTTGAGGATACGGTCCTGATGGTGATCGACATGCAGGGCAACCTGTACGAGTCCATGCAGGACAAGCAATTCCTTTCGGAAAACGTCCGGAGGCTCATCCGGGGCATGCAGGTTTTCGGCATCCCCGTCATCGTCACCGAGCAGATCCCGGAGAAGCTGGGGCCCACGATTCCCCCGGTTGCAGACCTTCTGCCCGCCACCCGGGGAATTCCCAAGGCAGACTTCAGCTGTTGCGGCGATGAGAAGATCATGAAAGCGCTCAAGGCCGTGGATCGCCGACAGGTGCTCCTGTGCGGCATCGAGACACACGTCTGCGTTTACCAGACGGCAATTGATCTGCTGGCATTCGGCTATGAGGTCCATCTCGTCGCCGATGCCGTCTCCTCGAGGACCGTCATGAACCGCGAGATCGGCATTGAGAAGATGCGCGACGAGGGCGCTCTCCTCACAAGCACGGAGATGGTCCTCTTCGAGCTCATCCGGACAGCAGAGGACCCGAAGTTCAAAGAGATCTTCAAGATCGTCAAGTGAAACGCAGCCTCGGGCACTGATGCAATTACCCCATAAAGAAAGGGCCCGCTTCTTTCGAAACGGGCCCCTGATTTGTTAACCTCTTAACTTCTTACCTTCTCAACTTCTATCTTCTAGTGGTGCTCTCCGGCAGGCTTCTTCTCCTCGCCGTAGACGACGAGCGTGCCGTGATGCTCCATCTCCTTGAGCCACTTGGGGTGCTGCTTCTTGGCCCAGCCCTTGGTGACCCAGCCGGTGATCATGGCCTGGAAGGAGCCGGGGTTGCCGATCGTCCCCAGGTAGATATGGACGAAGAAGAAGGCAAAGAGTGTGACAAACCCCACGGCGTGCAGCGTGTACATCCAGCGGGTAATGGACATGGGCAGGAGCTGGAACATCATGAGAAGTCCCGTGACCAGCATCATGGGCCCGCAGAGGGCCACGGCGATGAAGAACATCTTCTGCCCCGGGTTGTACTTGCCGCTCTCGGGCGGGTGCTCCACGTGCCAGAGGTAGCCGCCGGCGCACTTGACCCACTCGAGGTCGTCGGGCATTTCGATGACGCCCGCCTCCTTCCACCACATGGAGATGGCGAAGATCAGCGAGAAGCCGAAGACGAGGCCCGTCAGGTTGTGGATGTATTTCAGGTTTTTCATTCCGCCGACGATCGTCCCGATGAAGTTCAGCGAATGGAACATCATTCCCAGTCCCGTGATGAACAGGATGATGCAGGAGATCGCCATCGTCCAGTGGACGATCCGCTCAAAGGCATCCGTTGCTTGAATCATTCCAGGTTTCATGGTCATTCACCCCCTTCCTTCTTTCCTGCCACATCCGCATCGTCGTAGGGCAGTTTGGGCCCCTTGATCAGGTAGTGCAGGAACGAACCCGCCAGGATGCCGCCCGCGGCCAGCAAAGAGATGGGCTTGAGGAAGCCCCGCCACAGCGTGACGCTCCAGGGAACGCACGGGTCGATCTGGATCCCCGCATAGGTGGCGGGCTTTTCGGAGAGCACATACATCATGTGCGTGCCCCCCACGTACTTGTCGCCGTAAATGGTTGCCGAGCCGCCGAGCTGCTGCACCCGGGCAGCGGCCTTCTTCAGCTGGGCCTCCTTGTCGCCCCAGGAAAGGGCGCCCGTGGGGCAGGCCTTCACGCAGGCGGGGGTCATGTTGTTGGCAAGACGGCTTTCGCACATGTCGCACTTGGTGATCTTGTCCGTCCCCGCGTCGTACTTCGGAACCTCGAAGGGGCAGGCAGCCACACAGTTTTTGCAGCCGATGCAAAGGTCGTGGTTGAGGCCCACCGTCCCGAAGTCCTTGTTGTAGAAAAGGGCCCCGGAGGGGCAGACCGTGACGCAGGCCGCGTCGGTGCAGTGCATGCAGGCTTCCTTGCGGAAGAGCCACTTCACGCCGCCCTTGTCGTCTTTGACGTCCTGGAAATGGATGATCATGAAGTTGTTGGGCTGAAGCGTCGGGGGGTTCTGGTAGGAGCCCCACTGTTTCGTCTGGCCGGCCTTCAGCGCGTTCCACTGCTTGCAGGCAAGCTGGCAGCCCCTGCAGGCGGTGCACTTGGCGTCATCGTAGAGTTTGATTTTCTCAGCCATCTTACTTCACCCCCTTCTTGACAACGTTTGCCATGAAGGCCTTGCTCTCGGGGATCATGGTGTTGGGATCCCCCGCGTAGGGTGTGAGCAGATTTGCTGCATCACCGGTGGTGAAGACCTCGGGCTTCTTGTCGTTGGCGTTGTAGTTGCGCGCAGCCGTGGTGGCCCAGCCGAAGTGCCAGGGGATACCCACCATGTGGATCGTGTTGCCGTCGATGTTGAAGGGCTTCATGCGGGGCGTCACGATGGCCACGCAATCCACCTCGCCGCGGGATGTTTTGACAGTAACGAGCTCGCCGTTGGCAAAGCCGCGCTCCTTGGCCAGCTCCTCGCTGATCTCTACAAACATGCCGGGTGCCATCTCCGCGAGCCAGGGCACCCAGCGGGTCTGCACACCCGTCTGCCAGTGCTCGGTGACGCGGTAGGTGCTGCAGATGAAGGGGAATCGCGGGTCGCAGGAGGCGATCGAATCCACGTCCGTGTCCGTTCCCACGCCCTTCTTTTCCCAGCGCTTGACCGCGGGGTTGTTGAACTGGGGCGACATGAGGTTTTTCTCCACCGGGCACTCCATCGGTTCGTAGTGCTCGGGGAAGGGACCGTCGGCCAGGCCCGGCCCGAAGAGGGAGGCCACGCCGTCGGGCTTCATGATGAAGGGGCCGCGGCCGCTGCCGGGGTCTCCCACGCCGTCGGGCACGTCGCCCGTCCACTTCGTGCCGTCCCACTTGATGACGGCCCGTGCGGGATTCCATGGCTTTCCCGTTTCGGGGTGGACCGAGGCGCCGTTGTAGATGATCCGGCGATTGACCGGCCAGGACCAGGCCCACTGGGAGAAGAGTCCCAGGCCCGTGGGGTCGGCCTTGCCGCGCCGCGCCGACATGTTGCCCGCGTCGGTGTAGGAGCCGCAGTAGACCCAGTCGCCCGAGGAGGTGGAGCCGTCGTCCTGCAGGAAGGCGAAGCTGGGGACCTGCTGGCCCTTCTTGAAGGGCATCTTTTCCTTCGTGGCGGGGTTTTCGACGACCTTGTCGGCCAGGAAGGTGCCGTTGATCTCCTTGGCGATGGCGTGGACATCAAGATGATAATGCCCCTTGTTATCGAATTTGCCGTAATTCCACGAGAGCTTCGTGATGGCCTCCTTGTTGGGGCCGCCTTCCTTCTCGTAGAGGGCCTTGAGTTTGAAGTAGAGCTCAGCCATGATGTCGCCGTCGGGCAGCGAGATGCCCACGGGATTGATGGCCTTGTAGCGCCACTGCATCCAGCGGCCGCTGTTGGAGATGCTGCCTTCCTTCTCGATGGACGAGGCGCAGGGCAGCATGAAGACCTCTGTCTTGACCTGGGTCGGGTCAAACCCAGGGCTTCTCCAGAAAGAGCCCGTCTCGTTGTCGTAGAGGTTGACGTTGACCATCCAGTCGAGCTTCGTCATGGCCTGGCGCACCTTGTTGGAGGAGGCGCCGGAGTTGGCCGGGTTCATGCCCCAGGCGAAGAAGCCCGTGAACTTCTCCTTGTACATCTGATCGAAGAGGGTGAGCCAGGAGTAATCCACACCGTCGTCGAGCTTGGGCAGGTAGTTGTAGGCCTCGTCGAGCGTGGCGTTCATCCCGTACATGGAGCGCAGGAAGCTCGCGATGTACTTGGGAGTGTTCTTCGGCCAGTTGAGACTCTTGACTTCCTTGGTCTGGGGAGTCCGAGCCTCCATAAAGCTCTTGAGGGTGGGGTTGGAGCCCCGGGGGGTCCCGATGTAGCCCGGCCAGATGTGGAAGAGAAGCCCCTGGTCCGTCGAGCCCTGAACGTTGGCCTCGCCGCGCATGGCCGCGACACCGCCGCCGGCGATGCCCATGTTGCCCAGCAGCAGCTGGATGATGGCCATCGTGCGGATGTTCTGGACACCCACGGTGTGCTGCGTCCAGCCCATGGCGTAGAGGATGTTGCCGGCCTTGGTGGGGCCCGTCGTGGAGGTATAGGTCTTGTAGACCTCCAGGAGCTTGTCCTTCGGAGTACCCGTGATGCGGACAACCAGATCCGGCGTGTAACGGGAGTAGTGCTTCTTCAGGAGCTGGAAGACGCAGCGGGGGTCGGTCATCGTGGGGTCCTTCTTGATGACGCCGGCCGCATCGGTCTGGTAGCTCCAGGTGGCCTTGTCGTACTTCGTGCCCGTGAGGCCCGAGAAGACGCCCTTGTTGTCGCCGGGCATCTTGAAGTCGGGGTTCACGAGGAAGGTGGCGTTGGTGTACCGATTGACGTACTCCTCGAAGTAGAGCTTGTTATCGAAGATGTACTTGATCATGCCGCCCAGGAAGGCAATGTCCGTCCCCGAGCGAAGCGGGGCATAGAGGTGCGCCTTGGCGGCCGACTGTGTGAAGCGGGGGTCTACACAGACAAGCTTTCCGCCCCTCTCCATGGCCTTCGTGATCCACTTGAAGGAGATGGGGTGGTTGGAGGCAGGGTTGCTGCCCATAATTAAAATTACATCACTGTGTTGGATATCGATCCAGTGATTCGTCATCGCGCCTCGTCCAAACGACTCTGCCAGAGCCGGTACGGTTGCGCTGTGTCATATCCTGGCCTGGTGTTCGATGAACACCAGACCCAACCCCCTCAGGAATTTCTGGTAAAGCCAGCACTCTTCGTTGTC
>CAZUBX010000054.1:0-21537 GCA_964619035.1 uncultured Syntrophaceae bacterium | reverse complement strand
GGCTTGATCAAATCCGCTTGACAGGGAACACAGTTGCTATTCGGTCTTTTCCGTCAGCGTGAGGGGTATCGGGCTTCGGGTCTCGGGTATCGGAAAAGATGAATCCGTGTCTTCTCTTCCCTATACCCTATACCCTGTACCCTGTTTTTTGTTATTTCGATTCCGCCGCCTTTTTCTTGTACTCCTCCCAGCGATCGTCCACCCAGTCCTGGAGCTGGCTGAGCTGCTCGATGCTCATCTTCTTGAACCGTCCCTGCTTCTCCACGTAGTGCACCACGGGGAGCTTGTTGCCCTTCTCGGCAAGCGTTTTGCTACGGCCGGTGAAGCGGAACTTGCCGTCCTCCATCTCGAAGAGCACGCACAGGCCCGTGTCGACGGCAAGCCGGCCGATGCGGACCGTGTCCTTCGTGGGGTACTGCCACCCCGGGGGGCAGGGCGTGTGAATGTGGATGAACCGCGTCCCCTTGATGCGCTTGGCCTTCACGAACTTGTCGTAGAGATCGAGCGGGTAGGCCGGCGTCGTCGTGGCGATGTAGGCGATCTGATGGGCCTCCATGATCTTGAGGAAGTCCTTCTTGTGCTGCTGCTTCGTGAGGACGGGGGTCGTCGTCGTGAGGGCCCCCATGGGGGTTGCGCTCGAGCGCTGGGTGCCCGTGTTCATGTAGCCCTCGTTGTCGTAGGCCACGTAGATGAAGTCCGTCCCGCGCTCCGCAGCGCCCGAGAGGGCCTGGATGCCCATGTCGAAGGTGCCCCCGTCGCCGGCGAAGGCCACGACGGTCGTGTCCGTCCGGTTCAGGGCGGCAAGCCCCGCCACGAGCCCCGAGGCCGAAGCGGCCGTGCTCGCGAAGGTGCAGTTCACGCTGGGCACCATGACCGGCGTCAGGGGGTAGAGCCCGTGAAGGACGCACAGGCAGCAGGCGGGCAGCGTCACGATCGTGTTTTCCCTCAGCGCCTTCAGGGCGAACCGGTAGGCGATGGAGAGCCCGCAGCCCTGGCAGGCCCGTGTGCCGGGAAGGATGTATTCTTTTTCGTGGATTTTGAAAAGATTCTGCGGCATAGCTCTACTCCGTCTGGCAGTTCAGCCAAGTGGTTACCAGCTCCCGTTCGCCGGCCTGGATCCGGGCAAGCGACGCCTTGACGGCCTCGACGAGCTCCCTTGCCTTCACGTCACGGCCGCCGAGGCCCGCCACGTGATCGTGGATGGCCGCATGGATGCCGCTTCCGTAGAAGGCGGCCTTGAGATCCGAGCACAGCCCCCCTTCGTAGCCGTAGCTGATGCTCTTTTCGAAGAGGATGATGGCTTTGGCATTGCGGTAGGCCTCGATGACGTCCTTTTTCGGGAAGGGCCTGAAGACGCGGATCCCCACCACGCCCGCCTTGATCCCCTCCTCGCGCAGGGCGTCGGCGGCCACCGTCGCCTCGGCGGCAAGCGACCCCATGCTCGTGAGGATGACATCGGCATCCTCCGTCCGGTACTTCCAGAGCATTCCGCCGTGGTCGCGCCCGAAGGTATCGGCAAACTGGCGGCTCACCTCACGGATCACCTCCGGCGTTTTGTCGAGGGCGGTCTGCAGCTTGCAGCGCATCTCCATGTAGCCATCGCAGAGCACCCCTTCGCTGTTGGGACGCCTGTTGGGAAGCAGCACCGAGTTGATGGTCATCGGGTTTTCCGAATCGAGGATCGTGTGGGGTTTGTAGGGCGGGAGAAATTTCCTCACCGCCGCCTGGGCAGGGGAAATAACGGGCATCATCGTGTGGGAGAGGACGAAGCCGTCGTAGCAGACCATGACGGGCGCGTAGACCGCCTCGGCGATCTTGTAGGCCTGGATCACCGTGTCGAGGATTTCCTGGTTGTCGCGGCAATAGATCTGGATCCAGCCCGTGTCGCGCTGGGCGAGCGAGTCCTGCTGGTCGTTGAAGATGGACCAGGGCGCCCCCACGCCGCGGTTGACGCAGCACATGACGATGGGGAGCCTCGATCCCGCCGCCCAGTGCAGCTGCTCGTGCATGTAGAGAAGCCCGTTTGCGCTGGTGGCCGTGAAGACCCGGGCACCCACGGTAGAGGCCGAGATGCAGACCGTCATGGCCGAGTGCTCGCTTTCGACCCGCACGTACTCGGCGCGCAGCTGACCGCTTTCCACGTACAGGGAGAGCATCTCGGCGAGCTGCGACTGGGGGGTGATCGGGTAGGCGGCGATGACCTGGACGTCGCAGAGCCTTGCCGCCAGCGCCGCAGCCTGGTTTCCGGTGATGATGCGCGCGTCAGTCATTGCACTTGTCCTCCCTCACCATGCTGATGGCCCTGGACGGGCACTCCTCGGCACAGATCCCGCAGCCCTTGCAGTAATCGAGGTCGATCTCGACGGGAATCCCCGCCTTGACAATCCCCTCGGGACAGTAGAGCCAGCACAGGTAGCAGGCGGCCTTCTTCTTGACGAAGGGCGTGCACTTGCTGTTGTCGATAATGGGCCGAAGGTCTCGCCAGTCGCCGGTTCTTCCCGCCTCGCCGACGGCGGGCTTGCACATGGCCGATATGTTCTCGTCTTTCTTCTTCATGTCGTTTGCCTCTACCTCTTCGTGGTCGATTCCGACTTCACGGCATAAGGCGTAGGGCTAAGGGCTTAAGGAAGAAGGAAGGAAATGACGCTCGTTCTATTCTGTTCTTCACCTTAAGCCATAAGCCTTATGCCCTATGCCATTCCTTACTCGCCTTTTTCCTTTAGCCTTTGACCTTGCTAAGCGTTGTTCCCTCGTAGGCCGCGCGCACCGTCTCGAAGTTCTGCGATGCCACCGCCGCGGGAAGCTTGCTGCGAAGGGCCTTCTCGATGTTCTCCAGGGAGACGATCCCCGTGGCCTTCGCGAAGGCACCCAGCAGCGGCGTGTTGATCACGGGGGCGCCTTCCTTCGTGAGACGAAGCTTCAGGGCGATCCCCGTGGCATCGACGGCGGCCACATCGAAATCGCCGCTGATGCCCGCTTCCTCGGGCTTGCAGGCGGTATTTATCATGATCGTCCCGCCCTTTCGGAACCGCCCCTTCACGTCGACGACGCCGAAGAGCGTGTCGTCCAGGACAATGGCGATATCGGCCATCTCGACCTGGGAAAACATCCGGATGGGATCCTTCGAAATCCGCGTCGATGCCGTGACGGGCGCCCCGCGCCTCTCTGGGCCGAAGGTCGGCGCCGAGGTGACGCCCCTGAAGCCCTCCAGGTATGCCGACTCCGCCAGGATCTGGGCTGCAACCACCGCGCCCTGACCGCCACGACCGAACCAGATGACTTCTTTCATCGTTCCTCCCGTTACGCCTGTTGCCAGAAGGCACAAAAAAAGGCCATGAGCTTTTCGCCCATGGCCTTTAGAATTTCGTCTTCGAGTCCCTAAATTCTAAAAACGACGGGCGATCGGTATGCCAGTAGAAGCAGGAGCAGAGCGAGTCGCAACAACCCGTTCAGGTTCAAAAGCTCTCTTCTTGCACCGATCGTCGTCATTCTCGGGGTTTACCTCACAAAGTAGAACTTAAATATCGGAAAGGATTCGGCTTGTCAACAACAAAAACGGGCTGCATGCTGCAGACATAAGATAGATATGCAAGCACCAGGCCTGATCGGGAAGGAAAGCTTCAAGGACTGCCCGTCGCTCATGCCGCCGGCCCGTCATGCCTGTTGTCTGTATCCTGTGGCCTGTTGCCTAATGCCTTGAGAATTGTCCCCGCATAGCGCTCTGCGGCGCCGCGGCTCGCCAGGACGCGCTTCTGGCCTTCCATTCCTCGGCGCCTGAGCTCTGCGGGATCGCAGAGCATCGCTTTCATGCCCGCGAGGAGTTCCTCGGCGTTTCGGACCGGGATGCCCGCGCCGGCCTCTTCCAGGAGGGCCTTCTCGTCGAGGAAGTCCTCCATGGATGGCCCGTAAAAGACGACCTTCCCCCAGGCGGCCGGCTCCAGGATATTCTGCCCTCCCTTCGCAACAAGGCTTCCCCCGCAATAGACGACGCTGGCCAGGCTGTACAGACCAAAAAGCTCGCCGATCA
Organism: uncultured Syntrophaceae bacterium; assembly: GCA_964619035.1. GTDB lineage: Bacteria > Desulfobacterota > Syntrophia > Syntrophales > UBA2192 > UBA2192. The sequence goes on along the minus strand of CAZUBX010000054.1, from coordinate 17,510 downwards.
CATCGACGACGACAACGCCCCGGTCGGGCTGCCCCCCTGCAAGGATCTCGCTTAGCAGGACGGGGGTGAGCCCCTGTCCCGTCACCAGGTCGCGCACCGCCTTTCCCCTCTCGGGGTGACGGGGCACGACGATGAGCCGCAACCCGGGCCATTCCTGCAACAGCTCCCGGTACACCTCGAGGACAATGGCCTCCTCCCCTTCGTGTGTGCTGCCTGCCACGAGCACCCGGGTGTCCGGCGTCATCTTCATCTGGGCGGCTTTCCGGGACCAGACCTCGCCGCTCACCCTCGAGGCGAGGCTGTCGTACTTGGCGTTTCCCATGACCTTCACGTTCGCCGCGGGAGCGCCAATGGCCAGGATGCGTTCCCTGTCCACCGCGGAGATCACCCCGATTTCGAGGACTGACGCCAGGACTTTTTTCCAGAAGAACGCCGTCCGTAAGTAACGACGGAACGACCGGGGTGAAATCCGGCCGTTCACCATGACGGCGGGAATGCGGCGCTTCATGCAGTGCCGGAGGAAATTGGGCCAGAGCTCCGTTTCCGTGAGGACGACGATATCGGGGGCGATCCGGTCGATCACTTTTTTCACGACCGGGAAGAGGTCGAGGGGAAAATACATAAATGCCGTGGCCTGGGGGATCAACTTGCGCGCCATGGCCTGGCCCGTCTCCGTGCCGGTGGAAAGGAGGATACAGGCCTGGGGGAGCTTCCCCCTCAGGGCGGCGACGATAGGGGCCGCCGCCGTGACCTCACCTACGGAGACGGCATGGACCCAGATCCGCGGATGGCCCTTGAGAGCGGAAATCGTCTCGTCGGGTATATCCCCCAGCTTCTGCCGGATGCTCTGACGGTACTTTCCCGCCACAAGGATCTTGAATGCGTAATACGGCGCCAGGAGCAGGAAGCCCAAAAGAGCGGTGACGTTGTAAAGTACGTGAAGCACCGCCCGACGATAATGCGGTTTCAATACACTGTCAAGTTTGCATTATCAATTTTTCAAGCCAGGCGAGTCAACGGACGCATAGGGTCATGGGTTTGCACTACGGCATAAGGCTTAGGGCATATGGCTCAGGGTAAGAATGGATTTTGCCTATTGCCATCAGCCTTACGCCTTAAGCCATCTCTTGTAATTGACATCGCCCCGGTAATATTGTAGGTTGGGTTCGCTCCCCAAAGAGCCTGAAATCACGAAAGAATAACCATCGACGAGAACGGAAAGCAACTTTCATGACGAATAGAAATGCGATCGTGTTGACGATGACCGTCCTGCTTGCAGTCGTGCTGCTTGCCTCGTGCGCCCGCTACCAGCGTCAGGTCGTCCCCTTCAAAATGCCCCAGGCATATCCCAATTCAACGACGGTGGGTGGCGCGATCGTCGCCTCCAAGTCCTGGGATGACCAGAAAGAGGCAGAGGCGGCTTTTGGTTTTGACATCCGGCCGGAGATTCTTCCCGTCCAGGTCATCTTCGATAACAAGGGAAGCCACCCGCTCGAGATCGTCTCCGAGCAGACGTTTCTCATCGACGTCGATAACAACGCGTGGCCGGTCATGGATGCACGAATGGCTTATGATCGCATCGCCAAGAAGACCGAGCTGGGCGAAGTGGCGCCGAACGCGGCCAAGTACGGTGCGCTGGGCGCCGTTGCCGGCGGCATCATCGGCGCGGCCATCGGAATTGTCGGCGGGCAGCCGGTAGGGGATGCAGCCATGAAAGGCGCCGCCGCCGGCGCTGCGACAGGAGCCGTGATGGGGGGTTCTCAAGGGATGTCGGACACCGATGTCCAGAGGCAGATCCGGGAAGATCTCCGGAGCCGATCCCTGGAGCGACGAGCCGTCGCGCCCCAGGAGATAGCCTACGGGTTCATTTTCTACCCGGGAGAGGCAAAAAAGCCCCAGGAGCTGAGGCTCCGCCTACGCGAGGCCGACACGGGGCGGGTTTACCCGCCTGTCGTCCTGCGCTACTAAAATACAGGCATAGGGCTGAGGGCTTATGGCTTATGGAAAAAGAAAGGGTTCGTTGAATCCCATCTTTCTCCTGCCTTACGCCTTTAGCCTTATGCCTTAAGCCTGTCCAGAGGATACCATGATGAAAAAGCAGATTGCACCATCCATCCTGTCCGCTGATTTCAGCCGGCTGGGGGAGGAAATCAAGGCGGTGGAGAAGGCCGGCGCGGACCTGATCCACGTGGACGTCATGGACGGCCACTACGTGCCGAACATCACGATCGGCCCCGGTGTCGTCTCGTCCCTGAGAAAAACGACAGGCCTGCCCTTCGACGTGCATCTCATGATCGAAGACCCGGACCGCTACATCGATGCCTTTGTCGATGCGGGGAGCAACATCATCACGGTCCACGCCGAGGCGGTCATCCACCTGCACCGGACGGTACACTATATCAAGGGAAAAGGGGTCAAGGTCGGGGTGTCTCTGAACCCCTCGACACCACTTGCCTGCGTCGAGGAGATCCTGCCGGATATCGACCTGCTGCTGATCATGACGGTGAACCCGGGCTTCGGCGGACAGAAGTTCATCTCCGGCATGCTCCCCAAGATCCGCAAGGCCAGGGAACTCGCACAGACACGGGGCCTCAAGATGACCATCGAAGTCGACGGGGGCGTCACGGCCGAAAACATCGGCACCCTCGCCGAGGCCGGGGCGGACATCTTTGTGGCCGGGGCCGCCATCTTCGGCAGCGCCTCCTACGTTGAGACCATCGGAAAGATGAGGGAAATTCTGTCTAAATATTGAGATGTGCGTTAACGAAGGTGAGCGGGGAAGAAGGTAAGAGGGTGAGAAAAGATACGGGAATGGTTGTGCTTCCTCCAATCATTCTTACCTTCTCACGTTCTTACCCTCCCACCTTCTTCTCTTCGGCAGGCGCTTTGGCATCTTCCTGCTTTTGCGGGCCGGCCGCTTCCTGGCTGAACGACAGCAGGTTCTGCGCCTTCATATCCTTTCGTTTGAGCGCCTTCAGGAACCTCGACACCAGGATGTCCGTCAGCTCCTGGTGGGAGTGGCGAGGATTCTCGCTCGAGGGGGCCTTCCCGCCGGCCATCATCTCATGTCCGCCTCCCGCCCCCAAGTCCGCTACCATCTTCTGGGCGATCCGGTCCGCCGACCCCCGCCTCTTTTTCGTCCGCAGCGAGAAATAGACATCCCCGACAAATTCGCCCAGCGACAGGACCCACTTGACGCCCTCCGTGCGGACGATGAGATCGGCCATCTCGGCGATGATCTCCAGGTGCTCCACGTGGCCCAGATCCAGTGTGACCACGTCCTTGTAGAGCCGTGCGCTGCTGATAGCTTTCTGAAGCATGCTCAGGTAGTCCCGCGGGACCTCCGGGTACTCGATCTGCGATAGCAGCCGGAAGAGCACCCTGTTGTAGAAGTACATGCAGGCATCGATGTCCTTCGGGCTCACCCCGCGTCCCAGGTCGCGCGTGTCGGACCGGACCCCGTAGAGAAGTGCCGTGGCCACCTTGCGGTCTACCTCCACAATCCCGGCATCCCTCAAATACTCGGCGAGAATCGTCGAGGTGCTCCCGTAATCGGTGCGGACGTCGTAAAACTGGGCGAGGCGGGTCTTTGCCCGGAAAGGCAAGTGGTGATCGATGACGATGTCGGGGATGATGGATCTCGGAAGGGAGTTGTTCCCGGCGCCCGGTTGCGTGTCTACTAGGGCGATGACGCTGTAATTGTTGATGTTGATCTCGGAAAGGGCGCGGAGGTCGATCTTCAGGTGGCGGATCATGGCCCTGTTTTCGGCCCGCCCCACGACACCGCTGGATGCAATGATGCTTCCGACTTTCCACTTCGTCTGGAATAGGTATTTGAGGGCGAAAGCCGCGGCAAGCGCATCGGGATCGGGGTGATTGTGCGTGACAATCAGGACTTTCCGCTTTCCCCGGATGAGCTCGTGGAGTTTCTCGAGGCGGGTCTTGTTGTTTGTGTCGTTCTGACCCATGATTCCAGGGTGCCGTCAAGATATCGAAGCACCGGCCAATGAATCCTGTTTCCCCGATCCCGCAGAGCAGGGCCCGAGGAGTTCATGCTTCCCCCCGGTCCACGTCCTTCGGGCCTCGAACCTGCGGCCTCGGCCGCCAAAGCGTAGGGGCGATTATAGGACTTCGGCGAGGAATGTCCACAACTATTTTATCGCCGCCAAAACGGGTAAACTCTACATTTCAATCGCCTTGTAGCCACCGCTCAAGTGGGGTATGATGGGAACAGGCATAAGGCGAAGGGCGTAAGGCTAAAGGTAAGAAAGAAATATTCCTGCCCTTTGCCCTTTGCCTTTAGCCCTTAGCCCTAAGCCGGTTTTTATATGCACATCATCATCGACGGCTATAACCTCATCCGGCAGTCGGATGTACTGCGCCTGCATGAACGCCAGGGCCTGGAAGCCGGGCGCAAGGCCCTGGTTCACCTGCTGGCCGGCTACCGGAGAGACAGGGGACACCGTATCACCGTCGTATTCGACGGGTGGCTAGGCGGCTCTCCGCAAGAGGAGCGCGACCGGGAAGCGGGCATCGACATCATCTATTCACGGCGGGGGGAGAAAGCCGATGAGGTCATCAAGCGGCTTGCCCGCCAGCACGCCGATGAGACGCTCGTCGTCACCTCGGACCGTCCCGTCATGGACGCAGCCATCCGCGCGGGGGTCACGGCAGTCCCTTCCGGGGAATTCGAGGCCCGGATCCGTCAAAGCCGGAGCGCACCCGCACAGAGCCCTGCCGCTGCCGACAAGGACAATGACGACGACCCTTCCTCCCGCGGGACAAAGAAAAAAGGCCCCTCCCGGAAATCCTCCAAGAGAGACCGCATGAAGCACCGGAGCATGGAGAAGCTGTAGCCTGCTCAATAGGCTACAGGTATCAGGTGGCAGGTCTCAGGTGACAGGTGAGTAGAGACCTTCTGTTACCTGTTACCTGTTACCTGTTACCTGTTACCTGTTACCTGTTACCTCTCCCTTTGTCCCCGCCTGCCCGCAGATCTCGATCAGCAGCCGCTCCAGTAGCAGCCGCGGGTCCTGCCCCGTCGATTTCATGGCGCTATCGACGGCGAGCACCCGTTCCAGGTGCCCCATCAATTCCCCGTAGGAAAAGCGCGTCGAGTTACGAAGCGCATTGAAGACCACATAGGGGTGTTGGCTTGCGAGGGATTTCCCTTTCCCCAGCTCGGCCTCGAGCCCCTTCACCGCAGGGTAGACGGCCCGCTGGAACGGGCCGAAGTCCATGTCGGCGCGAAAGCCGGCGATCCGGCCCGCATCGAGAAACAGCTTTCCGTGGAAGAGGAAACGGACCTCCCGGGTGATCATGGCGAGAATGACGAGGTGATGGACACCTTGGTACAGCAGATCGCCGAGGCTCGCCAGGGCCTTGCGGAGGTCTTTTCCCACGAGCGCTTCCGTGAGGTCGAAAACGGTGTCGTCACGGGTACGGCCGATGACCGTCTCCACGTCGGCAGGTTCGATCGCCGTCCGGTCCCCCGTGTAGGTGATCAGCTGATCGAGGGCTTCGGCGGAGTCCCGCAGGCGAAATCCCGTTTTTCTCCCCAGAACGACCCAGGCTTCGGGGCTGAGCGTCTTGCCTCTCCGGGAGAGCTTCTCGCGGAGATTTTCCATCATGAGGCTGCGCTGCCTTGCCTCGCCCCGGGTTCGGACGAAGGACAGAACGACGCCCTGCTCGGTGAGCACCTTGAAGAGCTTCTTTCTCCGATCGACGGAATCGGCCGTCATGACCAGGCAGTGCCCCTCGGGAAGCCCCGATGCGAGGAGCTCCTCCAGGACTTCCGTTCCGCCGGCACGGTGCCGTCCGGCCATCATCCCCTGCCCTGCACAGTACTCCAGCACCCGGGGGAGCCACTTCTCCCGCCCCTCGCCTCCTTCGCCCCCTGCGGCGTCGTGCCACTGCTCGTCGGTGATCCTTCTCCACCCGTCGTCGCGGAGCTCATCGAGGGACCAGCCCGCCAGATCCAGAAAGATCATGAAGGCCCGGGCCGCCGCCGGGAGGTCCGACTCGGCGCTGTCGGCTATTTTTCTGACCAGCTCGGGCAGGGAGGTCTTCGAATAGAAAAGGCGGGTCTTGGGCAGGAGCACAACCTTGGGGCCCGGGATGAGAGGCGGCGTCAGAAGGGCCTCGCAGACGGGATCGACTCCTCCCGACTCGTTGTCCATGACAAAGAGGTTCAGGTCCCTGTCCTGTGCCGGGATCAGGGCGTCGACAAGCTTCCCCAGGGCCTCTTCCACAAGGAAGTCCTCATCCCCGTACAGGAGGTAACAGGGCGCTCTTCGGCCCTTCGAGATATCCTTCAGGACGCTCTCGAGGCTCTTTTCTGCGCTCGGTTCTTTCTGGCTCATATGGTTTCGGATGCCGGCCGGGACGGCCGGCCTACGTATAAAAATTTCGCCGCCTGCCTTGAAGGGTCCGGTCGGCCGTGACTGATATACATCAATTATAAAAAAAACGGGAGGGGATTATGATCAGGAAGTAAGGAAGAGCGGAAGAGCAGAGGATCAGAAAAGAGCGTGGGAGAATCACTAGTCTGCATGCTTTATCGGCTGTTCAAAAATGGCCAGATGCAAGGCCCCCGAAGTCCCGAGGAGTGAGGCGTACTAGGCGTACGCCGCAGGGACGAGGGACGAGGGAAACGACGCAGATGGGTGCTTTTGAAGCCTCTTTCCGCTTCGCGGGGCTTCCCGGCAAGGAAGGAACCTTTCATGGTTGTGCACCCTATCGGGATGCACCCCCGGTCACGAGCCTGCTAGGTGATGACGAATTTGCGGATATAGTTGACCACCTCTTCGGGCTCGTCCATGACACGGATCAAATCCATGTCCTCCCGGGTGATCATCCCCTGGGCGAGCATGGTGCCCTTGAGCCAGTCGAGAAGTCCCTGCCAGTACTCGCTCCCCATCAGGATGACGGGGAAACTCTTGATCCGTTTGGTCTGGATCAGGGTGAGCGCTTCAAAGAGCTCGTCCAGGGTCCCGAACCCCCCGGGCATGATGACATAAGCCATGGCGAACTTGACGAACATGACCTTCCGGATGAAAAAGTACTTGTGGTAGAGCTTGACGTTGGCAAACTCGTTGGGGGTCTGCTCAAAGGGCAGGCGGATGTTCATGCCGACCGACGTGCCGCCCGCTTCGGCGGCGCCCTTGTTGGCTGCCTCCATGATGCCGGGCCCACCACCCGTGATGACGGCGAATCCCTGCTGGGCCAGCAGCCGCGACAGATGCTCTGCCTTCTGATAGTATTTGTTGGCGGGGGTGGTCCTGGCGGAGCCGAAGATGGTAACGGCTCGCCCGAGATCGGAGAGTTCTTCTATGGCTTCGACGAACTCCGCCATGATGCGGAACATTCGCCAGGATTCGTTAACGGAAAGGGCATCGACGAGATATTGTTTTTCTTCCATCAGACACAGTACAGGGATCGGGGCAGAAACCTTTCGGTGAGATTTCTGCCCCCGTCCCCGGTGAAGGTTGTCTGTGAAAATGCGTCCATCCGGCCGATTACGAGTGACGCCGTCTCTGGATCTTGGCAAGCCGCCGTCTCGCCTCGAGCGCTTTTCTCTTGCGCTTGACGGAAGGCTTTTCGTAGGCACGACGCAGCTTCAGTTCCTTGAACAGGCCGTTCTTCGACAGCTTGTTCTTCAGAACCTTCAATGCCTTGTCGACATCGTTGTCGAAAACCTTGACTTCCAAAAATGATCGCTCCCTTCCTTTTAAATTCGTGTGTCCGGATCAGGGAAAAGCAAACATAAACGCAGCGGAATCAAAGGCGATTTCATAGGATGTGCGAGCACTTGAAATAATCGATGAATCCGATTTTCCCCGCGAAACTGTCGAATATTATTGGAAAACAATATTATTGTCAATCAAAACTTTGCGTTAGATGACGATTTCAGGCATCACGACGGCTCCCCTTCCCCGCCGGGGGTGCTTTTCCCCTCCAGATTCCACCGGTCCGTGCCGTACTTCGTGGCAAGCAGCTGTTCTTTCAAGGCCTCTTCCGCAGCCGTCAGGCCCTCCTCGGCCAGGGTGATGCCGAGCGTGTCCTCGAAGGCCCCCCGGAGGACCCGGGCGAGTTCGTCGGCCCCGATGACCCTGCCGAGCTGCTCCCGGAGGGTCGTCGTGGAACCCGAGATCCCGGCTGCGGGGACTCGCATGACCGCCGCAGCACGAGCGGGATCGACGTCGATCAAAAGCGACCCGTGCTGGAGGAAGGCGCCGCCTGCCCTCACCTGGGCGCTGCCGCAGATCTTGCGCCCCCCCACGAGAAGCTCGTATTTTGACGGGGCGGCAAAACAGTATACCTCCAGGGGCGTTCCCGCGGCCGAGCGTCCCTCGGACACCATCTCCGGCGTGAGGCCAAGCCGCTTGAGGGCTTCCACGATGCAGGCACTGATAACCCGGTAAGTCTCGAGGATATCGCCGGTGAACAGGGGATGATCCATGGCCGCAACGAGCGAGTAGGTCAGCTCGTGTTCGTGCAGGACGGCCTTTCCCCCCGTGGGCCGGCGCACGATGTCGATCCCCTCGCGCCGGCAGGTTTCGACATCGATCTCCCGGGAGGTTTTCTGGAAGTAACCGAGCGACACGGCAGGGGGCTGCCAGCCGAAAAACCGCAGCGTTGGGGGCAGGGCCTCACGACGGTTCAGACGGAAGACGGCCTCGTCGACGGCCATGTTCTCGGCGGCGCGCAATACCCTGAAGGGCAGCAGGCGCCAGGATGTTTTCATTCCTCGGTCCCGGCTTCCTCGCCGATATACTCCCTGTATTCCTCTGCATCGAGGAGGTTGTTGAGCTCATCGAGATCGCGCAACTCCACCATGATCAGCCAGCCGGCCCCATAGGGATCGCTGTTGATCACGCCGATGTCGTCCTCGATGTCCTCGTTGACACTGATCACCTCGCCGCTGACCGGCGAGATGAGCTCCGCAACCGATTTGGACGACTCGATGACGCCAAAGGGTTCATCCTGCTCGACTTCCGCATCCGTCCCGGGCAGCTCGATGGAATAAAGCTCCCCGAGTTTCTCCTGGGCATAGTCGGAGACCCCGACGGTGGCCATGTTCCCATCCACCCTCACCCAGGTGTGTTCGCGGCTGTAGAATAGATCCTCCTGGAAAACGGACATGACTCCCTCACCCAATAATCTGCAACTCCTTTGAAAATTCCGTGAGCACCCTGGCCCCCCCTTTCTCGACGAGAACCGTGTCCTCGATACGGACACCGCCGAAGCCGGGCAGATAGATCCCCGGTTCGATGGTGATCACCATCCCCTGCTCAAGAACGGCATCGGAGAGGGTCGAGAGCCTGGGGGCCTCGTGGACGTCGAGTCCCACACCGTGCCCCGTCCCATGGGAAAAGAGAGGACCGTAACCGGCCTTCTCGATGACGCCACGGGCTGCGGCATCCACGTCGCGGCAGGCAACGCCGGGCCTCACCGCCTCCAGGGCCCTGTCGTGGGCTTCCTTGACAACGCCGTATATTTTCTCGTGCCGCCTTCCCGCCACGCCGACGGCAAAGGTGCAGGTCTCGTCCGAGTGGTACCCGCGCCAAACGGCCCCGTAATCGATGACCACAAAGTCCCCCGGCCGGATCTTCCTTTTTCCCGGCCGGGCATGGGGAAGGGCGCTGTTGGCTCCTGATGCAATGATCGTGTCAAAGGAGGGGGCTTCGGCGCCCAGGCTGCGCATGGCATATTCGAGCTCGATGGCAATGTCGCGCTCGCACACCCCGGGCCGGATGCGCTCCAGGGTTGACTTCAAAGCACCGGCGGCGATGCGGATCGCCCTGCGGATCAGCTTGATTTCTCCGGCATCCTTGACGGCACGAATGGCGCCGAGCTCCCTCTGAAGAGGCTTCCAGCGCACCTTTTTCGACTTCCGGCGCAGGGAGCTCAGCAGCTCCACCGTCGCGACGGCCGGCTCGAAGCCGACTTGTTCAACCCCCCCTGCGGAAAGGGCCTCGGCGACCCCGGAGACTTTGTCGCGATAAAGGACCACCCGGGCCCCCGGGGCCTCCTCCGCGGCCTGGGTCACGTAGCGGCCATCCACGAGGAGAGCCGGTTTGCCCGCGCCCACGACGAGAGCTCCGTCACTGCCGGTAAAGCCTGTCAGGTAGCGGATGTTCTTGAGATCGAGGATGAGAAAAGCCTCCAGGCCCGAGCTCCGCAGGAGCGCCCGCAGCCGGGACATCCTCGGGGCGGTGGCAGGCCGTTCAGGCATTCCCTTGCATCCTGTCGAGAGAGACAAGCCACCGGTTCAGCTCTCCGATGACGCGCTCGCGGGGAGCCGGGAGGGCGGGTTCCTGCCGGGCTCCGGCGGCAACATCCGGCGCCGGTTCATCGGGTTCGGGCAGCTCCGTCGTGATCGTGCGGCCAAACAGGCTATGGAAGGGAGGCACAACCGGCTCCCCGAAAAAGAGATCCTTGCGTTCTCCGTCCGGAGCCCCCTCGCCGGGAACGGTTGGTGTCTCATCCTCCCGGGCCTGCGGCCGGAGTTTCCGGAGTCTCTCCAGGGCATCGTGGTTCTGGGGATCCGTGGCGAGGATTTCCTTGAGGAGAGCCTCGGCCAGTTCCCGGTATCCCTGCCGCGCATAGAGATCGGCCAGCGTCAGGGTTTTGAAATCGGCGGTCCGGGGCAATCCGACATCCTCGTCGGGTTTCTCCGCCCCCGCCTCCGGGTAAGTCCGGCTCTCCCTGCGCAGCCTGTCCTCCAGGTCCGCAATGGCCTCCGGGGATTCGGGATTCATGGACATGTAGATGCGAGAGGCCCGTTCGGCCTCCTCATCGAGCCCTTGGTCCCGGCAGAGTTCGGAAAGAATGCTGAAGACCGGCGACCAGCGGATCACATCGTTGGAGAGTCCCCTCAGCACATCGAGGGCAGGCTCCCTTTCCCCTTTCCGATACCATCCGATGCCGAGAATGATCTTGGCTTCCGTGTCATCGGGGTAGATCCGCAGACGCTCGAGCGCCAGATCGACGGCGAGGGACGGGTCCTGTTCGAGGCAGGCCTCGGCCCGGGCGATGAACTCCTTGCGGTCCACAACCTCGCTGAGACTTACCATCTCGTAGCCGCCTTTTTTATCATCCTTTTCCATCGGCCTGCTGTCCCGTCCCTTTCCTGCCCGAACTTCCTCACCTCTGATCTTCCGCTCTTCACGGTTTGTAATTCGGGGGACTAACACAGCCCTCTTTGTGTGTCAAGATTGAAAAAACCCCGCCGCGTCGCCGCGGCGGGGTCTCTGATCTTGCCTTTCGCCTTTACCCGTTAGCCTTTTGCCTTTCTCCCGGGATCAGTTGCCCCTGCCGTCCGGCACAATTCTCGGCGTGATGAAGATGAGGATTTCACGCTTGGTCCTCTGTTCTTCCTCCGCCTTGAAGAGCCAGCCGAGCACGGGGACCTTGTAGACACCGGGCACGCCGCTGGTCCCCTTGAGGTCATTGGACTTGTAAATGCCTCCGATGACGATCGTGTCGCCGTCATGGACCACGACGGTGGAGTCGACCTCGTTCTTGATGATGGGCGGGTTGCCCTGGATCGACCGTGTATAGTCGGGATAGTCGTTGGTGGCCTTGATCTCCATGGAGATCTTTCCCTCGGGGGTGATGGTCGGCTTCACGTCGAGCTTGAGCACCGCTTCCTTGAACATGACGGTCCGGGTGACGACGCCGCCCGAGGTGGATTCGGTCACATAGGGGACTTCCTCGCCCTGCTTGATCACCGCCTTGACGTTGTCGAGCGTCGTGACCTTCGGGGAGGAGATGATCTTGCCCTCGGCCGAGCTCTCCAGCGCATTGATCTGGGCGCTGAGAACAAAGTTGGCCCCGCCGATCAGGACGCCCAGACCCGGCGTTCCCGCCCAGGAAAAGGGGAAGTTCACCGCCTGGTTGCTGCCGGTAAAGCCGACGCCGTTCGGGTAGGTCTGCGGGACCGTCGTGGCGCCCGTCGAGCCTTGCGTCAGGCCCGAGGCGTACCCTGCCGAGCCGGCCATGGCGCCGATCGTTGTGTTGCCGGCGTTGGTCAGGAGCCCGCCGCCCCACTGGACACCCAGCCTCCTGAGAAAGGTATCGACGGCCTCGACGATCTGGGCCTCGATGGAGATCTGCTTCAGCTTGCCGCGGGAGACGTCCTCCTTGAGACGCTGTTCCTCGGCCTTCTTGATCTTGTCCGCGGGCATGACGACGATCACGTTGCCCTGTGCCTTCGTCCCCAGCTGCTGAATGTCGAGAATGGTCTCGAGCGCCTGGTCCCAGGGAACCTCCGTGAGCTTCATCGTGACGAGCCCCTTCACGTCCTCGCCGGCCACGATATTGAGGCCGCTCACTTCGGCGATGAGGCGGAAGACGCTCCGGATGTTGGCATCCTGGAAATCGGCCGTGATCTTCTGGCCCTTGTACTCCTTGCCTTCCTTCTTCTCGACCTTGATCTCCCTGGCTTTCGGCTCTGGCTGAGTCGCCCGGATCTTCTCCACTTCCTTCGTCATGCTGGCGCTCTGGGGCATGTTGGCAATGTCCACATCGACGATGAGCTGGTTGCCCTCCTCGCGCACCAGGTGGGGCACGGCGTCCTTCAGGACGATCTTGACGGCTGTCACGGGCCGCTCACCCGATTTTGTCTGGCTCGAGTAGACACCCTCGATGACCTTGAAGCTGCCATCGGGGATCTTCGTCTTCAGATCATCGGGCACATACATCTTGTCGAAGGTGATCACGAGCGTCCGGGCCGAATCCCGGGAAGCCGTGTATCCGATGAGCTTGGAGGCGGAGATGATCACTTTCTCCTTGTCCGCCGTCTTGTCGAAGGCGATCTTCTCGACGTAGCCGACGTTGGCCTCCGCAGGACTTTTTGCGGCCGCGGCCGCATCGGCCGGTGCCGTCGCCGGGTCGGATGACGCGGGCCCGGCGTTCATCGTTGCGCAGCCGGCAACCAGCAACCCACAGAATGAAATCGTCAGTGCCCACATGCTCAGCTTCTTCATGGTCTTCCCTCGCCTTCTTCTTTATGGAGCTTCAGCGCCACGCGATGCATTTTTTCCTTGCCCTTGCTCTCTCCGAGTTTCTCTTCCACGATGACCCGGTCGGGGAGGATCTGGATCACCTTGCCGCCGTTCTCCCCGATGAGAGTCCCCACATAAACGAGATACCCTTTTCCCCCGCCGCCGCCGTCTTCGACCATGGCCACGCGCTTCGACGATGACCCGGCGATGCCCGTCACCCGGACCTTGTCCAGGGCAACCCGCTGCAGCGGCGTGAGATGGCCCGTGAGTTTCTTTATCTCCGGCCCCTTTTTCGAGGGGGTGGGCAGCTCGAGCCTCACGAAGGGCTTGAAGGGGTCGATTTTCCCCTTCGGGTCGTACCGATAGTCCGGCATTTCAAGGGGAGGCGCCTCCGGCTTGGCTTCCTGCTGGACCGCCGGTTTCACCTCCGCGGGCTTTGCCGCAGGCGGGGTGGCCGCCGGGGCCGCCGTCACGAAACCCGCTAGCAGGAAGACGAGGGCCAGGCTTTTCGCCAGTAGCTTATTTCTTTTGAGCCGCTTTCTTGTCCGTTCCATCAGCCTTCTTGCTCCCTTCAACGGGCTTTTCGACAAACATGTAGGTCTTGATCAGGAAACTCGTTGCCAGGACGGGGCCCTTGAGGCCGTTTGTGTCCTTGGTGCCTTCCCGCCTTTCCATGGAGATATCCGACACGTTGACGATGCGGGGCAGCTTCGCCACTTTCTCGAAGAAGATGGCCGTGTCGTGGTAGACCCCGGTGAGCGAGATCTTCACGGGCAGCTCGGCGTAGAACTCCTTCTCCACGGGAGCCAGGGGCTCAAAGAGCTGGAACTCGACCCCGCCAAGGCCCTCGGCCTCCGACATGGAGATCAGCAGCCCCGGGATCTCCTTCTGCTCGGGCAGCTTCGCCATGGCCACCTTCAGCTGCTCCTGCAGCTGGGCGATCTCCTTCTCGAACCGGAGCTTCTCCTCCATCAGCTTCTGCTTCTGGGCGAGCTCCATCTGGACGGCCGAGAGGTCCTGCTGGAGTTTCTCCTCCCGTTGCATGGCATCCTGGTAGTAGATCGAGTAGTAGGAGAATCCCAGCAGGATGAAGAGCACGACCAGCGCCAGGACCTTCTGCCGCACGGGCATTCTTTTGATATCGTCAACGCTCAGTGCCATGCTCAGATCCCCTTCTTGAGACCGCAGGACAGGGTGAACTGCTTCAGCTTGTTGCCCGCGATTTCCGTTTGTTTCGAAGAGACCAGGTCGACGGAGGTGAGGTGCTTGGATTTTTCCAGGTTCCTCATGAATTTCGCGATGGCGATGTTGTCCTTCGCGAAACCGTCGATCTTCACGTCCGTTTCGGATTCTTTCATCGATTTGATCCAGACCTGGCTGGCCGGGACCATGGAGGTCAGCTCATCCAGAAAGGAGACCTTGGCGAACCGGTTCTTCTCGAGGTAGCTGATAACGTTGAGCCGTTTTTCCAGAATCTCTTTCGCTTTCTTGTACTGGTTGATGTCGCCGATGCTCGACTTGAGCTGCTCGAGCCTCTGCTGCGCACCCTGGACGTCATTCTCGAGGTCGTTGAGCTTCATCACGGTGAAGATGTGGAACCCGAGCAGCAGGACCGCGAAGGCGACTCCCAGGGAACCGAGGATGACGACCTGGTTCTTCGACTGGACTTCCTTTTTCTTTTCCCGATAGGGAAGCAGGTTGACCTTGATCATTTGTCCCCGATCCTCCTCATGGCGAGCCCGACACCGACAGAGGCCTGCGGCCCGATTTCTTTCAGGTCTTCGGCAGAAAACGATTTCTTGTCGAAGGCCACCTTCCGGAAGGGGTTGGCGATCTCGACTTCCACGTTGAGACGCTGGAGAAGGGCCTCACCGATGCCGGGCATCCTGGCCGTCCCGCCGCACAGCAGGATCTGCTTGATGAACTTTCCGGGATAGGTCGAGCGGAAGTAGTCGACGGAGCGCTCGATCTCCAGCAGCAGGGGGTCGGCATAATTGAGGAGCTCCTCCTTGCTCTGCTCGTCGCCGGAAAGCGCCTTCTCCAGCTTCGCGCGCTCGGCCTCCTCGAAGGAAACCCCTGTCTTGTCCTGGAGGTTTTCCGTGATTGAGTACCCCCCCAGGGGGAAGTCGCGGATGAAGATGGAGGCGCCCCCTTTCACGACATTGATGTTGGTCATGCTGGCCCCGATGCTCACGAGGATGCAGACATCCTCGTGCCCGTAGTCGTAGTTTTCCTCGTACATCGTCTCCAGGGCGAAAGAGTCCACATCCATGATGGCCACTTCGAGCCCCGCCTTCCGGAAGGTCTCGATGTAGCTCTGGACGACATCCTTCTTGGCGGCAACGAGGAAGACCTCCATCTGGCCGGTGCTCATCTCGCTGGGGCCCAGGATCTGGAAGTCGAAGTTGACGTCCTTCATGTCACCGAAGGGAAGGTATTTCTCGATCTCGTCGCTGATCAGCTCCCTCAGCGATTCCTCATCCATGGAGGGGAAGCTGATCTTCTTGGCGATGACGGAGTATCCGGACAGGGAGGTGACGACCGCCCGGGCCTTGCAGCGGGAGATCTTGAGGAGTTCCTTGATGCGCTCGACCAGGGCGTTGGGATTGACGATGAGGCCGTCGGTGATAATGCCCTTTGCGAGGGGAACGCTGGCGTAGTTCTGGAGTACGTACCCGTCGGGCCCCTCGGCGATCTCGGCAATCTTGATGGAACTGGATCCGATGTCGAGTCCCGCAATCTGTTTCTTGCTTGCAAACAGGCCGTTCAGTTTGAGCATGGGGTCCTCTGTGTTTTGCGGTCTCGCCCGGCCTGAAAACCGGTACGGACGGAGTTGGTTAGGACTGGTTCACTTCGCACCACTACGGGCAATACGTTAAGCAAGCACTATGCCACGGGCAGGTTCTGGGACCGGGTGCGGCCGGGTTGTCCCGGCTGTAACCCCGGAAGGCCCCGATTTTGGGGCCTTTTCACCCGGGCATCCCCCGGGTGGGGTCTCCCGCGCGGCGAACCGGCAGGGGAAAAACCCTAATTTCTATAATCGGCACGGATCGGGCTTGACTTAAATAAAAGAGTAGGCAGGCGGTTTTTGAATTGGCAGGGAATCGCGAGAACGCGCTGCATGAGAGCGTTTTCTGGGGAGTGTAAAGGTTTTTGACACCCCCGGAGGAGGGGAGGAAGTTAAGAGGTTAAGAAGGTGAGAAGGTCGGACAGGCAGGGGGCCAGCGATTGACTGCCGGCTGATCCAACCTTCTTACCCTCTTACCTTCTCACGTTCTTCATTGGAAAGGCTTCAGTCTACATGGCGGTAGACCCTGTCGTTTCGTCTGACCATCCCCAACTCGTCACGGGCCACCTTTTCGATGTATCGCATGTCGTTGCGGAGCAGGAGGATCTCCCTCTTGAGGGCGTCGTTTTTCACGTCGAGCTCCCCGTTGCTCTTCCGGATGTCGAGGAGTTTCTGGTCCAGGCGGTAGTTGTCCAGGATTCCCCTGTTGCCGAAGAGAATGACCGACCCCATCAGGATCAGGAAGAGCAGAAGAACTTTCCCCACCTTCATCCGCTATCCCCCCGCAACCGATCCTATCGTTTTCGGCGACCCTCCGGCGGCTCAGGGCTCACCGAGGGAAGGAGCATCTGGGGCTCGCCCAGCAGGAACTCCCCTTTTTCAATCCAGCTCTTGAGCGTCTCGGCGATCTGCCTCGCCCGGTAGTAGCTCGACATGGAGGCCGTGGCCACTTCCTTGCCGTTGAGGACGATCCGGCCGCTCCGAAGCTCCTTGTACGTCACCTCTCCGAGGCTCTTCATCTCGCCGCCGCCGGGATAGTCCATGCTGTAGTCATAAATCTGGGTCTGGATGTCTTCGTCCTTCACGGCGGTGAAGCGGGCCATCTGCTCGTCGAGGATCGGGATGGGAATCCCAATGCCGACATACAGGGAGACCCCGTATCCCAAAAAGCTTGCCCCCACCAGCCACTCCGGGGACATCTCCTTCAAATCGCCGATGACGGCAAGCGTCCCTGCCCCGCCCGTCGGGACCCCGCCGGGCCCCCGGGGCGTATTCGGGTGGTGCTGTGTGCCGTGCCAGGCCACGTAGCCCTGGGTCCCGCCGAGAAAAATGCGGGTCCCGATGCCGATCGTCCGGTAGTAGGGGTCGTTGAAGAGCGGGCTGAGCTGGCCCGACGTGGCGTAATTGGCATTGGCCATCCGCGGGCGCAGGACCCCCATATAGGTGTAGATCGTCTTGTCGGACATGTTCACGGCGCAGTTGTAGTTCTGGTAGCAGTTGCGCGGGTTGAAGAGCATGGCATCCCGCAGGTCGTGCAGCAAGATGTTCTTCTCCTGCTTGCGCGAGGGGTAGCAGTCCGTGCCGTAACCTTCCAGGCGAAGGCGGATCACGTTGCCGGCGACGAGGTCCTCGATGACGTGGCCGCCGCCGTAGTTGAACTCGCCCGGGAAGACGCTGTTGGGGGGATCGCCTTCGGCTACTTCGGTGACCCC
>CAZUBX010000053.1:0-21873 GCA_964619035.1 uncultured Syntrophaceae bacterium | reverse complement strand
GGGTGCCAGGTGAAGGAGGGGAAACTGGCACCCAGAGAGAGATAAATGGGGTTTCAAGTTATCGGATTCGCTTTATACAGTATGCAACAAGTGTGACAACTGGTGCATTCGTGAGAACATTTATTGGGATTTTCGCAAAAAGTCCGCTTAGGGGGCGGGGGAGGTGGACTGTTTTTTCCGGACAATCAGGAAAGGAAGAACGATAAGCCCCGACAGATACTTGATAATCGCCTGCCCGATGATGGCAGGCCAAACAGGCCCGAAGGCAAGCAGGACAAAGACGAGAGAGTCCACGGGGCAGGAGACGAGGTTGGACCAGATGACCCTGGAGGCAAAGGGGCGTTTGAGCACCCTGAATAAGAGCCAATCGAGGCTCTCCGATACGAAAAAGGCCGCCATCGAGGCCAGTGCGATTTCGAGGTTGAAGAAGAGCGTGATCACCGAAGCCGCAATCATCCAGCCCCAGGTCGCCCAGTCTCCCCAGTAACGCTGCACAAAATCCCGAAAGGAAAAGGTAAGCCCTATCCAGACGACCCCCGCCGGAAAAGTGAGTCCGGCCACGGTCACGATGCCGAACCAGATGACGAAGGCATTGCCCAGAAGAATGCTGAGGAGGTAAAGAAGCCCCCAGATCCACTTTCTCACGTGCCGCTCCTACATATTTTGTAGGGGTTTCTCCAAAAGGACGGCCCTTTATTCCATAGATCGCCCCCCGATTCAAGGGTTTTCGCCTTGACGCTGTCGAGGCGAGTTGTTAGGGTTTGAAACGGATGACATCCTCGGACTCTGATATCGGAAGAATCATCGTCACTGCCGCCGTCCTCGAAAAGGACGGCAGGATTCTCATCGCCCGCCGCAAACACGTGGACCGCCTGGCGGGCAAATGGGAATTCCCCGGCGGGAAAATCGAAAGGGGCGAGACCCCCGAGGTCTGCCTCAGGAGGGAGCTGCAGGAAGAGTTAGGCATTGACGTCGTCGTGGGCGGCTTTGTCGGCCGCAGCTGTCATCGTTACCCCCACGGGGAGATCGAGTTGCTGGCCTACCGGGCCATCCATCTATCCGGAGATTTTCAACTCCATGATCACGAGGAAATCCGCTGGGTACTGCCGGCTGATCTTGCCTCCCACGATTTTTCCGCGGCCGATATCCCGATTGTGAAACTTCTGCTTGAAGGGATGTGAATGATGCCCGTCGATGAGGCCCCGAGGGAGCAAACCCTCATGCTCAACGGCCTCCGGCTCCGATTCCACGAGCGGGGCCCGGTGGACGGACGGCCCGTGGTCCTCCTTCACGGCACCGGCGACAACGCCCGCACGTGGGATCTGATCGCTCCTCATCTGGCATCCGGCTTTAGGGTCATCGCCCCGGATCAGCGCGGGCACGGAAAAAGCGGATGGGCCGTGCCGCCTGCCTACCGGTGCGGGGATTATATGCTTGATCTGGCCGCCTTGATCGATTCTCTCGGCCTGGAAGGCATGATCCTGCTGGGGCACTCCATGGGAGCCCTGCACGCCAGCCTCTATGCCGCGCTCAACCCCGGCAGGGTATCGGCCCTTATCCACGTCGATATCGAGCCCTGCCCGCCGGACTGGAACCGCAAATACCTCCTCGGGCTCTACAAAAACCTCCCTGATTCGTACGCCGCCCCGGAGGATTTCGTCGCGGAGCTCACGAAAAACGCCCCCTACGCCCGTCCGGAGCACCTTCGGCACCTGGCCGAACAATCCCTCATCCGGCGGGATGGCCGGTGGTACAGGACCTATGACCGGGAGATCCTTGCCCGGTTTGACCACTACGACCTTGCGGGGAATCTTTCCGACATCCGCTGCCCCGCCCTTGTCATCCGGGGAGCCGAAAGCCGAGTTCTCGGCCACCAGGCGGCGGTGCAGATGGCGAAAGCCATGCCGGTCGGCGAGTTGGTGGAAATCCCCAGGGCAACCCACCCCGCCCACCTGGACAACCCCGACCGATTCCGGGAGGCCGTCATGGGCTTTCTGAAAAAGCACGGATTCATCGCTTCTTAAAAAGGAGAAGAGTATGGATGTTTTCACAGCGATCAGCGGCAGGAGAAGCTGTCGGAAGTTCCATCCCGAAGCGGTCAGCGATACGGACATCGAGAAGATCCTCGAGGCCGGCAACTGGGCCCCCTCCCCCGCCAACCAGCAGCCCTGGGAGTTTGTCGTCATCACAAGCGGGAGCATCAAGGAGAGGATCTTCTCCGAAAGCGAGATCTGCAAGAAGAAGCTCTTCGAGCGAAGCGGCTGGAAATGGCTGGAGAAATTCCCCATCGATTTCGTGAAGGAGACCCCCGTCATCATCGCCGTGGTGGGCGACCCGAAAAAGAGCGGTGCAGACATGTTTCTCGACGAGGGAATCGGCAGGGGATACCTGGAGGGCTGTTCGGCCGCCGTCCAGAACATGATGCTCGCGGCGCACGCCCTGGGGCTCGGGAGCCTCTGGTTCAGCCTCTTCGAGGCGGGGCCGGTCCGGCAGATTCTCAGTCTGGATACGGGAAAGGATCCCGTGGCCCTTCTGTGCATCGGGAAGCCCGTTTCTTCAGGCACGGCGAAACGAAAGGACTTCCGTGAAAAGACGACGTACCTTCGGTAGCGGACCGGCTCCGATGCAGATCCGAAACCTGGTCATCGTCCTGGGTGACCAGCTCGACCGGCACTCGTCCGCCTTCGACGGCTTCAACCCCCGGGAGGATGCCGTATGGATGGCCGAAGTGGCCGGCGAGGCCGGCTACGTCCCCTCCCACAAGGTCCGCATCGCTCTGTTCCTTTCGGCCATGCGCCACTTCCGATCGGCCCTGGAAGGCGAAGGGATATCCGTCCACTACCGGAAGCTCGATGATCTGCAAAACCGGGGGAGCCTCGCGCTCGAGCTCGGGGAAGCCGCAGGAGATCTCAAGCCAGAGAAACTCATTGTCGTGGAACCCGGCGAGTGGCGCGTCCGGGAGAATCTCAAAAAGGAGGCGGAAACGGCCGGTAGCGTTCTTGAAATCCGGGAAGACCGTCATTTTCTCGCCTCGCACGCGGATTTCGATCGCTTCGCCCGTGGGAAGAAGCAGCTCCGGATGGAGTATTTCTACCGGGAAATGCGCAGAAAGACGGGCCTGCTCATGAAGGGCGAGGCACCGGAGGGCGGCAGATGGAACTACGACGCGGATAACCGGGGGGCCTTTCCGAAGGACGGGCCGGGAAAGATTCCCGCGCCGGTTTCTTTCCTGCCCGATACAATCACGCAGGAGGTCATCGACCTGGTGGAGAGGCTCTTCGCCGACCACCCGGGGAGCCTGCGGCACTTCGACTGGCCCGTCACCCCGGATCAGGCCGCAAAGGCCCTGCATGATTTCGTGTCAAATCGGCTTTTTCTTTTCGGCCCTTTTCAGGACGCCCTGTGGACAGGCCAGCCCTGGCTCTACCACTCGCGGCTCTCTTCGTCGATGAACCTGAAACTCCTTGACCCGAGGGATGTGGTCCGAGCCGTCGAGGAGGCATGGCGAGACAGAAAGGCTGTTGCGCTTGCCTGCTCAGAGGGGTTCATCCGCCAGGTGATCGGATGGCGGGAATACGTCAGGGGGATTTACTGGAGGGAGATGCCCGGCTACCTGGAGATGAACGCGCTGGAGGCCACGCTTCCTCTGCCCTGGTTCTACTGGTCGGCAGAAACGGAAATGAGCTGCCTGCGCGCGGCGATCGGTCAGACCCTGGAGTACGGCTATGCCCATCACATCCAACGGCTCATGGTGACGGGGCTCTTCGCCCTGCTTTTGGGGGTCGCCCCGAGGGAGGTCCACCGATGGTATCTCGCCGTATACGTCGATGCCGTCGAATGGGTCGAACTTCCAAACACTCTGGGCATGTCGCAGTTTGCCGACGGAGGTATCGTGGCCTCCAAACCCTACGTTGCCTCAGGGAAGTACATTGACCGCATGAGCAATTACTGCGCAGGCTGCCGATACGACCCGGCGAAAACCGCGGGGGACAAGGCCTGCCCCTTCAGCGTCCTGTACTGGGATTTTCTCATCCGCAACAGAGCTCGCCTGGCGCACAACCCCCGAATGGGCCTTCAGCTCCGCAACGCCGAGCGCCTGGCCTCTGCAGAGGCGAAAAGCATCCGGCGTCTCGCTGATGCCTTTCGCGAAGGGATCGACTATAGAGGAAAGGGGGTTCGCCGATGATCCATCCCTCGCGCATCCAGCCGCTCAACAGCCGGAGCATCCAGGACGGCCGCTACGTCCTGTACTGGATGCAGGCCTCCCAGAGGGTCGATTGCAACCATGCCCTCGAATATGCCGTCGGCGAGGCAAACGAGCGCAACCTCCCCGTCGTCGTCGTGTTCGGCCTCACCGACCGGTTCCCCGAGGCCAACCTGCGGCACTACGCCTTTATGATGGAAGGAATCGAGGAGGTCCGCAAGGGGCTGAACCGCCGGGGCATCCGTTTCGTTCTTTTGCACCGCTCGCCCGAGCTGGCTGCAACGGCGATGGCCGAGGAGGCGGCCCTTGTCGTTGCCGATCGGGGCTATCTGCGCATCCAGAGGCAGTGGCGAAACCACGTCGCAAAAAACGCCCCCTGCGCCGTCGTGCAGGTGGAGTCAGAGGCCGTCGTCCCCGTGGAGACGGCCTCGCCGAAGGAGGAATACACGGCGGGAACGCTGAGGCCCAAGCTCCAGCGCATCCTCAAGGGATACCTTGTCCCCCTGAAAGAAAGACCCGTCAGGAAGGATTCCCTCTCCCTGCGCCTCGATGTCGACCCCGAGGAGGATTTCCCGTCCCTGCTCAAGAAAATGAAAATAGACCGCACGGTTTCGCCCGCGAGGGCCATCCGGGGCGGCACGGCCCGGGCCAACGCCCTGCTGGAGGAGTTCATCGCAAAGAAGATCCGCCGCTACGACGAGCTTCGGAGTGACCCGGGGCTCGACTACTCCTCCCATTTGAGCCCCTACCTGCACTTCGGACAGGTCTCGCCGCTCGCCGTCGCCCTTCGCATCGCCGCCGAAAAAACGATCCCCGTAGGGGCGCGCGAGTCCTTTCTGGAGGAGCTCATCGTGCGTCGCGAGCTCAGCATGAACTTCGTCTTTTACAACGACCGCTACGACGACTACGAGTGCCTGCCGAACTGGGCGAGAAAGACCCTCGCCGAGCACGCAAAGGACCGCCGGGAGTACCTCTACGATGCAGACCAGTGGGAGCGCGCCGGGACCCACGACCCTTACTGGAACGCCGCCCAGCGGGAGATGATGATCACGGGCAAGATGCATAATTACATGCGCATGTACTGGGGAAAAAAGCTCCTCGAGTGGAGCCGGACCCCGGCGGAGGCCTTCCGGACGGCCCTGCGGCTCAACAACAAGTATGAACTCGATGGCCGGGACCCCAACGGGTTTGCCGGCGTGGCGTGGTGCTTCGGCAAACACGACCGGGCCTGGTTCGAGCGGAAGGTCTTCGGCAAGATCCGCTACATGAACGACGCGGGCCTCAGGCGCAAGTTCGACATAGACGCCTATCTGAAAAAAGTGGCCGCTCTCGAGAAGGAACGGTGAAATCAGAAAATACCTGTCGACTTTTTCCTTTGTTAACGGTATAAGGTTTGCGCGAGCGTCGTATGCCTTGAACCGCTGCGATCGCCAGTGGCGACTGGCGGTTTTTTTTATGGTAATCCCCCTCGACCTGAAGAAACGATGATTCCCGCACATCCTCGAGAACTGATCCGGCTCCTGCTGCTCGTTGCACTGTTTGCAAGCTTCGCAAGCAGCGCCCTGGCCCAGGCCCCGCCCGACGATTTCCGCAAAAGCCTCGAGAGGGCCGTCAAGTCGGGCGCCGTTCAGAAAACTGCCTGCCCCCAAGCGCCCTACTGCAACCCTTCCTCGGTGATCCGTTTCTACCAGATGCGAAAATACGAACCGGCCTGGACGCGGGACGGCTACCCGCTGCCCGTGGCGGAAGCCTTGGCCCGCGCGATCAAGGCGGCCGATGCCGAGGGCCTGCAGCCCAAGGATTATCACCTGGAGCGCATCGAGTCCTCCCTCTCAGATATCCGGCAGGTTCTGGCCCGAAATGAACGGCCGGAAACAGGAAAGATCATCGAGCTCGAATTTCTCCTTTCCGATGCCTACCTCGTCTATGCGGCGCACCTGCTCAACGGACGCGTCAACCCCGAGACGCTCCATGCCGACGAGTGGACGATCTATCCCTCCCGATTTAATCTGGCGCGCCATCTCTCGACGGCACTGGATGGAGGGAATATCGAAGAGAGCCTGAAGGGCCTCCTGCCGGCCCAGCAAGGCTATGGCAGGCTCAAGACGGCGCTGATCGTGTACCGGGGATTTGCCGAACGGGGCGGCTGGCCCGTCATCCCGGGAGATGGCAGGCTCGAGAAGGGCATGAAGAGCGATCGGGTCCCCGTGCTGCGCAGCCGGTTGAAGGTCACAGGCGAGATGCCGGCAACTGTGGACGCTGTGAGTGACATCTTCGACGAGGCCGTCGAGGAGGCGGTGAAGCGTTTCCAGCTGCGCCACGGTCTGTTCGATGACGGAATCGTGGGCACCCGGACGCTTCGGGCCCTTAACGTACCCGTGGAAAAGCGCATCCGTCAGATCGAGCTCAACCTCGAGCGATGGCGATGGCTTCCCCAGAACATGGGAAACCCCTACATCATGGTGAACATCGCGGGCTACGGCCTTGAGGTCGTCGAGAATGAGTCCCCCGTCCTGACCATGAAGATCATCGTTGGGACGGCCTTCCAGAAAACGCCCGTCTTCAGCGGGAAGATGACCTACATCGAGATGAACCCCTACTGGAACGTCCCTCACAGCATTGCCACGGAAGAGACGCTCGAGAAGATCCAGAAGAACCCGGAGTTCTTCGCCAAGGAGAACATGAAGGTCTTCACGGCGGGAAAGAACGGCGAGGCGGTAAATCCCGCCACAATCGACTGGTCAGCCCTCTCGGAAAACAATTTCCCCTACCGGCTTCGCCAGGAACCCGGTCCCCGGAACCCTCTGGGCCGGATCAAGTTCATGTTCCCCAACAAGCACAGCGTCTACCTTCACGACACCTCCGACCCGCAGCTCTTCCGAAAGGAGCGGCGGGAGTTCAGCCACGGCTGTATCCGGATCGAAAAGCCCATGGACATGGCCGAGTTTGTCATGAGGGGGAGCAAGGAGTGGCCGATTGAGAAAATCAAGGCGGTTCTGAAGACGAAAGAAACGACGGTGGCCTACCTGCCGAAGCTCATACCCGTTCATATCCTTTACTTCACCGCATGGGGCAACGGCGACGGGACGACCCACTTCCTGGAAGACATCTACCGCCGGGACGAGCGGCTCGAGAAGGCCCTTCAGCCAAAAATAAAGCCTGCCAAAGCGGTGAAGCCCTAGCAGGCTGACAATCTTCATTCACCCTCACCTCAATCCTCTCCCGGGATGGAAAGGTATCATTCCCCCTCACCCTGGCCCTCTCCCTCGTAGGGGAGAGGGAAATCAAGGAACTGGGTTTTCATAGGGAGAGGAAGATCAGGGTATGGCCTTTCGGCCGGTATTCTCAGGCCTTCTTGACCTTCTTTTTCCTCTTCCTTCCGTCCTGCCAGGTGCGGACATCCCCCACGTCGAGGTGGACGAATCCGCGCTTCGCGTAATACCCGACACCGCCGCAGCGCATCTCCTGCGCCGCATTGTTTAGGTACTTGATATGCAAATCGGGCATCCTCAGGTCGACGGCCATCCCGGCCATGTGCAGACTGTTGCGGGCGACCTTGCGGTTGCGTTTGCGCAGGGCCGCATTGGTCTTGGGCGTTCGGTACCCCGAGATGACGTGGAAGGGGTTGTCGCTTTCGAGCTTCTGGTTGAGATTGTAGAGCAGGTCGAGCAGGTTGGGGTCGATGTCCTTGATCTGGTTGGCCCGGTAATCGCGCAGGAGGTGATTGACCTCCGCGAGCGCCTCGGGAACGTATTCCCCATCGGCCCAGTAGACCCGGTTGAACGACTCGCCGGTGTTGGTGCTGTACAGATGAAGTCTTCTCTCCTCGCAAGGCTCGAGAATAAGGCCGGCACCTTCCCGCCAGCCCGGGGTGATCAACTCCGGTGCGGGGGCTTCTTCAAGAGATGCAATGACCTTGTGGGGCAGCGCCAGGAGAGCGGCGCCGAAGACGCCAATCTTGAGAAAGGATCTGCGGCTGAATGGTTGGCAAAGAAGATCGCTATGTTTTCTAAAGGAATGCATTCCCTCCTCCTTTACTTTTTCCTTAGAAAGCATGCGCCAATGACGCAAAAGTGCTGTTCTTTTACCCCGGCCCGAAAAGAAAAATCAAGGAAAAAATTAATTTCTTAACAATATTCGTGCCATATCTCGTTTTGGTTACATGAAAAAGACCGGCAATAGTCCGGTCCTGCATTCAATATCGGCTCGACCCTTGCCCGGCTTGAGGCCCCATCGAGAGCTTTTCTTCGACGGCGGATCAGATCGGGATGGCAAACAGTGCCCGTCCTGTACTACAATATCAGGCGTGAAGCCGACGCCTTTCGATCCCTCAACCGATCTTGCGCCCCTGCCCTTCGACGGGCACCACCGGGAGATGGCCTTTCGCCTCAAGCAGGCCGGGCTTGCCTGGAAGCCCCGCGTGGGGTGCTTCGTCTGGGACCGTGAGGGATCGATCCCCGTGGAGTCACCCTTTCCGGATCGGGTTTATTTCATCCTCAACCTCGGCCATTTCCTGAAGCTTCTCGGCACGGCCGAGTGCGTAAGGGAAAGACTGGTCTGGCTTCCCACGTGGCACCAGGCCAGGCTTGCCGCCGAGAAACTCGGTGTGGACGGAAAGGCGCTCCGCAATATCTGGGCGGGGGAAAAGACCCCGGAGCCCGGAGAAGAACTTCTGCGGCTCTACGAACTTCTTCTGACCGCCCTGGAGAAGAGCTAGATGGAAGAGCTGAAGACCCTTCGTTTACTGCTCGACGAAATGCTGAGGTCCCAGCGCCTGGCCGTCCTCTCCACTGCGGGCCCCGGCGGCGCCCCTTACAGCAATCTCGTCTCCTTTGCGGTCCTCGACTCCGGCAGGCTTCTTTTCGCCACAACCCGGGCGACCCACAAGTACGAAAACCTTCAAGCGGATGCCCGGGTAGCCCTGCTCGTCGATAACCGGCAAAACGAAGAGGTGGATTTCCACGCGGCTCTGGCGGCCACGGCGCTGGGCACTACCATCGAGCTGGCCGGGGCGGAACGGGAAAGAGGGATCGCCCGGTATATCGGGAAATTCCCCTATCTCGAAGACTTCGTCCGTGCACCGTCCTGCGCCCTTTTCCGCGTGGACGTGACGCGATATATCGTCGTCACGAGATTCCAGAACGTCGTCGAGATCCTTGCCGCCCCATGAGCCTCATACTCACCCTCCATCAGGTTAACCCTCAGAACCGCGACCTCGTGGGCGGAAAAGGCTATGCGCTCGCTCTCATGGCACAGGCCGGGTTGCCGGTCCCCGATGCGGTTCTCATCACCATCGACGCTTACCGCCGGTATATTGCCTCAACGGGGATCGCCGAAGCCATCGCCCTCGAGATCAACCGAAAGATCGTGGATCAGATGCGCTGGGAGGAGTTGTGGGACGCCGCGCTGCGCATCCGAAACCTCTTCCTCCGTACACCCCTGCCCGATGAGATCCGGGAGGAACTTGCCCGCGAAATTGAGTCGCGCTTCCGCGGTTTATCCGTCGTCGTGCGCTCTTCGGCTCCTGGCGAGGACTCGGCGAAGGCCTCTTTCGCCGGGCTTCACGAGTCCTTTGTGAACGTCCGGGGAACGGAAACGATCCTCGACCACGTTCGTCTCGTCTGGGCTTCGCTGTGGTCCGATTCGGCACTTCTCTACAGAAAGGAGCTGGGGCTCGACATCGCCAAGAGCACCATGGCGGTCATCGTCCAGGAGATTGTGGCGGGCGAGTGCTCCGGTGTGACCTTCAGCGTGAGCCCCGACAATCCCGCCCGGTCCGTGATCGAGGCCGTGCACGGGCTCAATCAGGGGCTCGTCGACGGTACCGTGGAGCCGGACCGCTGGACCCTCGACCGCAAAACGAGCCAAGTCCTCTCCCATCAAGCCGCATCGAGGGATAAGGCCGTCTTCGCCTCGGCATCGGGCGTGGAAACGCGTCCCCTGCCTGCCGCTCGGGCGCAGGCGCCGCCTCTGGCCCCGGAGGAGGTGGTGAGCGTTTTCAAGGCGGCCCTGAATGTGGAGCGTTTCTTCGGGTCCCCCCAGGACATGGAATGGACGATCCGGGATGGCGCCCTCTACATTCTCCAGGCACGGCCCGTCACCGCGGGGGAGCCTTCCAGCGGGGGCGATTCGCGGGCCTGGAACCTCACGCTCAGGCGAAGCTTCGAAAACTTGAAGGCCCTGCGCGAGGAGGTCGAAGGCAGATGGATCCCTGCCATGATCATCGAGGGCGAGTCCCTGGCCGAATTTGATGCGGCCTCTCTGACCGATGAGGAGCTTGCCGACGAGATTGAAAGACGACAACATATTTTCAGCAAGTGGAACGATATCTATTACGCCTATTTCATCCCGCTTGCACACGGGATCCGTCTCTTTGGACAGACCTACAACGACGCGCTGCGGCCCGCCGACCCTTACGAATTCATGGATCTTCTCGGCGGCACCGAGATGATCAGCCTGGAACGCAACCGGATTCTTGCACGGTTGGCCGACCGGATCAGGGGCAATGCCAGCCTTGCCGATTCGCTCCGGGAGGGGATCCACAGGGGCAACGAGGCCGGCTTCGACGCGGACCTTGAGCACTTCAGCCGCAAGTTCGGCGATCTGGGTTGCGGGACGGAACGTTGCTTCCAAGGGCATGAGGCCCTGATTTCGCTGGTGCTTCGCATGGCGGCCGTGGCCCCCGCCCGGGAACGATTCCGCGCCGGGGAGATCGAAGATCGCCGAGAGGCCTTCCTGTCCCGCTTCGAGGGGCCGTTGAAGCTGCGAGCCGCCGAAATCCTCGACCTGGGCCGGGCAAGCTATCGCCTGAGGGACAATGACAACATCTACCTCGGAAAGATCGAAGGGGGGCTTCTTGCCGCCGCTGACGATGGAAGGCGGCGGCTGACCGCAAGGCCTGGGGCTGCGCGGCAGGCGCGGTCCGCCGATGAGATCGCCCGTACGCTACGCGACCCCGCCTACCGCCCGGAGGGCGGCACCCCGCATCCGGAAGACAAAGGGCCGGCCGCGGACATTCGCGCCCGGCAGCTCCGGGGCCAGCCGGCGGGGCCGGGTATCGCGCGCGGGCCCGCGCGGGTGATCCTCAGCCCCGAAGACCTGCTCGAAATCCGGGCCGGGGAGATCCTCGTCTGCGACGCCATCGACCCCAACATGACCTTCGCCGTGCCTCTTGCCGCAGGCATCGTGGAGCGCAGGGGCGGGATGCTGATCCATGGCGCCATCATCGCCCGCGAGTACGGAATCCCCTGTGTGACGGGGATCCCCGGGGCCGCCGAGCTTATCCATACAGGAGACCGGGTCAGCGTCGACGGCTACCTCGGGATCGTCACTATCGAGGCTTCGCCTTCCCTTTGAGGGGAAAATGAATTATATAGGAGAAAAGGAGAATCGATTTGAGTCTTCAAGACCAGGCACTCAAGGACGACATCATCCGATTCTGCAGGGAGCGAAACGCGGAGCTCGTGGGGTTTGCCCCCGTGGAGCGCTGGGACGAGCAAGGCGAGGTGCCGGCGGATTTCCGGCCCAGGGCGATCTTCCCGCAGGCGCGCACCGTCATCGTCGTCGGCATGTCCATGCCGCTGCCCGTCGTGGAGACCACACCGTCGGCACTCCACCAGGAGCTCTACACGACGACGAACCGCCAGCTCGATGATCTGGCCGTGGAGCTCACACGCTATCTCAACCGCGAGGGACACGCCTCGTTCCCCTTCACCCGCGACACCTACACCACCATGCGGGCCCTCAGGGAGAATAACCTGGCCGCCTTCGGCCACGTCCCGGCGGCAAAGTACGCCGGCCTGGGCACGATCGGGATGAACCAGTGCATCCTCACGCCCGATTTCGGGCCCCGTGTTCGTTTCGTTTCCGTTTTCACTGCCGCCGAGATCCCGCCCGACCCGATGCAGGACAAGGAGCTGTGCATCAAATGCGAGCTCTGCGCCGAGTGCTGCCCCAAGAATGCCCTCACGCCGCGGGAGGACCGTGTCGTCGGAGACTATGACAAGACAGCCTGCCTGGAGATGCACGAGGAGCTGGTGAAACGGCGCTCGTACCCCTGCGGCATCTGCACGAAGGTCTGCCCGATCGGCAAAGATCGCCGGCTCTACAAGAGCAAGGGGATCCGGAAAAAATACGGGAAGGAGAGGGAGACCCTGGCGGCCGACCCCGACGCCCCCGAGTACAAATCGTGGACCCACATCCGCAAGTATGGGGTCCCTCACAAACCCAGGGAAAAAGCGAAAGACAAGGAGTAGCGCCATGGAGCGGTTCGAGGCCTTCTGCGGGAAAATCCAGAAGATGCTTGCCGAAGAGAAGACCGTATTCCGAAAAATCGAAAACGGCCGCGAGCTGGTATCCGAGATCACGTCCCGGCAGGACTGGTTCTTCGACTACCTGAAGAAAATGATTCTTGAGCCTGCCGCCTCCGAAATCCAGAAGCCCGGCATCTGGCCCAACGAGTTCACGCTCTACCGCAGCCCCGACAAATCCTTCGTCGTGCTGGCCTACATCTGGGACGCGAAGCTCGCCGACATCGTCCACGACCACGGCTCCTGGGGCATCATCGGGACGCTCCTCGCCAGGCTGGGGGAAAAAAAATTCGCCCGGCTCGATGACGGCAAACAGGAAGGTTTTGCAGATATCCGTGAGACGGCGCGCGGCGTTTTCGGCCCCGGCGAGGCGACCTTCGTCCTGCCCCTCAACGAGGGGCTCCACGCCATGGACAATCCCACAGACGGGATCGCCGTGAGCATCAACGTCTATGGGAAAACCATCGGCCGGGGCTACGTCCAGTTCTTCGACCCGGAGAAAAAAACAGTCACCCGCGTCTTTCCTCCCCGAACGCTGAAGGAAGTCCTCGCCGTGAAGACCCTGGCGGCGATCGACCCGTCGCGGGCCGAAGGGGTTCTCCGGGAAGCGCTCGGCGCGTCACGGCCCCCGCAGCTCAAGCAGGAATACGAAGCGGCCCTCGCCAAAATCAGGGGCAAGTGATCGGTTGTCATCCTTCGTCAAGCTCAGGATGACATGATCTTTCGTCATGGTGATCGATCATCGTGAGCCTGACGAACAACGAACCATGACTCAATCGAAGATCGCCACGCCTCGCACGGCTTCGGCTCGCGATGACCGTCTTTTTATAGCCGATTCTTTCGACCGAATAGACCGGATAGACGGGACAGACTGAACAGACCCGCTTTCGCTATTTAACCTTCTCGAAGTAGGAGTCCTTCACCCCGTCGAGAAGCTGGAAGGTCTTCACCTTCACGGCGAAGACCTCCGTGTCGGGGTCTTGGGCAAACGGCTTGAGCTGAGGGTGTTTTTTCAGCAGCTTCTGCCGGACGAGCTTCTTTTTGGCCTTGTCGCCGATGGTCTTGAAGACGCCGCTCACCGTAAGGGCCTTGATCCGGGCGCGATCAGCCCCGCAGTCCTCCTCGCGGGTGTCGATGAGAAGACTCACCGTCTTGTTGGCGGCGAGGTTGCGGAACTTCTTCGTCCCCTTCCGGGTCATCATGTAGATCTCACGACAGTCCCGGTCCGGCACATAGGACATAAGCGAGCAGTGGGGCACGTTGTCCATCACCGTTGCGAGCACGCAGACATCCTTGTCCTTCACGAGCCTCTTCATCTTCTTCAGCATGGGATTCCTCCTTCCTTTTTCCGCCAAGACAACGGGCGCGGCGAAGGCTAGACGATTTTTGTCGGCTGCGTAGCCAGATCTTTCTCCTCGTAGAAAACGACCAGGAAGATCTCTCTCTCGGAGCGGTTCACGATGGCGTGAGGCAGGCCTGCCGGGATTTCGAAGAGCTCCGGCTCCCCGCCGCCAACGAGAATCTCTTCCGCTTCCGGATTCCCCTCCGTTCCCGCAAGGAGCACAGCCGGGCCCCCGCAGAACAGCAGCCACTCCGCGGCGCTGCCGTGGACATGGTTTCCCCGGATGGCCCCAGGCTGCATGGACGCCACGTGGAGATTCCCCAGGGGTCTTCCCTCGAGCCCAGCCAGGGGGAGCGGATTGAGGACCCAGCCCCTCACGTCCTTCCAGGCTTTGTCCCCGATTGCAACGCGCCTTATTATCGCCATGTGATCCCTCCGTGTCCCGTCACCGTTTCGTTCGGTTCCATTTCTAGCACGCCTGGGTCTTTCGAGGCAAGAAGGACAATCCGGGGAAAAGCGGTTTTCGGCCCATGATTTCGTTTGCCTTCGAGTCGGAGTGTGCTAGCATGAGAGTCATGGAAAAGATCCGTCTCGGAATCAGCTCCTGCCTGCTAGGCAACAATGTCCGCTGGAACGGCGGGCACGCCATGGACCGGTTCCTCGTAAACTCCTTGGGGAAGTACGTAGAGTATGTCCCCGTCTGCCCCGAGGTGGAGTGCGGTTTCGGTATCCCTCGCGACACCTTCCGCCTCGTCGGCGACCCGAAGCGGCCGCGACTCGTGATCCACAAGACCGGTGCCGATCACACGGAAAGGATGGAGGCCTGGGCACGCAAGCGCGTCGAGGAGTTGGAGAAGGAAGAGCTCTGCGGCTACATCTTCAAAAGCGACTCGCCCTCGAGCGGCATGGAACGGGTCAAGGTATACAGCGACAAGGGCATCCCGTCGAAAGTCGGCGTCGGCATCTTCGCCCGGATCTTCATGGAGCACTTTCCGCTCACCCCCGTGGAGGAGGAGGGTCGCCTCCACGACCCCGTCCTGCGGGAGAACTTCATCGAGCGTATCTTCACCTACATGCGCTACTGCGACATCATGGAGGGCACGAGGCAGGTGGGGCGCCTCGTGGACTTCCAAACGAAGAACAAGCTTCTACTCATGGCCCACAGCCCCAAGCACCTCAAAGAAATGGGAAGCCTCGTGGCCCATGCGAAGGGGATGCCGGCCCGCGAGCTTGTCGAGCGCTACGAGAGCCTTCTCATGGAGGCCATGGCTCTCAAGCCCACAGTGGCCAAGCACGAGAATGTCCTGATGCACATCATGGGTTACTTCAAGAAAGACCTGAGCGCCGACGAGAAGCAGGAGCTTCTGGGGGTCATCAACGATTATAAAAGAGGGCTCATCCCTCTGATCGTACCCGTGACCCTGCTGAGCCACTACGTCAGAAAGTTCCGTCAGCCCTACCTGAAAGAGCAGACCTATCTGAACCCGCACCCCATGGAGCTGATGCTTCGCAACCACGTGTAAGGCACGAGGTTCGAGGTACGAGGACCGAGGAAAACGTTTCCTTCCTTTGAAAACCTCGATCCTAGATCCTCGCTCCTCGACCCTGACTGGTTGACGCGCGGCGTGAAGGGTACTATCTTACCGTCATGCCGCGTAACGCCGACAGGTCAATCCCCCGCCTGCTTCTCGACTGGTACAAGATAAACAGGCGGGACCTGCCCTGGCGCAGGACGAAGGCCCCCTATCGGACCTGGGTGGCCGAGATCATGCTCCAGCAGACCCGCGTCGACACGGTCATCCCCTACTATAAGCGGTTCCTGAAGAGGTTTCCCGATGTGAAGGCGCTCGCCCGGGCCCGCGTGGACGACGTCCTCAAGGCCTGGGAGAACCTCGGCTACTATTCCCGCGCCCGCCATCTCCATGAGGCGGCCCGTGTCGTCGTAAAGCAATTCGGCGGGAAGATCCCCGCAGAAATGGAAGATCTTCGGAAACTGCCCGGCGTGGGCGCCTACACCGCCGGGGCGATCCTGAGTATCGCTTTCGGAAGGCGCTTTGCGGCCGTCGACGGCAATGTGATCCGCGTCATCGCCCGCCTCTTCGCTATCGAGGACCCCGTCGACGGGAACAAGGTGAAAAACCGGATCGGGGAAATCGCGGAGAGGCTCGTCCCGGCAAGCGAGCCCGGCCACTACAACCAGGCCCTCATGGATCTCGGCTCCGGCATCTGCACACCCCGGAGCCCCGCCTGCCCGGCCTGCCCCCTGGCCGCGGCGTGCAAGGCCAAGAAGAAAGGGATCCAGGAGTCGATCCCCGTAAAAAAGAAATCGGCGGCTCTCCCTCACCGCGAGGCTGCCGTTGCTCTCATCCGCAATGACCGCGACGAGATCCTTCTTATCAAGCGGCCGGGGAAGGGACTCCTCGGAGGCCTCTGGAGTTTTCCGGGAGGCTCCCTCAAGGAAGGGGATGCGCCTGCCGCAGGCCTGCGCAGATCGCTACGGGAGGAGTTGGGCCTGAAGGTGATCCCCGGGGGGGAATTGGTTTCCGTCGAACACGGATACTCCCACTTCTCCGTAACCGTGCACGTCTATGCCTGCACGATCCGGGGGGCCCTCCCTGTTTTCGGGGGCGATGTGCAATTGCGCTGGGTCGGGATGAAGGGTATTTCCCGCCTTGCCGTCTCGAGGCTCGAGAAGAAAATCCTCACAGCGCTCCCGTGTTGTAAAAAAACCCTTCCTGGATCTTCCTCTCCCTATGAAAACCCAGTTCCTTGATATCCCTCGCCCCTACGAGGGAGAGCGGTGTCGTGAGCTTGTCGAGCGGGGCCAGGGTGAGGGGGAATGATACCTTTCCTTCCCGGGAGAGGATCGAGGTGAGGGTGATTTATCGCTTCCCTTGGCGCATGCACAGCGATTCCGCGATGGCAAAACCGCCCTGAAACATGATAAGTAACCGGGAGTTTGTAATGCATTGGGGCAGCCCATGAGCAAGGATCATCTCCCGGCAACGCCGGCCATCCGGGTCCTGAAGGACAACCAGGTCGACTTCGTCCCGCGGCCCTACAAGTACGAAGAGAGGGGCGGCACGGAGGTGGCCGCAAGGGAGCTTGGCGTCGACGAGCACCTCACCGTAAAGACGCTTGTCATGGAAGACGAGAAGAAGTCGCCTTTCATTGTCCTCATGCACGGCGACAGGGAGGTCTCCGCCAAGGACCTCGCCCGCATCCTCGGTGTAAAGACGGTGCAGCCCTGCGACCCGGCGACGGCGAACCGCCACACGGGCTACATGGTGGGGGGGACGTCGCCCTTCGGCACAAAGAAGGCCTTGCCTGTTTACGTGGAGGAAACGATCCTGCGTCTTCCCGTTATCTACATCAACGCGGGCCGCAAGGGGCTCCTCGTGGAGATGAAGCCAGCGGAGCTTTTACGAATTCTGAAAGCAACGCCGGTGAAGGCGGCGCGATAGTTCGCATGAAGATGAAACGATCAGCCGACGACGAGAGCGTCATCATCGAGTGCCTGCGCTGCGGGACGAAAAACCGTATCCCCCGGGCCCGGATCGATGAT
This sequence comes from uncultured Syntrophaceae bacterium, assembly GCA_964619035.1. Lineage (GTDB taxonomy): Bacteria > Desulfobacterota > Syntrophia > Syntrophales > UBA2192 > UBA2192. The sequence continues at coordinate 4,453 of CAZUBX010000053.1, read as the reverse complement.
CGGCCGCGTTGCGGGCAGTGCCATGCACCGCTTTCCCTGGAGGCCTTTGCGGTGCGCCCCGTGGAGACATCCGATGGGACCTTTGCACGCGATATTCTGGCCGCTCCGGAGCCAACTCTCGTCTTTTTCTACTCGCCGCGATGCCCTTACTGCCGGATGCTTTCGCCGGTGATCGACGAGCTTGCCGTAAAATACGAAGGGACCGCCCTGATCGCGAGGATCAACACGGAAATGAATCACGCCATCCCGGCGCAGTATGAGATCCAGGGAGTTCCCACAGTCCTGCTCTTCCGCGAGGGGAAACTCCTCAAGAGGATGGTCGGCGTCCAGTCGGGTGATGAAATCGAGCGGAATCTGAAAGGAATCCTCAAACTGTCGTGAACGATAACCAGGATAAGCGCCGAGATAAGCTCCAGGATAAGCTCAAAGAAGGTTTCCGCAACGGACTGAAGCGGGGGTGGAGCGCGTTTCTCTGGATGATGAAGATCATCATCCCCATCTCCTTCCTGACGGCGGTGCTCGCCTGGACCGGGTGGCTCGGCAGGCTGGATTTTTTACTTGCGCCCCTCATGGGCTTCATGTGCCTGCCGGCCATGGCGGCCCTTCCCATCGTCATCGGGGGGCTCACGGGCATCTACGGCGGCATTGCAGCCATGGCGGTTCTGCCCTTCACCGTTGCCGAGATGACCCTGCTGGCCAACTTCCTTCTCATCTGCCACAACCTCATCCAGGAAGGGGTCGTCCAGGCCAAATCCGGTCTCAACCCCGTCAAGGCGACGCTTTTCCGGATTTTCGCCGCCGTGGTCACCGTCTATGCCATGACCTTTTTCATCCAGACGGACCCCGCCGCCGCGGCGCAGGCGGGCGCCCTGGGAGCCTCCACACAGGCTTTTCAGCTGATGGTGGCCGACTGGGGCCTTTCGATGCTCAACCTCACCGCGAAGATCTTCCTGATCATCATGACGATCCTCACGCTTCTCGAGATCGCCAAGAGCATGGGTTGGATCATGCCCATCGTGAAGGCCCTGTCGCCCTTTTTACGCATCCTGGGGCTGAGCGAGAAGGTGGGGATTCTCTGGATGACGGCCGTCGTCTTCGGCCTGACCTATGGCGGGGCGGTGATCGTGGAGGAGGCCCGGCAGGGGCACATCTCGAAGGGAGAACTCGAGGAGCTCCAGCTCTCCATCGGGATCAACCACTCCATGGTCGAGGACCCCTTCCTGTTTCTGACCTTCGGGATCAGCGCCTTCTGGCTCTGGGTGCCGAGGCTCATCACGGCCATGGCGGCCACCCGGCTGCTCACGCTATGGGTGTCCTTTCGCCGGAAGTCCGTCAACCGGGCCGCCTGATCTTTTCCACTAACGACAGAAGAAGATGGCGGGCTTCTGCAAGGCCGCTCCGAAACGCCTCGTCAAAGGCCTCGTCGCCCATGCAGCAGGTGAGAAAGACGGGCGTGTAGTAGATGGCGTTGAATTCCTGGACTTCGGCGGAGTCCTTCCCGAAAAGGGCATTCAGGGTCTCCTCCGTCTGCACTCGCCACGTGGCGAACTCCGCCGAAACGGACGATTTCCCGTGCAACCCATCGATGGCATCTATTTGTAATTTAATATTTTTTTCGCCTGTCACCTGTCACCTGCCACCTGTAACCTAATCATGTGCATACCACATCCCCCCGGCTCTGGACAGGGGTTACAAAAACGAATCATCTGCTTCAGAGGCGAAGCAAATGATTCATCGTCATAAATTACCGATTTATATCATTTTTTCCCTGATTTCCCTTCGGCCCATCCCCCAAGCAAAGGATATGCTTCATTTTCCCCGGTTAGCGCGCGAGGAGCAAAAGAACAATAGTATGTAATTTCAACATATTACAAGATTGCCCGGCTCGGCACGGGGCTTGCTCTATTAGGAGGGCGAACGGAATAAATAAAGAGGGGGCGACATCATGAACGCGCCGAACAAACCCGCAACGATCTTCCAATGGGTTACCGACCCGACTGAAGCCTGTCTCGGGCAGACGAGAGCCCGCGTGGCTGAAGTCATGGTGACCGACCCCATCCCGGGCAGGGTCTTCGTTCCCGCCGGAGGGTATGCGGCCCGGGCCCGGAAGTTTGCCGAACGGATTGTTCTGTACGAGAAGCAGGGCCCTGTCGGTGTCATCACCGCAAGGGTGCAAAATGTCGGCGAGGTCTACGACGAGATCGACGCCCTTCTTGACGATATCGAAAGGGACGAGGATATCCGGGCCGTAGCCATTTATACCCTGAACGGGCTTTTCGCCTCGCTTCCCATTCGCTGAGGGCCGGCCCGAAACAATGCGCGTGGGGTGAAACGTCTCCACGGCACGACAGGAAGCAATGCAGCAAAGCAGGGGGACACCATGAGCTTCTACGAAGCGGCAAGAAAAGTTCAAAAACAAAGGGAGATGGAGAAATACCTGGAAGACATGAGGAAGGCCATGGCCCAACTCGAGCGGATGATCCAGGATGGGGAGATCCACTGAAAGCGTCTTCCTTTCAATAGAACACATGACGGAGGGGCCGCTGACGTCGCCATCGCCTCACCTCTCCAGTTACCCACCCGCCATCAGACTACAGCACCTCTTTGCGCCCTGCATGGGGATCACCGGACCAGAAAACCCTTGCGCAATGCGATAAAAAGCGTATTATTTCCAATATGTGGCGCCGGGAACCCACCACCCCAAGGCACTCATGAGCCGTACAGCCAGAACCTCAAAAGAAAATCAGGAAACGACGTCCTGGAAGCCCCAGGAGTATCAGGGCGATCTTCATGCGAAAGACCGGCTCCTCTCCTCCGTCCACAAGATCAGCAGTCTTCTCACCCGACCTGTAGCCCTTGACACCGTCCTGACCGCCATCGTCGAGGAAACCTCGCACGTCTTCGGTTATGACCGCGTGGCGATCTACCTGGTGAGCAAGGACCGCAAGCTCCTCGAGTGCAAGTATGAGATCGGTTTTGCGCCCGAGGAGATGGAGATCGCCTTTCAGCGCCCCTTTCACCTGGAGCGCCACGAGTGCATCGAGACCCTGGTCGTCAAGACCGGCCAGACCGTCTATATCCGGGACTACAACGCCGACAGCCGGGTGACCTACCTGGACCGTAAAGTCAGCGCAAAACAGAACCGTTTTGCCACCATCGCCGTTCCCCTGCATTTGAGGGAGTCCGTCATCGGTCTTATCGAGGCGGACCGGGGCGGGTACTCCCTGGTCCTCACCGAGGAGGACATCCTGCACCTGTCCATCTTCGCCAACCAGGCGAGCATCATCATCGAAAACACGCGCCTCTACGAGCAGCTCGTCAACGAGCGCAACTTCGCGGAAAATGTCGTGGAGAGCTCCCCGAACTGCATTCTCGTCGTGAACTGCGACGAAACGATCCGTACCATCAACGAGATGACGGAGGACTTCTTCGGACTGGAAAAGGAGCAGGTGCAAGGCAGGGCCGCCTCGGAGGTCTTCGAGGGTCCCGTCACCGCGATCATCCGGGAGGCCATCGACGGCCGGATCACCGACAGCTTGGAACTGGTGATCAAGCGAAAACGGGGGGGCAGGGCCGTCCTCGGCGTCAGCTCCTCCCAGCTTAGGAGCCGGGACGGGACCGTACTGGGTGCCGTATTGATTGCCCGCGACCTCACGGAGGCCAAGCGATCGGAGGAGTGGATGAGGCGGATGGACCGGCTCACCTCGCTGGGTCAGCTTTCGGCCGGCATCGCCCATGAGATCCGCAACCCCCTGGCCAGCATCAATTTCAATGTCCAGTTCCTCGCCAGGCAGCTCGACCCGGACGAAAAGACCCGGAGGATCATCGACGACACGCTGACCGGCGTCGATAGAATCAAGGATCTCGTCAAGGGCATGCTGGATTTCTGCCGGCCGGCCCCCCCGAAGCTGAAGAGCGACTCCATCCACCGCTCCATCGAGGATGCCGTCTCCCTGCTGGAGTCCCAGTTCCGGAAGCACGACATCCGCGTCGCTCTGTCCCTGGCACAGGACGCCCCCGACATCGTCTTCGACAACCAGCAGATCCACCAGGTCTTCGTCAACATCCTGCTCAACGCCATGCAGGCCATGCCGAAGGGCGGCACTGTCCGGGTAGAAAGCCGCATCGAGCAGGATGCGAAAAAACCGCGCCGGCAGCTCTGTGTCACCATCAGCGACAGCGGCGTCGGGATCCCGAAGGAGGATTTCTCGAAGGTCTTCGACCCCTTCTTCACGACCAAACCGGAAGGGACGGGGCTGGGGCTCTCCATCGCCCACAAAATTTTGGAGCAGCACCGCGCCGTGATCGAAGTCAAAAGCCGTGAAGGGCAGGGAACGACGTTCACCCTCCGGTTCCCCATCGCCGAAGGGAAGGGACATGTACCGGCATAAAATCCTCATCGTCGATGACGACAAGCTTCTTCAAAACTCCCTGGACACGATCCTGTCGGAGA
>CAZUBX010000052.1:0-22723 GCA_964619035.1 uncultured Syntrophaceae bacterium | reverse complement strand
GAACAAAAAATCACTCAAATATCACTTGACGAGACAGTTGCTACCCCCTGGTCCCCGGTCCCTTCTTTCTCTTGCACCGGTCACTGGTCACTAGCCACTGGTCACTGCTTTTAGGCTCCCGACACCGGCGGCCCGCCATCGTATTTGGTTGCTTTTTCCCTGAGCTTTGCCAGCCATTTCTCCCGGTAGAAATAGGCGACGATCAGGAACAGCCCCGTGATGACGAGCAGGACGACGAGAGGGATGAACTGGTTGTTTCGGGCAAAGCTCCCGAAAGCGGAGAGCATGATGGTGCCGAAGAGACGTCCCATCGTCGAGATGATGAGGAAGGTCCAGAGGCGCATGTGGGACAGGCCCAGGATGTAGCAGAGGAAATCCTTTGGGATACCCGGGATCAGAAAAAGGAAGAAGACGATGAAGACCCCTTTGTGTTCCAGGACGTAGTCGTATTTGCGAAGTGTCTCCGGCTTGACGATCCGCTCCACCAGGGGCAGTCCGAAGACGTGAGCCAGCAGAAAGGCAAGCCAGGACCCGATGGTGAGCCCGATTGTCGAGTAGATGGTTCCCAGGATGGGGCCGTAGAGATAGCCGCCGATCAAACCGCTCACCTCGCCGGGGATCGGTGCGAAGACGACCTGCAGGATTTGCAGGGCGATGAAGATGAACACGTCATAGGGATCGTGCGAGGTAATCATCTCGACCGCACGTTCGCGGTCGGAGAAAAAGACGTGCAGATCGTAATGGAAGAAAAGCCAGGTTCCGACGCCGAAGAAGGTGATCAGGGCAAGTGCACCGAGGATGTAGTGGCGTTTCATGGTCTTGGCGTGTCTCCGGGGAAAGGTGCTGCTGCCGCCGTCGGGCCTGCTCCGAAAGTCATCCCTTTTACCAGAGATTCATGGTGAATACAAACCCGATTCTCGTGCGCTTCGCGCAGGCATCAGGCTTCAGGAAAAAAGTAAGGATCGAGAGATTCCCCCGACCCTTTTCATTTCATCGCAGTCTGTCGGCTTTTCTTTCCTGAGCCCGAATCCGGAATCCCTCTTTCAGGCCGTGCCGACGATATCGTGCAGACCGGTGGAGGACTTGAGCCGCTGGAGCTCGCCCCGGACCCGTGTCAGCTCGTCGCTCGTTTCCTTGAGCCGGCGGGCGAGAACCTCCGCCATGACCATGTAGTAGATGGCCGCAAAGGCCACACGGTCCTCTTTCCGGAGTTTTTCCATGGCGGGGACGTCCGTGGCCAGGCAGACGGTCTCGTCGACGGCCTCGACGGAGGACGTCCGGGCGGAGACGGACAGGAGCCGCATCTCGCCGAAGACATCGCCCGTGCGGCAGAGCTGCTTCATCTCTACCCCATTGCGGGTGACCCGGACCTTACCCGAGACAATGAAATAGATCCGGTGGTCCGATTCCTCCTCCCGGGTGATCGCTTCGCCAGGCTCGTACTTCAGGATCTGGCTGCAGTTGAGGATTTTGCGGAGATCCTTTCTGTCGAAGGCTTGAAGCTTCGGGATTTTCCGGAGCGCCTTGATGATCTCGCCGTTTTCTTGAAGTACCTGCATGCCGCCTCTCCATCCTGAAAATGGGACCCTAAGGGGTTGTCATTCCATGAGAAATTGAACCCGGATTCATTACATATGAAATATTCGTGCCATCTTAAAAGCAGGGTACAGGGTAAAGGGCACAGGGTACAGGGTACAGGGTACAGGAGGGGAAGCCGACAGCCTACAGCCAAGTGGCCAGATCCTGACCCCTGGACCCTTAACCCTGAACCCTGTTTGTCCCATTGACTTCCCGGATGTCTTCGTTTAACTTGAAACACCAGCTATTTCGGTCCATTGGAGTTTTCTTGCGAGTGGGCATCATTCATACGGCGGGTTCCCCCTGCCAGTGTGCCGAGGCCTTAACCCGGGGGCTTTCCGCTCTTGGTCATGAGTACCTTGTGGTGAACTCGGAAGAAGTCGAGTTTCGTCTTCCCGATCTTGCACACAGCTGTGATCTTGTCATCGACCACACGGACACCTACCGGGGGCGAGGACGTTTTCGCTCCCTGGTGCGATCGTACCTCGAGGCTCATGGGATTGCCGTCGTCGGTGCCGATGCGCAGGCCTGCGCGCTGGCCGACGACAAGGCCGCTGCAAAGTCCCGCCTCGGGGCTGCGGGAATCCCGACACCGCCTGGCATCCTGGTTGCCTCGGGAATCGAATCCCTCCCGGATTGGCTTGCCGCGCCCTGCATCCTCAAGCCCGCCTTCGAGCACATGAGCCGCGGGCTTGTCCTTGCCCGCAGCCGGGACGAAGCGGCAGCCCGCCTGGTGGATCTTCTCTCACGGCTCGAGCAGCCCATCCTGGTGGAGACGTTCATCCCGGGCCGGGAGTTTGCCGTCTCCGTCGTGGACGGGCCCGGCGGGTTGGAGGTCCTGCCGACGCTGGAGTGGAAAATGGGCGACGGGCAAGAGGGGGTGCTCACGGAGGATTTCAAGCTTCAAGTCATTCAGCCGGGCAGCCGCGATGCATCGAGGGCCGAACTGGCGCCGGGCGAGCTTCTGGAACTGGAGGCCCTTTCGCTTGCCGCCTTTCGGGCGCTGGGGCTTCGCGATTATGCCCGCTTCGATGTGCGCCGCTCCCCGGGGGGAACGTTCTACTTCATGGAAGCCAACATCACGCCGAGCATGGAGCCGGAGGAGGCTCTGACCCTTTCGGCCCGCTGGGCCGGAATGGATTTTCCCGCCCTGCTGGAGAGGATTCTTGCCTCGGCGGCAAAGCGACGGCCGTCCCCATCGGCAAGAGGGGCGCAGGATGCAACCATCGCACTGCCGACGGGGGCCGTCAGACTGCGGATCCCGCCGGGTGTTCACGTGCCGCCGCCTTCGACGATTGAGTTGGCCTGCCTTCTCGACGTCCGTCCCGGAGAGCGGGTCCTCGAACTGGGTTGCGGCACGGGGTTGCTGGCCATCGCGGCGGCGAAGCTGGGCGCCGGGCGCGTCGTGGCCGTCGACCTCGATGGGCAGGCCCTCGATGCCGCCGTCAAAAACGCAGAGCGCAACGGTCTTTCGGATCGCATCGAGGTGCGTGCCGGTTCCTGGTATGAAGCGGTGAGAGACGGAGAGCGCTTTGACGTGATCATCGCCACGCCGCCCCAGACGCCCGGGCCGAGGCCCTTCGGACCGCGCTACGGGGGCGCCGACGGGGCGAGGCACCTTTTGGCCGTTGTCGATGGGGCGCCGGCCCGCCTTGATCCGGAACGGGGCAGGCTCTGGATGGTGGCCATCACGATTGCCAACGTCCCCGAAGTGATGCGAAGGCTCCGGGAGCGTTTTGCGAAGGTCGATGTCCTGGGCGAAATGCAGCGGCCGTTCACGCCGCGCGAATATGACGATCTCGACGCGGGGCTCTTCGAGTATCTCGCCGGGCTGCGCTCCAGGGGCATTTCCGATTTCCACGAGGCTTTCGGCGGGGAATATGTCTTTCGGAATCTCCTGATCCGGGCGGCGGGGGTGAGGGAGCCGTGAAGAGGCTCATCATCAACGCCGATGATCTCGGAGCCGACGAGGGGCGCAACGCAGGGATTTTCGAGGCGCTGCGCGCCGGTGTCGTGACGAGCGCGAGCATCCTCCCGAACGGCCCCGCCCTGGACCACGCCCTGGCGGGGATCCGGTCGGGCGGCTTCGAAGAGGTCTCCTTCGGGGTTCACCTGAACCTCACCGAGGGCAGGCCGCTGGCCGAAGGCCTGTCATGCCTGACGGGCCCCGATGGGAATTTTCTCGGGAAGGCGTCTGCGCACCGTCTTCTCATGAAAACGGGGGAGGTGCCTCTTCAGACCGAACTGGCAAGGGAGATCGCTCTGCAGATCGAGCGGCTTCTCGATGCCGGGATCGCAATCACGCACATCGACGGCCACCAGCACGTCCACGTCTTTCCATCGGCCCTGCGCACCGTAGCGGAAACCGCGAGAAGCCATGGGATCCGGCGTATGCGAATTCCTGACGAAACGATACCCTCCGGTGATGAAACCGTTCCGGCGGATTTGCTGGAGGAGGCCCGCCGGTTCGGTTCCCTGGGGCGGGAGGCCCGAAGGTTCCTCGCCGGGACGGGGATCGTTTCGAGCGATCATTTCCGGGGACTCGCGCTCAAGGGTCGGCTCGATACGGAGGGGCTGCTGAAGCTCCTCGAAACACTTCCCGGGGGCATTACGGAGCTGATGGTCCACCCGGGCCGGGTGCCGGCGGAGGGGCCCTTTTCAGCCTTCTCCTCCTTTTCTTCGCCGGACCGCGAGCGGGAGTTGGAGTCCATCCTGGATCCCCGTTTTCGGCTTGCCCTCGACAGGGCCGGGGTGGTATTGGTTTCCTTCAGGGAGATTATTTCATGAAACCCTTCAGGCTGTTGATCCTCACGCCGTCGGCTCTGCCCACGGTGACGGGAAATGCCATGACGGCCGAGCGCTGGCGCCGCTCGCTCGTGGGCATGGGGCTCGATGTCCGCGTTCTGGACACGGGAGGCCTCGACGCGGACGGCCTGAAGCGGGAAATCGATCGCTTCAAGCCGGATCTCCTCCACATTCACAATGCCTATCGTGCCGGCGGGCTCCTTCTCCATCGTGTCCTGGCGGACTGCCTGGGGCGGCTCCCGCTTGTCGTGTCCCCTTCGGGAACGGATCTGAACATCGAATCGAAAGCAGATGCCGGAAAAGAGAGGGTCAGCAGGGTCCTGATCCGGGCCGAGGCGATCATCGTCCAGAGCGAAGAGGGGAGGGAAAGGCTGCAAGAGATCGTTCCGTCTCGGATGGACCGGGTCTATTTCGTCCCCAAGTCTTTCGTCTGGCTGGGCGAAGAGAGAGTGGACCTGAGAGCCGCCTGCGGGTTCAGTCCCGGCGACGTGGTTTTCTTCATGCCCGCGGGGATCCGACCGGTGAAGGGGAACCTGGAATGCCTGCTCGGATTCGAGCGCATCCACGCACTCCGGTCTGCGGCAAAAGTCGTCTTTGCCGGTCCGCCCCTCGACGAGGCCTATGCGGAACGTTTTTGCCGGGAGGCGGAGCGGCTGCGGTTCTTTGCACGATGGATTTCGCCGATCCACCCCGCAGCCATGCGCGCGGCCTATCGCTCTGCCGATGTGATCCTCAACGGTTCCGCCTCGGAGGGCCTCTCCAACGTCCTCATCGAGGGTCGGGCGGCTGGCAAGCCGCTTCTGGCCCCGGACATCCCGGGGAACCGCTGGTCCGTCCTGGGCGATCCGGGCGATTCCCCCATGGGGCTTCTCTTCGGACCGTCGGATCGGGCGGATTTTGTCGAAAAAGCGCTTCGACTCATCGATGACGCCACACTCAGGCGAGAACTCGGCGAGGCCGGCGCCGCCTATTCGCAGCGCATGCCCGGCCCCGGCGACGAGGCCAGAGCCCTCGTTGCCGTCTATGAGGCAGCGATGGGGAGCAGCTTTGCTGCAGTGAAAAAAGTGTCTGAGTGTCTAAGTGCCTGAGTGAAGAAAAGATCACAGGCAAAAGGGCAAAGAAAAAGGATCGGGGGAATTACCCTCGATCCTTTCTTTTTCCTGAAGCCTGATGCCTGTAGCCTGCGGCGAAGCCGCTTATTTCGCCGGGACCCGCTGCGGGAACAGGGGAAGCTCTGTGTTGATCCGGAGCATGATGAGGCTGTTGAGGGTGGTCTCGACCTGGAAGAACCGGTTGGCGGCCGAGGCGCCCATGACCTTCATGAACTTCTCGTAATATTTTTCCTTCAGCTTGAGGGCGGCCTTGTCATTTGCGAACACCTTTTTGGCAATCTCCTTGGCCTTCGCATCGGTCATCTTGTCGAAGCTTGCCGCGTAGTCCTTGATGAGCGCGATCCGGACGTCGGTGACCTTCTTCAGGTCCTTCTGATAGTCACGGTAGGTGTTCCAGAAGGCGGCGGCCTTGTCCCCTTCTCCCTCCTTGAAAACAATGACTTCCCGGATGATGTCCTCTTTCTGGTCCCGGATGTCCTGACGCAGCATCTCGACATAGCGGTTCACCTGGGCCTCGTCGGCTAAGGCCGCGGCGGCGGGGATCAGCAGGGAAAACAGCACAAACAGCACTACCCACTTCTTCATTGTTCAATCCTCCTTATTTTGGTGTTCCAATCCTGTAATCATAACATGCTCTCTATTTGTTTTCTTTATCTTTTTTCGCCGGCGCCTCGTGCCACTTGTCCTTCGGCACCCAGACCTTCTCGGCCGGGTCCGACCTGTAGTGGGGCGACATGATCTGGACGCCGTACTCGTTGAAGACGTCCTGGATGTTGCGGTGGAGCGTATCGAGTACGGCGATCCGTGTCTGCGGCTCCGCGATCCGGGCGCCGAGCATGTACTCGATGTAAAAGTCGGAAAGGGAGCGCTGCAGGACGCGGGGCAGGGGTTCCTTCAGGAGCCCTTCCGTACGCATCGCGGCCTCGATGAGCATGGCATGAACTTGCCGCCAGGGGGCGTTGTAGCCGATCGTCACCGTCGTTGTCAGAAGCGCGCCGCCCGTCTCGTCCTCGCGTGAGTAGTTTTTCGTCGTCGTGCCCACGATGACGGCATTCGGGAAGCTCACGATCTCGCCCCAGGGGGTCCGGATCCGCGTGGAGAACATCCCCAGAGCGACCACGGTGCCCACCGTCTCGCCAATCTGCACGTAGTCCCCCACCCGCAGGGCCCGCGAGTACATGAGCATGAGCCCGCTGACGGCCTGGTTCACCGTGCCCGCCGAGCCGATGGAGAGCAGCAGGCCCACGAAGACACTCACTCCCTTGAAGGCGTCGCTGTCACTTCCCGGCAGGTAGGGGTACATCATCACGAGGGAGAAGAGCCACAGGATCACCGTGACGATCCGGCGGGTGGGCTGGGCCGTCTCGGCGTAAAGCCCGGGAACGCTCACCCGGCCGCTCTCGATGGCATCGAAGAAGAGCCGGCCGATGCGGGCAAGGAAACGGGTGATGAAGAAGATGACGGCCACGATGACAAGGCCCGGGATGAAATCCACGATCGTGAGCGCGATGGCCTTGATCCCGGCAGTCAGATAGTCGTGGAGGTGCTCCCCCCAGGGCCGGGTGTAGGGGAACTGCATGAAAGAGAAGTCGAGCCACAGGTACAGGGAAAAGAGGGAAAGGGCCCACGCCGTGATGCCGACAAGCCCTCCAAGAAAGAGGATGATCCCTTCGATGTGCTGGGTGAACCCCCCGATGGCGAGCGTCTTGAGCCTGGGCCCCACCACCTCGGCCAGGTGTGTTGCCAGCCACCGGTTACTCCGCCGGATTCCCACCAGCACGAGAAGAAGGATGACCGTTGCCGCAACGGCAAGGCCTATGGCGCGGAGAAGCAACTCGCCATGCGTTGCCTCGTGGACTTCCTTGAGGGCTTGTGTGAGATTCTGAACGGCCCGATTGCCGACCTCATCGATACCTTCACCGGCCAGTTCGTTGATGTCCGCCGGGGTGACAAAGAAGACGCCTTTCTCGCCGATGCGGACCATCATCCCCTCGGGCCGGGTCACTGCCGAAACGGGGCTTGTTTCGCCTCGTTCGATAAGCAGTTGAATCCGCGCCTCCGCTGCCTCGACGCGCTGCTTCGGGGAGTAGCCCAGAAGGGTTCCCCGCAAGGTGACAATCGGGCGGTTCTGGATTTTCAGCGTCGCCTGCGCGATCCCTGCGGGGGCAGGGTTTCCCTTTTCTGCAATCTGTGCCCCTTTCGTGGCGGGCGGATCGGCCGGGATGGCAGCGACCGGGCACAGCAGCGACAGCAAGGCGATCAGAAGAAGCAAGCGTTCCATTGGCAGGCGCTTCATCGGTGACCTCATCTTCGGTGGGGAAAGCCGACAGCTATCAGCCGACAGCCGATAATTCCGCATCCTGGACTGCAGGCTGTAGACTGTAGGCTGTCCTGCTTTCAGCCTTTCTTGAGTTGGTTGGCCACGGCCTGGGTGGCCTTGGCGACGGCCTCGGGGTCTCCCAGGTAGTAGCTGCGGATGGGTGTGAGATCGTCGTTCAGTTCATAGACGAGGGGGATTCCCGTGGGGATGTTGAGCCCGACGATCTCGTCATCCGGAACATGGTCGAGGTACTTCACCAGGGCCCTCAGGCTGTTGCCGTGGGCGGCTATGACGACGCGCTTTCCGGAGCGGACCGTGGGGGCGATCGTTTCGTGCCAGTAGGGGAGGAATCGCTCCACCGTGTCCTTGAGGCACTCCGTGAGCGGAATCTCGCCGGGCGCGAGCCCTCTGTACCGAGGGTCTTTCCCGTTGTAGCGCGGGTCGTCGGGGGTGAGTGCCGGGGGGCGAATGTCGTAGCTCCGGCGCCAGATGTGGACCTGCTTCTCGCCGTGCTTCTCGGCCATCTCCTTTTTGTTCAGGCCCTGCAGAGCCCCGTAGTGGCGCTCGTTGAGCCGCCAGCTATTGTGGACGGGGATCCACATGAGATCCATTTCCTCGAGGACGATCCACAGCGTCTTGATGGCACGCTTGAGCACGGACGTGAAGGCGATGTCGAAGACGTATCCCTCTTTCGCGAGGATCCTGCCGCCCTGGTGGGCTTCCTCGACGCCTTTCTCGGAGAGCCCCACGTCCGTCCATCCGGTGAATCGGTTCTCCTTATTCCAGGTGCTCTCGCCGTGGCGGATCAACACGAGCTTCTTCATGGGGGGCCTCGTCAATTCGAATTTGGAGCGGCTATTTATAGCTTTTTTGCGGCCGTCAGGTCAACGATTTCCATCCGGTGGTTCGCTTCGGGGTGCTTCGACGAGGGGCCCTCCGTGAGGACGGCCAGGTCACCCGCCAAACCCTGATCGGCAATCCACGAAGCGATGTAACTTCGCCAATCATCGGGGTGATCGGCCTCGTAGACGGGATAGATGCCCCATGAAAACTGGAGACGCTGGCAGGTGGCTTCCAGGGAACTGACGGCGACGGTCCAGACGGGCAGGCGGAAGCGGGCGATGCTTCTTGCCGTTGACCCGCTTCGCGTCGGGACGAAGACGGCCGCGGGGGTCACGCGCTCCACCGTCGTTCTGACGCTCATGGCGATAAGATCCATGAGCCGTACCCCGTCGTCACGCCGCTGCGATCGAAGTTTGTCGGCAACAGCGTAGGCGGGCAGGGTCGGCTCCGTTGCCGCGGCAATCCGGGCGAGCATGGCCGTTGCCTCGACGGGGAATTTCCCGATGGCTGACTCCCCCGAGAGCATGACGCAGTCCGTTCCGTCGAGGATGGCGTTGGCCACGTCGGTGGACTCGGCGCGGGTCGGGCGGCGGTTTGCAATCATGGACTCGAGCATCTGGGTGGCCGTGATGACGGGCTTTCCCAGAAGGTTGGCCAGACGCATGAGCCTTTTTTGCACCGGGGCGATCTGTTCAATGGGGATCTCCACGCCCAGATCCCCCCGGGCGATCATGATCCCGTCGGCGGCCTCGAGCAGGGCGTCGATGTGGTCAAGAGCCCGGGCCCGCTCGATCTTGGCGATGATCAGGGGGTGGTAGGCCATGGCGTGGGCCGCCTCGCGGACGGCGATGATATCGGGTGCCTTTTGGACGAAGGATTGACTCACGGCGTCGAGGCCCTCCCCTGCGGCGAACCTCAGCCACCGAAGGTCCTCGTCGGTGAAGGCGCTGATGCCCAGCTCGATTCCGGGCAGGTTCAGACCTACGCGGGAGCGGATCTCCCCGCCCACGGCAACACGGCACCTCACCTCCGGGCCACCGATGTCGAGTACTTCCATCTGGACGAGACCGTCGTTGAGAAAAAGGGTGTCGCCCCGCTTCACCACCTCGGGGAGCCTGGTGAAAGACGTGGAGGCCCTGTTCCCGTTTCCCGTGGTGCTTTCCGTCGTCAGGGTGAATTCATCGCCCGCATTGAGGTCGACGGGCTCACGCTCCAGCATCCCGATGCGGATCTTCGGGCCCGGCAGATCGGCCAGGATGGCCACGCGCCGTCCTGCGGCCTTTGCGGCGGAGCGGATGTTCCCGATGACCCGGCGATGCCGGTCGTAGTCCCCGTGCGAGAAATTGAGGCGCGCGACGTCCATCCCCGCCCGGATCATCCTTTCCAGGACTTCCGGAGACTCCGATGCGGGTCCGATCGTGCAGATGATCTTTGTCTTGTGATCGGGAAGCGGCATGTGAGCACCTGTGGTTAGTGATTCGTGGCTTGTGGCTTGTGGAGGATTTCATTGTCTTTCGCTAGTCACTGGCCACTAGCCACTAGACACTGACTTTTATTGTCTGGCCGTCCTGCGATTGGGCGGCACGGTGTCTCCGCAGTTCGTCCGGAAGGGGTTGATGTCGATGCCGCCGCGGCGCGTGTAGCGGGCATGGACCGTGAGCCTCTCGGGACGGCAATGCTTCAGGATGTCTGTGAAGATGCTCTCGGTGCAGTGCTCGTGGAAGCCGCCGTGCTGCCGGAAGGACACCAGGTACTTCAGCAGGCCCTCGCGGTCGAGCCGGGGCCCCTTGTATCGGATCTGGATGCTGGCCCAATCGGGCTGGCCAGTCAGCGGGCAGTTGGTCTTCAGCAGGTTCGATACGAGCGTCTCCTCGACGGACGCCTGTCCTGCCTTTAGATACTCCGGATTGGGCCGGTAGTCCCGGATCTCCACGTCGATCTCGTCGATGATCTCCCCGTCCATCTCCTCGATCTGCTCATCGGGGAAATCCCCGGGCAGCGATATCTCCACGCCGACGGGCGCACCGCAGGCGCCCCCGATGTCTTTGAGGAGAATCTCCAGCAGGGCCTCCGGAGAGGTGACGGGGGTCTGGCTGAAGGAGTTGAGATAGAGCTTGAAGGACTTGGACTCGATGAGGTTCGGCGAATCGACGGGAACGGAAAACGTGGCTATGGCCACCCTCGGCTTGCCCTTTGGATCGAGCCATGACAATTCGTATGCCGTCCAGACGTCGACGCCGGCGAAGGGCAGGGCGCCCTCGATCCCGAGTTCCCTCCGGTGCGGAGCGCGCGGCTCCGGTTGGAGCAGCGTCGGGTCGTAGTGGTCTTTGTAGGGAATGATCTTCATCTTTGGGTATAAGGTAAAGAGGCCAGTGTTAGTGACTAGTGGTTCGTGAAAAGAAACAATCCTCAATCACAAAACACACGCCACAAGCCACTTATTCACTTTCTTCGGATCAGTTTGTCCGTGTCAAATCCCAGGCCGCGTGCGATCTCGACGAGCTTGGCGTACCGGGCCTCGTCGATCATCGGCGTCCGGGCCATGATCCAGAGGGTTTTTCGATCCGGCGTTCCGACGATCACCGTTTGGTATCCATCGTCGAGGTAGAGGATCCAGTAGTTCCCCTGGGGCTGCGAGGGGATGAAGACCGAAAACCAGTTGTCGAAGCGGACCTCTAACCTGGCATTCGTCTTTGCTTCCACCACCCGGGCGCTGCCGCGGATGGACTCCTTGCCGCCTCCCTCGGTGTCGCATTCGTTGAGAACGGATACCTCCCCTGTCTCGAGAAGCCCGTAGGTGGCCTGCGAGCGCAGGCAGTTTCTCTGGAACCAAAGGGGCATCCGCGCGATCTCGTACCAGGTCCCCCCATAGCGGGCAAGCTCCACGCGGGCAACCGTCGGGGGGGCCTTTGCAGGGTCAAACGCCCCCGGCCCCGCACACGCGCACAAACAGATAATGACAACAACCGCAAACAGTATCGATGCACTATTTCTCATCGCTCGCCGGGCTCCTCTCCTTGAAACTCATTTTTTTCCGAACCAATAGAACCAATGGAACGAATAGAACTCTTCAATGAAGGACTGTTTACTTCTTCTCGAGGATCTTCAACAGGTCCTCCTCGCTGGATTTCTCCGGGTACTCCACGATCCTGCCGAGTTCCATGCCGTCGCGAAGCACGATCGTCGTGGGGACCCTCTGGATGCTGAACTTCTCCGACATCCCGAGGCCCTCATTTCTCGTGCGGTCGACGCCGTAGAGGGCGAGTTTGAGATTCTTGTTGTCCGCCGCATCGAGTACCCTCAGGATCTTCGGGACCTCGCTGACGCAGTCCTTGCACCAGGTGCCGAAGAATAGGAGAATGTCGAAGGAACCCCGGACGCCGGCGATCTTCTCGATGACGTCCTTCCGGGGGGTGTAATCCCGGTAGTTGTTCCAGAAGACAGGATAGTCCCGGAAGAGGCTGCCCTGCGACGTTTTTCCCACGAGCAGCCTGTCGGGCCCGGCAGCGGGCATGGAAGCGAGCGGGCGGGGCTCTCCCTGGGGCGGGTAGTCGCCCTTCGTCAGGGCGTCGCGCAGGGCGGCGGCATTCGTCTTTGTGTCATCGAAGGCGATTGCAACGATGTGTTTCTCCATATCCGTCGACACGTCCTGGACGCCCTCCACGTTTGTCAGGATCGCACGGATCCTCTCCGCCGTGTCCGGTCACTGGCATCCGGGGACGGTGAACTCCATGAACTTCTGTGCCGCCGCGGCCATGGGTGCGGCGGCAACCAGCAACGCCATGGCCAGCAGGATCACTTTCACACGGGCGTTCCACCCCCTCATTGGCTTACCTCTTTCTTCATCGTGCCGACGATGGGATCAATTCCTTTTCGCTGAGGGCCTTTAATTCCAGGCTGACAAATTTGGAGATCTGTCCTGAGCTTGGGGAGGGATTGACGGCATTGACGGTGGATCGCCAGACGATCCCCGCGGTCTTCCCGTCGTAGAGCCTCGACTCCATCGTCGCCACCTCGCTTCGCTTGCTCATCGACGGCTCGGGGCCGAACCATTGCATGTTCATCATCGAATCCCTGCCGGTGGTGGTTGCCATGGTAGAAGCGGTGTCCGCCTGGTAGGATTGAACCTCGGTTCCCACCCTCAGGATTCGCACGATGAGGTAAGCCTCGATTCCCATTCCCTGGCTCACCTTCGCCAGCTCCTCCCGCGTCACCTTCTCGGGGTCGGGGATGCATTCATAGCAAGTGGCCGCCTCGACGCCCCGCGATCGGAGTTGCTTGGCGAATTCGTCCTCGATAGACTGCCTCATGTCGTCCTGCTTCGTCATGGCGACGACCATGATCTTCTTGTAGGCCGGTCCCGTGTAGGTCGAGTTCCTCCAATTGTCCGTCAGCTGCATGGAGGAGGCACAGGACAGGGTCAGCAGTGCTGCTGCAAACAGCAGGATTCCCGATAGTGCGATTCTCGTCTTGCCCATAACGATCTCCCTTTCGTTTTTCAGCCCGCTCTTCCGGGCAACACGTTTTTCCGCTCTTCCTTCTCTTCCTCGCTTCGGTCTTATTTATTCCAGGTATCCTTTTTCGGGCATCAGCCCATAACGTCGCAGGCTCTCGCCCGTGGCCGAGATGATGCCCGCAGGGATGCGGATGCCTCCGTGGAGCATGGGGCCTTCCCTGTCCGCGGCCTTCGGCCCGAAGGCCATGAAGTGCTCGATGGCCTTGTTGGCGTTGGTGAAGGCATTGCCGCAGGGGATCTCCCCGACGAGGCCGAAGACTTCCCCCACGGCCCCGGAGAGAGCCGTGGAGATCCGCACCGAGTCGGCGAGGCGGCCCTCCCGGATCCCGTCGACAACGTTCAGGAGCCCGGCCGGGAAGCTGTTGGCCGTGCTCAGCAGAAAGCCGTCGTAGGACCCGCCGGCCGCCCGAAGCCACCGGGCGTAATCCCCTTCGGCGCCACGCACGAGGAACACGTCATGGGCGTTGACACCGGACAGGGCGATGCGGTCGGCGCCGCTTGAATCCTTGAAGAGGATGAGATTCGGATATTTGGCGACAAGCCTTGCAAAGGTCTCCGGCGCCGCCTCGTTTCCCGTGACTTGGGGAAGCTGGTAGAGGGCAACGGGGAGCCCCTTGTCCAGCACGATTTCCAGTGCCGCGCCGATCGTCGCCTGGTCGAGGTCTTTGCCGGCGGGCGGGCAGACGGTGAAACCGCTGACGCCGGACGCAATCAGGGCCGCAAGGGGATCGGTCTTGCCGGTCAGCCTGCGCAGGATCTCCAGGAACCGCTCGATGCTGCCCGTCACGTCCACCGTATTTTTCCGGAGGGCCCCCAGCAGAAGCGAAACGCCTTTTTTTCGCGCCATGTCGACGGCAAACCGGACAACCGTATCCGTTTCTGCGTCGTCGAGGTCCCATCCGTCGCCCGTGGAGCCGGGGACGAGATAGCCTTTCACGCAGGGCATCATCCACGCCAGGTGTGCCTCCATCCGGCCCAGGTCGATCCGGCGGCCGGCGTCGAAGTGCGTGAGCGAGGGGCACCACAGTGGCGGGATCCCCCGGGGGAAGAGAAGCTCCTGCAGGTTTTTTCTTTTCGAGGAAACGGTGCTCATGGTACTCTGTCCTTTAGAGGGATTAAAAAATCACGGACAGGATACCCTAAAGCGGCGATTACGGCAATGACGGATCGATGGACGGGCCCGCCCGGGTCCGGACGCAAGGGAACAATCAGATCAAGAAGGAGGAAGAACGATGAAAAAAACGGCGTTTGCGGTCAGTTTGTTCCTTTTGCTGATTGTCCCTGCGGTTCACGCGGCTGACATGACGGATCTGCTGAAGGCCCTGCCGTCAATGCCCACCGGTGGCTCCGCGCAGGAGTCCGGCACCGTCGCCTCGGGTCTGAAAGAGGCCCTGTCCGTCGGCACAAAGAACGCGGTCAATGCGCTGTCGAAAACGAACGGCTACTTCGGCAACGAGGCCGTCAAGATCCTCCTGCCGGAGAACGTCCGCCGTGTGGGCGATGCCCTGCGGATGGCGGGCTACCAGAAGGAGGTGGATGCCTTTGTCCTCAGCATGAACCGCGCGGCGGAGAAGGCCGCGCCCAAGGCCGCCGACATCTTCGCCGGCGCGATCCAGTCCATGTCCATCGACGATGCGCAGAAGATCCTGGGCGGCGGCAACACGGCAGCCACGGAGTACTTCAAGTCGAAGACCTCGACGCAGCTCTTCGACGCCTTCAAGCCCGACATCTCGAAGAGCATGAACGATGTCGGCGTGACGAAGGCCTACAAGGCCATGACGGACCGCTACACGACGATGATGCCCTTCGCGAAGATGGATTCCCTTGATCTCGACAAGTATGTGACGGACAAGTCCCTCGACGGCCTGTTTACCATGGTGGGGCAGGAGGAGACGAAAATCCGCACGAACCCCGCCGCGCGTACGACGGATCTCCTGAAAAAGGTCTTCACGAAATAACAAAGACGGTTCGATTCGTTCAATTCGTTCTATTGGTTCAAAAAAGAAAATAAAAAATCCCCCTCTTTCCCCCTTTCGTAAAGGGGGATGGAAGGGGGATTTTCTTTGGCGCAATTTACTTAGACTGCAGCACGCGGCCGATTGTCATGATCTCCGCTTCCTTCGTCCCCTCGTAGAGCTCGAGGATCTTGGCGTCGCGGTAGTACTTCTGGACAACATACTCGTCCATGTAGCCGTAGCCCCCGTGGAGCTCGACGGCGTAGTTGGCGCAGAAAACGGCCGTCTGGCCGCCCAGGAACTTGGCCATGGCCGAGAGGGTGTAGTCGGGCTTGCCGATGTCGAAGGTCCAGGCCGCCCGGTAGGTCAGCGTCCGGAGCGCCTCGATCTGGATCGCCATCTCGGCGAGCTTCTTCTGGGTGAGCTGGTACGAGCCCAGGGGCGCGCCGAAGGCCGTGCGCTCCTTGCAGTACTTGACGCTCGCATCCAGACAGGCCACCGAGAGGCCGAGAGCCTGTGCGGCGATCATGGAGCGCGTCGTGTCGAAGAAGTGCATGAGCTGGTAGAAGCCGCGGCCTTCCTTGCCCAGCAGGTTTGCCTGGGGGACCCGCACGTCCTCGAAGGCGATCTCGGCGGTGTCGCTTGCGCGGATGCCCATCTTGCCCTTGAGCTTGGTGCGGGTGATGCCCTTGGATTTGGCATCCACGATGATCATGCTGAAGCTGTTGTGTTTCTTTTCCTCGGGCTTCGTGATGGCCTGGACCACCATGAAATCGCAGACCGTGCCGTTGGTGATGAACATCTTGTTGCCGTTGACGATGAAGTCGCTGCCATCCCGGACGGCGCGCGTCTTATAGCCCGCCACGTCGGTGCCCGCGTTGGGCTCCGTGTAGGCGCCGGCGGCGACCCAGTCGCCCTTGCAGACGGGGGGCAGGTACTTCATCTTCTGCTCCTCCGTGCCGTTCTGGAAGATGGCCTCGCAGCCGAAGGGGGCGGCAACCACGTTGAGGCCGATCCCCATGTCCACCCGCGAGAGCTCCTCGGTGATGATCGCGTTGCCCAGGAATCCCGCGCCGGAGCCTCCGTACTGCTCGGGGATCCAGGCCCCCACGAGGCCGTTTTCGGCCGCCTTCTTGCGGATCTCGGGGGTGTACTTCTCGTGCTCGTCGCACTCCCGGATGTGGGGCGTGAATTCCGCCACGGCAAACTTGTAGGTCATCTCTCTCAACATCTTGAGTTCTTCGGACAGTTCAAAATCCATCTCTCTCCTCCTTTCGTGAAAAGTAATCGTCTATTTCCCAAGTATCGTGTTGCGGTTCATGGCGGCTTCCGGGTTCTATGCGAAGAAGATGGACTCCTGCGCCTCGAGGGCCGTCGAATCGCCTGTCTTCAACACCTCGGCCAGGGCGTCGATCTCCGGCAGGATGTTTCTCGTGAAGAAACGGGCCGATGCGACCTTGCCCTGGTAGAAGGCGTAATCGAAGTGGTCCTTGCCCAGCTCGTCCATCTTCTTTTGGGCGATGAGGGCCATCTCCAGCAGCAGCTTGGCGCCCCAGAGCTTTCCCGTGGCGTGCAGGACCCGCGTGGCGTAGAGCTGGGGCATGCCCGGAGCGGCAAGCCAGCCCTGCAAAGTTTTCAGGATTCCCGCGTATTTGCCCAGCGTGCCCAGGAGGATCTCGAATTCCTTCTCGAAGCCCGCCGCGCCCTTGTTGGCCTCGGCGAACTCCTGGATGTGCTTGAGCCAGGCGAGGAAGACCTCGCCCTTCTTCATGGTCATCTTCCGGCCGATGAGATCGAGGGACTGAATGTAGTTGGTCCCCTCCCAGATCGGGTAGATCCTCGCGTCGCGGTAGAGCTGCGCGGCGGGGTATTCCTCGGAAAAGCCGTAGCCTCCGTAGCACTGCAGGGCCTCGGAGATGCACTGCAGTGCCGCATCGGAGCACCAGGCCTTCACGATGGGCGTGTTGATTTCGAGAAAGACCCGTGCCTGCTTGTGCAGCTCCGGATCGGTGCTGTGGTTCTCGATGTCCACCCACCAGAAGGTCTGGAGCGCCATGGCGCGGAAGGCCTCGACGTGGGCCTTCTGGTAGAGGAGCATCCGCTTGACGTCCTCGTGCTTGATGATCGCGCAGCGGCCCGACTTGGGGTTGGCCGTGGGCCGGCCCTGGATCCGCTCGCTGCAGTACTGGACGGCGCTGTGGTAGGCCGAGGCGGCGAGTGCGCACCCGGAGAGGCCCGACATCAGCCGCTCCTCATTCATCATCTTGAACATCTGTGCCATGCCCTGGGCCGTGCCGTCTTCACCGGGGGGGCTGCCCAGGAGAAAGCCCCTGCATGTGCCCTCGTCGCCGTAGCTGATGACGCAGGTGGAGGAGCCCCGCAACCCGAGCTTGTGCTCGATGCCGGCGCAGGTGATGTCGTTCCAGGCGCCGGGTTTGCCGCTGGGGTCGGGCAGGTACTTCGGCACGACGAAGAGAGACAGGCCCCGCGTGCCGGGGGCGGCCCCCTCGATCCGGGCGAGTGTGAGGTGCACGATGTTTTCCGTGATGTCCTGCTCGCCGCCGCTGATGAAGCACTTGGTTCCCTTGATGAGGTAGGTGCCCGGTTCGCCAGTCGGGACGGCCTTCGTCGAGGAATCCCCCACGTCGGAGCCCGCCTGGGGCTCCGTGAGGTCCATGGTGCCCGACCACTGGCCGCTGTAGAGCATGGGGAGGTAGCTCCGCTTGAGCTCGTCGCTGCCGAAATCCCGGATCAGCCCCGCGCAGCCCGAGTTGGCGAGCCAGTAGGTCTGAAGTCCCGGGTTGGCGGCGATGAAATACTCGTAGAGCGCCCACAGCACGGTGACGGGGAGGGCCGACGGGTCCTCGGGGTTCACGTTGTTTGCGCCGAACCCGTTGTTGACGATGAAGAAGTAGGCGTCCTTGGTGGAGGGGGGCGTGAGCACCTTGCCGTTTTCGAACCGGCACCCGATGTGATCGGAATCGGCGCAGGATGGGGCCACGGCGTCGCGGGCCCCTTTCCAGGCGTTCTCCAAAATGAAGTCCAGGTCTTCCACGGAGTAGCCGCCCTTGAAGCGCTCCGTCTCGAAGACCTTCTTCACGTCCAGCCACTCTTTGAGAATGAATTTGTGGTCCCTTGTCGAATGCGAAAATTTTGCAGGCATAGTACGTTCTCGACTTTCCTTTTATTGGATTGCCCCTGTGCCGCCCGCCGAGCGGGCGGCACAGGGGCCCTTGACCTTCGCGTTATTTACTCATGTAGAAATTCTTCTGAAGCGACTTTTTCAACTCGCCCCGCAGGTCGGGGTGGGCGATGGCGATGAGGGCCTCGGCCCGCTCGCGGCGGCTCTTGTAGCGCAGATGCGCAATGCCGTACTCCGTGATGACATAGTTGGCATACGTCCTGGGGACCGTGATGGGCGTTCCCCCCGGAAGCTCCGGCACGATGGACGAGACCAGCGTCCCGTCCTTGAGCTTCCTTGCCGAGGTCATGACAGTGACCCCCTTGCCGCCCGGCGAGTAGAAGGCGCCCGTCATGAAGTCGAGCTGTCCGCCCGAGCCGCTCACCATGCGGTGGCCGAGCCCCTCGGAGGCGATCTGCCCCGAGAAGTCGACCATCAGGGCCATGTTGATGGCCACGACGTTGGGGTGCTGGGCGATGAAGGCGGGGTTGTTCGTGTAGGAGGCCGGGTAGAACTCGCAGGCCGGGTTGTGGTTCACGTAGTCGTACATGGCCTGGTCGCCCACGCAGAAGGTGGCCACGGTGACGCCCTTGTGGAAGGGCTTGCGCTCGTTGGTCACGATGCCCTTGGCCACGAGGTTCTGCAGACCGATGGGGAAGAGCTCCGTGAGGACGCCGAGGTCATGCTTCCCGTCGAGGCCGGCCACGACGGCCTCAGGGATGCCGCCGATGCCCATCTGGATCGTGTCGCCGTCGTTGATGAGCTCCAGGACATGCTCGCCGACCTTTTTTTCCACCTCCCCCGGCGTGGGGCGCGGTGGGGCGGGGATCTTCGAGGAGTTCTCCACGAACCAGTCGAACTCCGAGACGTGGATCCAGTTGTTGCCGTAAATGGTGGGCATCTGGTCGTTGATCTCGGCAACGGCCACGCGCAGCTTGCCGGACTGGCGTCCCCTCCGGATCGCCTCGAGGTGGTAGAAATTGGTGAGGCCGAGATTGACGTAGCCCTGGGAGTTCGGCGGGGTCGTCATGCAGATGAACACGTCGGACCACATGGCGTACTTGTCGCCCCCGTCGGAGCTCATCAGCGGCCGGAAATCCGAGAGCTTTGCCTCGTTGATCTTCCGGGAGAGCATCATGCCGAAACAGGGGTTGTAGTTGATGTGCCCGTCGAGCTTGGACATGAACTCGACGTCGTAGAGCTTCGAGGGCCGCACCGGCACGGAGTCGCAGATCTGGACCCCCTTGAGCTCCTCCCCCCGTGCCAGGATGGCTTCAAACATGGGCGGTGAACAGGCGCCGATGGCAAGCCCGATCCCGATGAAATCGCCCGATTTCACCTGCTTGGCGACATCGGCAAACGACACGCAGCGGCTCTTGTAGTATTCCTGCCAGTTGTTGTTCATCCGTTCCCTCCTTGAGTCAGATGAGTTTTCGACCGCCTGCAGGCGCCCGCTCCGGCCGGTGCTGCGCCGCCTCCCCCTGAGGCGGCACAGCCCTTCATTCCGTCCGGATGTCTGCAGCCATTGTGATGGAAGGGACTGCCGCTATCGCTTGTTGCTGTTGCGCCAGATGCCCTGCGCCTCGGCCGCCTTGATCAGCTCTTCACGCGTGTCGGGATGGGCGATGTTGATGAGCCCCTCGGCGCGCTGCCAGGTGTTTCTCGCCTTGAGGTTGAATTTCCCGTACTCGGTGACGATGATGTGGGCAATGCTGCGCGGGGCGGTCACGATTCCCCCGTGGGGCAGGAAGGGGACGATGCGCGAGCGGATCTTGCCGTCCTTGTCCTTGTAGCTCGAGGGCAGGCAGACGATGGACTTGCCGCCCCTGGATTCGTAGCCGGCCAGGATGAAATCGAGCTGACCGCCCGTCCCCGTGATCTGCCGGAAGCCCGAAGACTCAGAGCAGATCTGGCCGTAGATGTCCACCTCGATGGCGTTGTTGATCGTGACCAGGTTGTCGTTCAACGCGGCGATGGAGGGCTTGTTGGTGTAGTTCACGGGGTAGGTGGCGCACCAGGGGTTGTCGTTGATGAAGTCGTAAAGGATCTGTGTCCCCAGGGCGAAGGTGAAGACGATCTTGTAGGGGTCGAGCTGTTTCTTGGCGCCCGTGAGCTTTCCCGCATTGAACATGTGCACGTAGGCATCGACGAGCATCTCCGTGTGGCAGCCCAGGTCCTTGAGATCCGATTCGGCGATCATCATGCCCACGGCATTGGGCATGCCGCCGATACCGAGCTGGACGCAGCTGCCGTCCTTCATCTCCTCGACGATGTACCAGGCCACCTTCTTGTCCACCTCCGAGGTCGGTGGCGCCGGGATCTGCGTGAGCGGCGGGTTTTCGCCCTCGACGATGTAGTCGACCTGGCTGATGTGAATGGCTTCCTCGTAGCCGCCCAGGCATCGCGGCTGATTTTTGTTGACCTCCACGATCACGGTCTTGGCCCGCTCGCAAAGGGCCTTGGAATGGGAGCACTGGGGCCCGAAGTTGAAGAACCCGTGCCTGTCCATGGGGTTGACCTGGAGCATGAAGACATCGATGTCATCCCCTTCGGTGCGGCTCAGTCGGGGGACTTCGCAGTACTTGATGGGCGTGTACCACATCGGGATGCCCTTGTCGGCGAACTTCCGGTCGGCGCCGGAATAATGCCAGCTCACCCAGGTGAAGGTTTCACCCTTGGGGTCGGCCAGCAGAACGTCCGGTGCATAGGCGGTGACGCAACTGCGGACAATGACATCCTTCAGCTCGCCCTTGCGCGCGGCCAGGGCCTTGTCGCAGGCCCGGACCATGCCGAGGAAGGAGCCGTACTCTACAAAGTCTCCCGATTTCACGACCTTTGCAGCCTGTTCCGCCGTTACGAGTTTCTTCTTGTACAGATCCATCAGACTCATAGCTTTCCTCCCCTTTTTTTATTGACTGCTGCACGACCCGGCCCCCTGAGGCCGGGCCGTGCAAGTTCACCGTCGCTGTCCTGCCGGGAATCCCCGCCCTTCGGGCCGGGGGCGCCCCGTCAGATCATCTTCAGGGCCGTTGCCATGGCCACGCCGCCGCCCCCGCAGAGGGGTGCGAGGCCGAGCTTGTTGCCCCGCTTCTTCTGCGCATGAATGGGCGTCACCATGATCCGGCAGCCCGTCGCCCCCACCGGGTGGCCCAGGCCGCAGCCGGAGCCGTTGACGTTGGTGATCTCCCGGTTGATGCCGAGTTCCTTCTCGCAGCCGATGTACTGGCCGGCAAAGGCCTCGTTGAGCTCGATGAGCTGGAAATCGGCGAGCTTGTAACCCGAGCGCGCCATGAGAGATCGCACCGCCGGCGCGGGGCTCAACCCCATCACCGAGGGGTGGCAGCCGCCGTAGCCGACCGCTTTGATTTTAGCGATGGGCTTCAGTCCAAGCTCCTTGGCCTTCTCGGCCGACATGATGATCATGGCGGCCGCGCCGTCGTTGATGCCCGAGGCGTTGCCGGCCGTGACTTTGCCCACCTTGGGGATGAAGGCCGCGGGCAGCGCCGCGAGCTTGTCCAGGGTAAGCCCGGGTATGAAGTGCTCGTCCTTGTCGTAAAAGACGGGGGGTTTGCCCTTCTTCTGGGGGATCTCGATGGGGACGATCTCCTCCTTGAAGTCGCCATCCTTCGTGGCGCGCTCGGCGTTGTTGTGGCTCCTCAGGGCCACCACGTCCATCTCCTCGCGGCTGATGTTGTGGATCTGGGCGATGAGCTCCGTCGTGTGTCCCATGATATAGGGTTTTCCCCGGAACATCTCCACGATGGGGCCGTCCTTGGCGGGGCCTTTTTCCAGGCCTGGCTGGAGGCGGGAGCCGCAGTAGAGGGCCTCGATCATCGAGTCCTCGAAGGTCTGGTTCTGCAGGCGGCAGCCCCAGCGCGCGGAGGGCACCGCGTAGGGCACGCCCGACATGTGCTCCACGCCGCCGGCGAGCACCACGTCGACAAGACCCGCCTGGATCATGGCCATGCCGGAGATGACGGCCTCCATCCCGGAGATGCAGACGCGGTTGATGGTGACCGCCGTCGAGGTCTCGGGGATGCCTGCGTCGAGGGCCGCGACACGGGCCACGTTGAGCGCGTTATAGGGCTCGAGGCAGGAGCCGAAGCGCACGTCGTTGATGACGGCGGGATCGATGCCTGCCCGCTTCACGGCGTCCTTCATTGCCGCGCTGGCGATCTTGTATGCATGGATGTCTTTCAGTGAGCCGCCGAAGGATCCGATGGCCGTCCGGCATGCCGATACAATGACAACGTCTTTCATGGATATCACTCCTTTAAAAAGGCTAAGGGCTAAGGGCTTAGGGTCAAGAAATAATTCATTCCTTTGCCCTTCGCCTTACGCCTTCAGCCATAAGCCATTATTTTTTTGTATAATCAAACACACCCTTGCCGCTCTTGCGGCCGAGGCGTCCCG
>CAZUBX010000051.1:0-22818 GCA_964619035.1 uncultured Syntrophaceae bacterium | reverse complement strand
TCCCACCAGGGCTCACCCTCCTTGCTCGCCTTCCAAAGGGCAAAATCGAGGGGATCCTTCTTCTTTTCGCCCACGGCGACGCGTGCCCCCGACATCATCTCATCGATGTCACGGCCCGAGAGTTTCCCGTAGCCCTTGAACTTCTTCACGGCGAAGTAGACGTCCCCGCCTACGACGTAGGCCAGATGGTTCTTGAGGAGCTTGCCGATCAGCTCGATCATGCCCCCGATGTGCTCCGTCGCCCGGGGGGTGACGGTGGGACGCTCGACGCCAAGCCGGTCCATGTCGTCGTTGTGCTCGGTGATGTAGCGCTCGGAGATCTCGCGGAAGCCGACTCCTTCCTTGTTGGCCTTGACGATGATCTTGTCGTCAACGTCGGTGAAGTTCTTGACGTAGGTGACCTTGTAACCCCGGTAGCGCAGGTATCGGGTGATGACATCGAAATTGATGGCCGAGCGCGCATGGCCCACGTGGCAGGTGTCGTAGACGGTGACTCCGCAGGCGTAGATCCCCACCTCGCCCTCCTTGACGGGAACGAAGTCCTCTTTCTGACGCATCAGGGTGTTGTAGAGACGAAGCGCCATGGCATACCTCATCAATGACTGGCTAATGGCTTAGGGCTAAAGGCTCAAGGCAAAAAAAGACAAGGAACCGAATGCCTCAAACCTTCCTATACACCGATTCGGGGTTACCCCGATTCAAAGAATCCGGTCGAGCATTTACGGAAAAAGGGCGATCATGTCAAGGGCCGTGTCCTCCCGGAGGCCGCACATGAGGTTCATGTTCTGGACAGCCTGGCCGGAAGCCCCTTTCACGAGGTTGTCGATGGCGGAAAGAATGATGACCCGGTTCGTCCGCGGATCCACGGACAGCCCCACATGACAGAAGTTGGTTCCTTTCACGGAAGAGACGTTCGGGTACATTCCCCTGCGCAGGACCCGGACGAAGTGCTCGCCCTTGTAGAAGTCACTATATAAATCAATCAGCTCGGCCGTGGAAAGCGTTTTTTTGAGGCTTGCGTAGATCGTGCTGAGGATGCCCCGCGTCAGCGGAAGCAGGTGCGGCGTAAAGGAGACCTTCACCTCCGAGCCCGCCAGCACGCTCAGCTCCTGCTCGATCTCGGGGCCGTGCCGGTGCTCATTGACCTTGTAGGCCTTGAAGCCCTCGTCGACCTCGCAGAAAAGCGAGCCGATGACGGGGTCCCGGCCGGCACCGCTCACCCCCGACTTGGAATCGATGATGATCGTGGCCGGGTCGATGATCTTTTCCCGCAACGCGGGCGCCAACGCCAGGATGGCGCTCGTGGGGTAGCAGCCGGGGTTGGCCACGAGTTGGGCCTTTCGGATCTCGTCCCGGTAGAGCTCGGGAATGCCGTAGACGGCCTTCATGGCAAGCTCCGGGGCCGAGTGCTTGTGGTACCACTTCTCGAAGACATCGAGGTCGCGAAGCCTGAAGTCGGCGGAGAGGTCAATCACCTTTTTCCCGGCATCGACAAATGCCGGCACGACGGCCATGGCCTCCCCGTGGGGAGTGGCCATGAAGATCACATCGGCCATCCCGGCCAGTTCCCCGGGCGATGCGTCGATGAAATGGATATCCGTGAGGCCCTCAAACAGGGGGTAGGTGCCGGACAGGGGCTGGCCCTTGAACTTGCGCGAGGTGAGCGCCGTCACCTTCACATCGGGGTGCCTCAACAGGATCCGCATCAGCTCCAATCCCGTGTAGCCGCTGCCGCCGTAGATGCCGACCCGAATCATTTTCCCATTCCTCCGCATAAAAAAGGGGGTTCCGAGAACCCCCTTGTCGTTTCGATTAGCGCTTCGAGAACTGGAACCGTTTGCGGGCTCCGGGCTGTCCGTATTTCTTGCGCTCCTTGATGCGGGAGTCCCTCGTGAGGAAACCAGCCTTCTTCAGAGCGGGCCGGTGCTCCACGTCCAACTCGCACAGCGCCTTGGAGATGCCCTGTTTGACCGCGTCGGCCTGACCGGCAATGCCACCGCCGCCCACGTTGATGTAGAAATCGAACTTGCCCATCTGGTTGGTGATTTCCAGGGGCTGCTGGATGATCTTCTTGAGAACTTCCCGGGTGAAGTAATCATCGAAATTCCGGTTGTTGATCGTGAACACGCCGGAGCCATCCTTCATCCAGATCCGGGCGATCGCCGTCTTTCTTTTTCCCGTTGCATAAATACGCTTGTCAGTCATAACCACTCCATCTCCGGTCGATCTTACAGTTCAAGCAAATGGGGCTTCTGGGCGTCGTGGGGATGCTTGTCGCCGGCGTAGATCTTGAGCTTGCGAAGCATCTGCCGGCCCAGGGCATTCTTGGGGATCATGCCCTGTACGGCGCGCCGGATCAGCTCTTCGGGCTTCTTCACCAGGAGCTTGTGCGCGGGCCATGCCTTGATTCCGCCCGGGTAACCCGAATGATGGTAATAGATCTTGTCGGTGATTTTCCTGCCGGTCAATGCGACCTTCTCGGCATTGATCACCACCACGAAGTCTCCCGTGTCGGTGTGGGGCGTGAAGATGGTCTTATGCTTCCCGCGAAGGCGGTGAGCGATATCCCGGGCAAGCCGGCCCAGAACCTTTCCCTGCGCATCGACGAGGAACCAGTCGCGGTCGACATCATCCTTCTTGGCCATAAATGTAGTCATGGGCACACCACTCTCGTAAAATTCGAAAGAGTGAATGTAGGCGAATCCGGAGGTTTTGTCAAGAGAAAAAGCAGAAAGAATGGAATGTTGGAAACCTGGAGCAATGGAATGATGGGTTAATCTCTTCTTTCAATGATTCCCGACCTTTCCACTGTCTTTTCTTCACCCTGTACCCTGTCTTTTTCTTTCTCTTCACTCAGACACTTCCGCACTCAGACACTCAGGCACTTTTCAGAAGCCCAGCGTACGCGTGGAGGTCGAGAACCCCCCGACGCGACCAAACCCGGTCAGGGAAAAAAGAATCATGAACTGGCGGTCATCGACCAGGTCGGAATAGCTCACCTCCACGCCCCAGCACTGGCTGCGGTACTCGAAGCCGATCGTTCTTTGCAGGGATGTCTTGGTGAACAGGTCTTCCCGTAGTCCCGCGAAGACATCCAGGGAGTTCGTGGCCCGGAAGCGCCCGATAATGCCTGCGGACTCGACGGAATTCTTCGTGTAGCGGTAGACGAAAGCCAGGCTGTCGCCCCGGTCGTCCTTGAGAGCGATATCCTGATTGAGTATCGCCCAGGACATGGTATTGAAGTCGTAGGAAGATCGCGTCGTGAATCCCAGGTACGAATTGGGGTTAATGTCGATCTCGAGCGCGAGGGGGCTGAAGGTTTCACGCGGATCCGCCGGCAGCGCGGTTGGCGCAGTCGGCGGAATGGTCGGTATCGCGGTCGTCGAATAGATCGAAGGCTCTGTGATATTGTATGTCTGGCTCAGCTTCAGACGTAAGAGCTCCTGATAGGTCACATTTCCCTTTTCATCGGCTTTGCGGCCGATCAGGGTATTGGTGAGCGCATAGGTAACGCCGTTGCTCGAGTCGACGCCCGTCACGAAATCGGGCCGGAGTGTCTGGTCCACATTCGGAACATAGAAATACGTAACCTCCGGCTTGACGGCATGCCGGATCTTCTGGATCGATCCCCAGTTGGCATCGAATATGCGGAACACCTCGGTTGTTGCGCCGAGGGAGACGGAATAGAGAGTGCGGCTATCGGACGTACCGGGCACTGCGGGGTTGTTACTTGACGTGTCCCAGATCGTCTCCCGGACCCCCAGTTCCGGTGTGACGGTCGCGTAGCTCCCAAAGGCCCAGGGCAGGGAGACTTTAGGATAAACATCAAAAGCGGAACCCTTCACCCCGTAGTCGCGGTAGTAGTAGCCGTAGAGGCTCGTAACGTCCCAGTTGAGGCGAGTATCGAAAAGGGGCTGCTTGAAGCCGGTGAAGGTGATTTCCGGGTAGCGTTGCAGGGTCTCGGCATTGGAGGGGGTGGTCAAGTTTTCCGTGTACTGCGTCAGGGCCGTCAGGTTGTAGTTTTTCCATTGTTTGACGATGCGGGCCGTGGAGTCGTAGCTCGTGAGCTGTTCGTTTCCCACGAAGGAGACCTTCTGGAACTTGCGGTTGAGGTTGCCGGCAAAGTGATCCAAGTAGTAGTTGTGGGAACCGAAATCCCGGAAGTAGTAGATGTCGGAGACTTTCTTGAGATCCGACCGGAAGTAGAACCCGGGCTCGAAGGTCGTCTCGTGGCTCCAGTACCAGGACCAGCGGTCCTGCTTCTCCGTCCAGGTGCGGGGAATGCCGCCGAAGGTATCCGTGCCCGTCCATTGATCTTTCAGGAAATCCCCGTAGAACAGACCATAGGTGCTCGAGCTCGGATGGTATCGAAACTCGGCGCCCTCCTGGAGCCCCCGCATGCTCATGTATCGGGTGTAGAGCGTGGCGTCCTGGCTCTCCGATATGGCCCAGTAGAACGGGATCTCCACATCAGCGCCCAGTTTCTCCTTCGAGTAGCCCAGGTAGCCAGGAAGGAAACCGCTCTGGCGCGTCGTCTTCGCGGGAAACGCCGACCAGGGAAGCCAGACGACGGGAGTGTCACGAATCTGGAAGGAGCCGTTCTTCAGGATCCCATAGCCGTCGATGGTGACCTCTCCCTCCTTCCCCGTAAAGCGCCAGTCGGGGATGGGCCCATCGCAGGTCGTTGCTGTGGCATCCTTGACGCGATAGGTCGCCTCGCCGGATTTCTCAATTTCGCTGCCCGTCACATAGAGGTGATTTTTGACGAAGAACATGCGCCCGTCGCGTGCCATGCCCTTCTTCGTCTCGAGATTGAGCTCGATGATATCCCCCTCCAGGGTATCCCCGTCGCTCGAGAGAAAAGCATGACCGTGGGCCCAGGCGTCGTTTGTCGTTTGGTTCATGGTGACGGAGTCGGCCTTCAGGAAACCGCCCGTGAAGGTGATCACCACGTTGCCCTCGGCGCGGTACGTGTCGGAATCCTGATCATAGGTGAGGCGGTCCGCCTCGATCCGGATGGGCCCTTTCTGGGCCTTTTTCAGGTCGAGACTCGGCTGCCCGCCGGCCGGTGCGGCCAGGAACAGCAGGAGCGCGAGGATGAGCCCCGATGCCCGAGACAGACTCGTAAAGCCCACCGATTTACGATCGCCGGTCATTTTCCACCAAACCCGGAGCCTTTCGATGAGATGAACAGGTGACGCACCGCCCCCACGAGATAAAGCGATCCCGCCACACAGACGAGATCGTCCCTGCCGGCCATTTCCAGGGCTCTCCGGATGGCCTCGCGGGGCTCATTGACGGCATCAACGCTGCCGCTCCAGCGCCTCGCCTCCGCCGCCAGCGCCTCCGGTGCCAGCGCACGCTCCTCCGGGGGCCGCGTCAGAATCACGCGATGGGCCAGCGGGGCAAGCCGTCGGATCATCCCCCGCCAATCCTTGTCCGCCAGGATCCCCAGCACGAGAATCAATCTCCGGTACTTGAATCCGCCCAGGGCCCGCTTGAGCGCCGCGGCGCCGGCCGTGTTGTGGGCTCCATCCAGGATGACCGTGGGGCCCTCCGCCACGATCTCCAACCGCCCTTCCCAGCGCACGGCCGCAAGACCTTTCCGGACGGCCTCGTCGACGACCTCAAACCCTCTGCCGCGCAAGACCCCCAGGGCCCCCAGGGCGCAGGCGGTGTTTTCCCTCTGATGGGGCCCCTTCAGGGCCGAGGCCAGGTTTTTTCCTTCCATCCCCGGGGACCGAAAGTCGAACAGATCGCCTCGTTTCGCCCGAATCCGGATCTCCCGGCCCACCCGCAGCAGTCGTGCCCTCCTCTGCCGGCAGACGGCCTCCAGGACGTTTACAACGGGGGCCTGCGTGGCCGCCGTGATGCACACGCCTCCCCGCCTGATGATCCCCGCCTTCTCCAGGGCGATGTCTTCGAGGCGAGGCCCCAGGAATTCGGCGTGGTCCAATGCGATGTTCGAGATGACGGAAATTTCGGGCCGGATGACATTGGTGGCATCGAGCCTGCCGCCCATGCCGACCTCGATGACGGCCACGTCCACCCTGCAGCGGGCAAAATGAAGAAAGGCCAGGGCCGTCGCAAACTCGAAGTAGGTCACCCCCTCACGGTTCGCCCTGCGCACCTGCCCGATGCGCCGGCAGAGGATCTCCTCGGGAATCATGGCCCCGTCCACCCGGATGCGTTCCCGGAAGTCGACCAGGTGGGGGGACGTGTACAGCCCGACCCGGTAACCCGCTGCCTGGAGGATTGCGGCAAGGGTTGCCGCGATGGACCCTTTCCCGTTTGTGCCTCCCACGAGGATACACTTATAGCGTTCCTGAGGGCTCCCGAGGCGCTCAAGGAGCCTCCTGACAGGTCCGAGGCCCGGCTGGATGCCCCGGCCTTTCAGGCTGTCGAGGTACTGAAGCGGATCCACACCCATAAAGGCTCCCGCATCAAAAGGCTGACCGGATCGGAGCTTTGAAATACGGAAATATTGGGAAAGCCCATCTGAATGCCGGAGAAAAACCAATATTCCAACATACCATGATTCCGGCGACCTGCCCATTCGGCGCAAGACGTTATCACAGCCCTGCTGATGCGGGCAACCTCTTTATGGCCTGAAAGCCGTGCAAAGAAAAAGGGCCACGGGTAGGGATACCCTGTGGCCCTGTCTGACATATCAGGCAAGCCTCCCCGCTAAGGGGTACTGATTTTATGATCCGGCTCGAAGCCAGGCGATTTCAGTCCGGGATGACCTTGAAGACCTCATCACCGGGCCGTGTCCGGTCCGCCACCTTCACACCGATGTAGTCGCCCGCGACGGCCTTTTCGACCTTTGCGTTGTTGACTTCCATAGAGTCGATGACGCTATCGAAGCTCGTCGTATGGCCCACAATCTTGATCGTGTCGCCCACCTTCAGCTCGCCGGCCGTGATCTTGATCGCCGCGACGCTGGGCTTCGCGAAGAATTTTACGATTTCGCCTATTTTCTCTTCCGCCATAAGTAAAATCCTCCTTTCTTCCAGTTACCTTCGATCGCTGTTCCATATAATTTTTCGCGTTGAAAATCAAGTGAATTGCCGGGCGGGCCGGAGGCGGGCTGCGGGCATAAAAAAAGGCAGGGACGATGGTCCCTGCCCGGTTATTGCGTGTCGAAGGGGATTCTTACTTCTCCTTGCCGGTCTCTTTCCTTGCCGCCGGCCTTTTCACCGCCGCTTTCTTCGGCTTGTTCTCTTTCCCGGACTTCGCGGCCTTGGGCTTGGCTTCTTTCTTGGCCTTGGGCTCCTTTTTCGCTTTCGGCGCCGCCTTGGCCTTGGCCTCTTTCTTGGCCTTGGCGTCCTTCTTTTCCTTCTTCTCGGAGGGCCTGACCGTCAACTCGATGACGGCCATGGGGGCGCTGTCTCCTGCGCGGTAGCCCGTCTTGATGATCCTCGTGTAGCCGCCCTGCCGATCTGCAAAACGGGCGCCGATCTCGTCAAAGAGCTTCTGCACGACGCCCTTTTCCCGAATCACGGCCGCGGCTTGCCGGCGGGCATGGAGCCCCCCCCGCTTTGCCAGCGTGATCATCTTCTCGGCCACCCGCCTGAGCTCCTTTGCCTTGATATCGGTGGTCTCGATCTTCTCGTGTTTCAGAAATGACGTAACCATATTTCGAAGCATGGCATCTTTGTGACTGGTTGTTCTGCCAAGCTTTCGTCCGCCTACCTGATGTCGCATCTTGAACAATTCCTTTCAGCTCAAAAAAATATCAGGAACGCCGAAATATCCCGTTCGGGTTACTCGGCGCTGCCGGCCTCTTCCCGGTTCTTGGGAGGCCATTCGATCTTCATGCCGAGGGAAAGACCCATCTCGGAGAGGATCTCCTTGATCTCGTTGAGGGACTTGCGGCCGAAGTTGCGGGTTTTGAGCATTTCCGCTTCCGTCTTCTGAACGAGTTCGCCGATGATGTGGATTCCGGCATTCTTGAGGCAATTGGCCGACCGGACGGAAAGCTCGAGCTCGTCCACGCTCTTCAGGAGGTTCTCGCTGAGTTTCTCGCTCTGTCCGGCCTCCTCCTGCACCTTCTCTTCCTCGATCTCTTCGAAGTTGATGAAAATATCGAGCTGGTCTTTCAGGATCTTCGCCGCAAAGGCAACGGAATCCGCGGGCGGCACGCTGCCGTCGGTCCAGACTTCCAGGGTGAGCTTGTCGAAGTCCGTGATCTGGCCCACGCGGGCATGGCTCACGATGTAGCTCACCTTCTTGACGGGCGTGAAGATGGCGTCGATGTTGATGGTCCCCTCGGGCTGGTCGGGGTCGCGCTCGCGCTTGGCCATGACGTAGCCCTTGCCCATCTTCACGACCATCTCGGCCTTGAGCTTGCCTCCGCTGGTCAGCTGGGCGATGTAGTGATCGGGGTTGAGGATCTCCACATTGGCATCCGTGATGATGTCCCCGGCTTTGACCTGGCCCGCCTTGGAGGCGTCGATCTTGATGGTCCGGGGGACATCGCCGTGAAGCTTCAAGCGCACGCCCTTGAGGTTCAGGATGATGTCCGTCACGTCCTCTTTCACGCCGGGGACGGTGGAGAACTCGTGCAGGACATTGTCAAAACGCACGGACACGATGGCCGCTCCCTGGATGGAGGACAGCAGCACTCGCCTCAGCGAGTTCCCCAGGGTGATGCCGTAGCCCCGTTCAAGGGGCTGCACGGTGAATTCCGCGTAAGATTTATTGTGGGTCTTCTCGTCGATCTCGATCCGTTTCGGCCGGATCAGGCTGCGCCAGTTTCTCTGCATAATCAATTTTCCCTCAGGCTGTCAGGCTCTCGAACCGCCTGGAAAAGGGTTTCGTCCGGAACCTTCCTTGACCGATTACTTGGAGTAAAGCTCGACCACCAGCTGCTCCTGGACGGGCATCGTGATATCTTCGCGTGTCGGGATCGCCTTCAGGACACCTTTGAAGTTGTCCTTGTCCAGTTCCAGCCACCCCGGGATGCCCCTGCGGGCCACCGTCCCCAGGGAGTCGAGGATGGGGAGGACCTTTCTGCTCTTTTCTTTCAGCTCGACGACGTCGTCCTTTCGAACCTTGTACGAGGGAATGTTGACCTTTTTCCCGTTGACGAGGAAATGGTTGTGGCGCACGAGCTGTCGGGCCTCGTTGCGCGACGGGGCAAAGCCCAGCCGGTACACCACGTTGTCGAGCCTCAGCTCCAGGAGCATCAGGAGGTTGGTGCCCGTGATGCCCCTCATGCGGTCGGCCCGTTCGAAGTAGCCCTTGAACTGCTTCTCGAGCAGTCCGTACATCCTCTTCAGGCGCTGTTTCTCGCGAAGCTGGCCGCCGTAATCGGAGCGCTTCTTTCTCGCCCTCGTCTGCCCATGCTCGCCGGGTGCATAGCCCCTGCGCTCGAAGGCGCATTTTTCGGTGTAGCAGCGATCCCCCTTGAAAAACAGCTTCAGGCCTTCACGACGGCAAAGCCTGCATTCTGATCCTCTGTAACGTGCCAAGTTGTGCCTCCCTGTAAATTCTCGTGGGTTAATGCTGCGCCTTAGACGCGCCGTCTCTTGGGCGGACGGCAGCCGTTGTGCGGGATCGGGGTCACGTCGCGGATCAGGCTGATCGAGATGCCTGTCGCCTGCAGCGCCCTCAGGGCCGACTCGCGTCCGGACCCGGGGCCCTTCACGTAGACCCGGACGGTGCGGAGCCCCTGTTCCTTCGCCTTGCGTACCGCGCTCTCGGCGGCCATCTGGGCCGCAAACGGGGTCCCCTTCCGGGAGCCCTTGAACCCCGACATCCCGGACGATGCCCAGGAGATGACGTTCCCGGTCAGGTCGGTGATGGTGATGATGGTATTATTGAATGTCGACTGGATGTGGGCAATCCCCTCGGGGATGTTTTTCTTCTCGCGCTTCTTTCCGGTCTTTCTTCTCGGATTGGCCATGGATCCTCCAGGTAATCAATGAGCGTGTTACTTCTTCTTGCCGGCGATCGCCCTGCGGGGTCCCTTGCGGGTCCGGGCGTTTGTGTGCGTGCGCTGGCCGCGGCCGGGAAGTCCTTTGCGGTGCCGCAGGCCCCGGTAGGTCCCGACGTCCATGAGCCGCTTGATCGACATGGAAACGTCCCGGCGGAGATCCCCCTCCACCTTGTGATCCTTGTCGATGACGTTGCGGATGGCCGTCACTTCCCCGTCGGTGATCTGGTCCGTCTTCGTTTCGTAGGCAACCCCCGCCTCGCGGAGGATCTCCCGCGACTTGGAGCGGCCGATCCCGAAGATGTAGGTCAGGGCGATCTCCATGCGCTTGTTCTTGGGTAGGTCAACGCCTGCTATTCTTGCCACTGCTCGGGCCTCCTCGAATGGTCTTCTGTTATCCCTGGCGCTGCTTGTGCTTCGGGTTTTCGCAAATCACCCTTACGACGCCGTGGCGCTTGATGATCTTGCACTTGTCGCACATCCTCTTTACCGATGGTCTTACTTTCACGACGAATACCCCTTTTGTCAATCGGCCCGCAGCCGTTTCGCACCCTACTTCGACCGGTAGGTGATCCGCCCCCGCGTCAGGTCGTAGGGCGAGAGTTCCACCGTCACCTTGTCTCCGGGGAGGATCTTGATGAAATGCATCCGCATCTTTCCCGAGATGTGAGCGAGCACGCGGTGCTTGTTTTCCAGCTCCACCCGAAACATGGCGTTCGGCAGCGTCTCGATGACCCTGCCTTCCACCTCGATAGGTTCTTCTTTTGCCATATACTCCCTGCGCTCAGCCGATCCTGCTCAGGATGACCGGCCCGTTTTCTGTAATGGCCACGGAGTGCTCGAAATGGGCCGACAGTTTCCCGTCGGCTGTCACCACCGTCCAGCCGTCGCGGAGGATCTCAACCCGGTAGGTTCCCTCGTTGACCATGGGCTCGATCGCGAAGACCATCCCCGGCTTGAGTTCGATCCCCCGTCCCCCCGATCCGTAGTTGGGGACCTGCGGGTCCTCGTGGAGGCTCTTGCCGATGCCGTGCCCTACGAGATCGCGGACCACGGAGTAGCCTGCGGCCTCGACGTGGCCCTGGATGGCGGCGGAGATATCACCGATGCGATTGCCCGCTTTGACCTCCGCGATGCCTCTGTAAAGAGCTTCTTCCGTTATCTTCAGCAGCTTGCGCGCCCCGGGGGTGATTTCCCCCACGGGCACCGTGACCGCCGCATCTCCGTAATAACCGTCGTTGAGGATGCCGAAGTCGAGGCTGACGATATCGCCTTCCTTCAGTTCCCTCTCCGAGGGCATCCCGTGCACGACCTCGCTGTTGACGGATGTGCACAGGGAGTAGGGGTAACCCCGGTATCCCTTGAATGCCGGCCGGGCGCCCTTTTTCAGGGCCAGATCCTCGGAGAGCCGGTCCAGTTCGATCGTTTTGACCCCCGGCCTGATCTTTTTCCTGAGCTCCTCCAGGATCGCGGCGACGATGGCATTGCTCTTTCTCATCTTTTCAATCTCCGGAAGAGATTTCAAGATGATCATGACCGGGTCTCCTTACCGCCGTTTCGCCAGGCGCCCTTTCTTGAGGAACCCCTCGTACTGCCGTGCCAGGAGGTGGGTCTCGATCTGTCCCGCCGTGTCGAGGGCCACGCCCACGATGATCAGCAGCGCCGTCCCGCCGAAGTAGAAGGGGACGTTGAAGTAGACCATCAGGATGCTCGGAAGCACGCAGACCGCAGAGACGTAAATGGCCCCGCTGAAGGTCAGGCGGCTCAGCACGTGGTCGATGTACTCGGCCGTCTTCTTTCCCGGCCGGATGCCCGGCACGAAGCCCCCGTGCTTCTTCATGTTATCTGCCACGTCGATCGGGTTGAACACGACGGCCGTGTAGAAAAAGCAGAAAAAAACGATAAAGCTCACATAGAGCACTTCGTAGAAGAAATGCCCCGGTATCAGCGAGTCGGAAACCCACTTCATCCACGGGTGCGGGATGAACTGCGCCAGGGTCGCCGGGAACATGATGATCGACGACGCGAAGATGGGCGGGATGACTCCCGACGTGTTGACCTTGAGCGGCAGGTGTGTCGTCTGCCCGCCGTACATTTTTCTTCCCACGATCCGTTTTGCATACTGTACGGGGATGCGCCTCTGTCCCGTCTCCATGAAGACGATGGCGCCGACGACGGCCACCATGAAGACGGCCAGGAAGATCACGGCCAGGATTCCCATCTCCCCCGTGGACACGAGCCGGAAGGTGTTGATGACGCCCTCCGGACCCCGGCAGACGATGCCGGCGAAGATGATGAGTGAGATCCCGTTGCCGATCCCGCGCTCGGTGATCTGTTCGCCCAGCCACATGATGAAGGCCGTGCCGGAGGTGAGCGTGATGACCGTCATGAGACGGAAGCCCCAGCCGGGAATCATGACGATGGAGGCGCCCGTCGGTCCCGCCATGTTCTCGAGACCCACGGCGATGCCGAAGCCCTGGATGAGGGAAAGGAGCACCGTCCCGTAGCGGGTGTACTGGGTGATCTTTCGGCGCCCGGCCTCGCCTTCCTTCGACAGCTTCTCCAGGTGCGGAACGGCGATCGTGAGCAGCTGCAGGATGATGGAGGCGCTGATGTAGGGCATGATCCCCAGGGCAAACACCGAGAGGTTCGAGAGCGCCCCTCCTGCAAACAGATCGAAGAGCCCCAGGAGCGACCCCTTGGCCTGGTCGAAAAACGCAGCCAGCGCCGCCGTGTCGATGCCGGGCGTGGGCACATGGGCCCCGACCCGGTAGACGGCCAGCAGAATGAACGTGAAGGCAATGCGCTTCTGGAGTTCCGGGATTTTCTGTATGTTTTTCAGTCCGCCAATCAAATCCGATATCCTCTTACTCGATGACCTCGACCTTGCCGCCGGCCGCCTCGATCTTTTCTTTCGCGCTCTGGCTGATGGCATTCACCCTCACGGTGAGGGCCCTCTCGATCGTCCCCTTGGCAAGGACCTTGACCCCGTCGCCGATCTTCCGGATCACGCCGCCGGCCAGCAGGGCTGCGGCATCAACGGGGGCCTCCCCGGAGAAGCGGTTCAGCTGATCCAGGTTGACGATGATCATCTCCTTGCGGAAGATATTCTTGAAGCCCTTCTTGGGGATCCGGCGCGCGAGCGGCATCTGGCCTCCCTCGTAGCCCGGCCTGGAGCTGTGGCCCGAGCGGGCTTTGAGGCCTTTGTGCCCCTTCGTGGAGGTCCCGCCGTGACCTGATGCGTCGCCACGGCCGATCCTTTTTCGTTTTTTCCTCGAGCCCTCGGGGGGTCTCAGTTCGCTGAGCTTCATTGCATTCACCCGCTGATTTCTTCTACGGCAACGAGATGGCTCACCTTGCCGACCATGCCCCGGATCTCGGGGGTGTCCTTAAGCGTCACGCTCCGGTTCATCCGGACAAGGCCCATGCCGCGCAGCACCTTGCGCTGCTTCTCGGGCCGCCCGATGGAGCTCTTCACCAGTGTAATCTTCAGTTTCTTTTCCACGGTCCGTCCCTTCGCCGATCCTCTGCAGTTTTCGAAAAGCGCATCTTCACGGCTGCTCGAAAATGCCCAGATGTCATTGGGTTTTATTGACTCACCCGCTTCGCGGTAAGGATCCATTCATCCAGGGTTGCGCCCCCTGACGGGATGCGCCCCCTGTCAGCAGCCTATATGTCCGCCACGTCCTTGCCCCTCAAGGCCGCAATCTGACCGGCGGTTCGAAGCCTGCGGAGCCCGTTGAGGGTCGCCTTGACGAGGTTGTGGGGGTTGTGGGACCCCAGGCACTTCGTGAGCACGTTCTGCACGCCGGCCACTTCCAGCACGGCACGAACGGCGCCGCCTGCGATGAGACCCGTTCCCTCCGAGGCGGGCTTCAGCATGACACGGCCCGCACCGAATTCCCCGACGATCTCGTGGGGGATCGTGCGCTCGCCGATGGAGAACTTCGCCATACTCTTGCGGGCCTTCTCCATCCCCTTGCGGATCGCCTCGGGCACCTCGTTGGCCTTGCCCAGGCCCGCGCCGACGGAACCCTTGCCGTCTCCGACAACCACGATGGCGCTGAACCTGAACCGCCGGCCGCCCTTCACGACCTTGGCCGTCCGGTTGATGGCCACGACACGGTCCAGGACCTCCGTTTCTTCCACCCTGAATTCTTTTCTATCCCTGTTGTCTCGGTCCAACGGTCACACCCTCTTCTGAGTTTCGGTTTCTAGAATTTCAGGCCTGCTTCCCTCGCGCCCTCGGCCAGAGCCTTCACCCGGCCATGATAGAGGAAGGAGCCGCGGTCGTACACAACCGTGTCGATCGTCATGGCCAGAAGCTTCTTCGCCATGAGCTTGCCCACCTCGGCGGCGGCGGCCGTCTTCTTCATCTTTGCGATCGCCTCGACGATCTCCTTGCTGAGCGTGGAGGCTTCGGCCATCGTGCGGGCCGCCTCGTCGTCGACGGCCTGGACGTAGATGTGCCGGGCGCTGCGGAACACAGCGAGGCGAGGACGTCCGGCCGTGCCGGCAACCTTCGCCCGGACACGCTTCTTGCGCTTATCCCTGACCTTCTTGAGCTTCTTGGCTGACGATAACAATGTTCTGCCCCTCTTTGCGATGATAGGGTTATGAGCCGCGTGGCGTTACGCGCCTGCGGACTTGCCGACCTTGCGCCGCACGACTTCACCTGCGTAGCGGATCCCCTTGCCCTTGTAGGGTTCGGGCTTGCGCTTGCTACGGATTTCTGCGGCAGCGCGGCCCACCTGTTCCTTGTCGATCCCGGAGACGCTGAGGTTTATCAGCTTCTCGATTTTCACGGTGATCCCCTGCGGAACCTCGTAGATGCGGGGCACCGAGTACCCCACGAACAGCTTGAGTGTCGTGCCCGCCAGCTCCGCGCGGAAACCCACGCCGGAGATCTCGAGACCCTTCGTGAAGCCTGCGCTCACCCCCGTGACCATGTTGGCGATCAGGGTCCGCATGAGGCCGTGCAGGGCCCCGGCCCGCCGGCCCTCGTGGGTGGTCCG
Source organism: uncultured Syntrophaceae bacterium (assembly GCA_964619035.1). Taxonomy (GTDB): domain Bacteria; phylum Desulfobacterota; class Syntrophia; order Syntrophales; family UBA2192; genus UBA2192. Next base: position 7,863 of record CAZUBX010000051.1, on the reverse strand, counting down.
TATGCTGAGGGTCTTGCCCTCCTGGACGACCTCGATATCCCGGGGCAGCGGCCTCGAGAGATTCCCCTTGGGTCCCGATACCTTGATCTCGCCGCCGGCGACGACAACTGTCACCTTGTCCGGCAGGACGATGATTTTTTTCCCGATTCGTGACATGGATGTCTCTCCTGACTTTCGCTTACCAGATGTTGCAGATGATCTCGCCGCCCACGTTCTGCAGCCTGGCTTCCTTGTCCGTCATGATCCCCCGGGGCGTCGACACGATGGCCACCCCGAAGCCGTTGACCACCTTGGGGATCTTCTTGCTCGAAACGTAGATCCGACGGCCCGGTTTGCTCACCCGCTGAAGGTCCTGGATGACGCGCTCCTTCGTGTCCGTGTACTTGAGGTAGATCTTGAGGATGTCTTTCTTGTTCTGGTCCTTCTTGTTCTGGTCCTTCTTCACGTCGAACCCGCTGATGTAGCCGGCCCGTTTCAGGACCTTCACGATCTCCAGGTTCACGCTCGAGAGCTGGGCGTTCACGCTCCGGAACTTCATCCGGTTGGCGTTACGGACTCTCGTCATCATATCCGCAATAGGATCGGTCATACCCATAAAAGCTTCTCCTCGTTGTCTACCAGCTCGACTTGATCACGCCCGGAAGTTCTCCCCACGAAGCGTACTTACGCAGACAGATGCGGCACATATTGAACTTGCGGTAGTACGCACGGGGTCTCCCGCAGATCGGGCAGCGATTGTACTCTCGGACGGAGAATTTCTGCTGCCTCTTCGCTTTTGCAATCAAGGATTTCTTTGCCAAGGTGTTCCTCCGTTTCGGATCCTAATTCTTGAAGGGCATCCCCATGAGCTTGAGCAGATGCCGGGCTTCCTCATCGTTCCTCGCCGTCGTGACGATGACCACGTTCATGCCCTTGACCTTGTCGATCTTGTCGTAGTCGATCTCGGGGAAGATGAACTGCTCCTTGATCCCCATGGCGAAGTTGCCGCGGCCGTCGAAGGAGCTGGGCGAAATGCCCCGGAAGTCACGGATACGGGGAAGCGCCACGTTCACCAACCGGTCGTAGAATTCGTACATGCGCTCCTTGCGAAGGGTGACCATGGCGCCTATGGGCATGCCCTGGCGCAGCTTGAAGGTGGCGATGGACTTGCGGGCCTTCGTGATGACCGCCTTCTGGCCTGTGAGGGCCCCGATCTCCGCCGACGCACTCTCGAGGATCTTGATGTTCTGAATCGCCTCGCCCAAACCCATGTTCACGATGATCTTCTCCAGCCGGGGCACCTGCATGGTGCTCGTGTACCCGAACTGTTTCATCATGGCCGGAACGACTTCGTTCTTGTAATAGTCTTTCAGTCTTGCCATTGATCTCTATCCCCAGGTTACTGGTCGATCTGTTCGTTGCACGCCTTGCACACCCGCACCTTCTTGCCGTCCTCGAGGGTCTTGAACCCGATGCGGACGCCGGTGGCGCACTTCGTACAAACGGGAGCGACGTTGGAGGCGTCCAGCGCGGCCTCCTTCTCCATGATCCCGCCCTTGCTCTTCTGATCGGGCCGCTGGTGCCGCTTGATCATGTTGAGCTTCTCGATCACGACTCGCTGCCCGTCGGCGAGGATCTTGGTGACCTTGCCGGTCTTGCCCTTTTCCCTGCCGGCGATGATTTTGACCGTGTCGCCTTTTTTCAATCGGTTTGTCTGCATGGTCGTTTCCTGTTCCCTGCGGCTCACAGCACTTCCGGAGCCAGCGAGATGATCTTCATAAACTGCTTGGCGCGAAGCTCACGGGCCACGGGCCCGAAAATGCGCGTCCCCACGGGCTCCATCTGGTTGTTGATGAGCACCGCCGAGTTGTCGTCGAATTTCAGGTATGTTCCGTCGGTCCGCCGGACCTCTTTCCTCGTCCGCACGACAACGGCCTTCATGACATCGCCCTTCTTCACCTTCGCGTTGGGAATGGCCTCCTTGACGGAAACCACGATGATATCCCCCACGGTGGCAAAACGCTTCCGCGTTCCTCCCAGCACGCCGATGCAGGACACCTTCTTTGCGCCCGAGTTATCTGCGGCATTCAAAATGGTTCGCACCTGAATCATATCGTCACCCCGTTCCTACCCTGCCTGTTTGCGCTTCCTGGCTACTTCGCTTTTTCCAGGATTTCACGCACCCTCCATCGCTTGTCCCGACTCAGAGGACGGGACTCCACGATCAGGACCTTGTCGCCGATGCCGCACTCGCTGCGCTCGTCATGGGCCTTGTGCTTCTGGTGCTGCCGCATGTACTTCCGGAAGCCCTTGTGCTTGACGAGCCGCTCGCTTTTCACGACGACAGTCTTGTCCATCTTGTTGCTGACGACGACTCCCTTGATGGTCCGCTTGTTGCCCCTCTCGTCCATACCTATTTCTGCAGCTCCTTCCGCTTCATGACGGTTTTGATGCGGGCGATGTCCCTGCGGACGTTCTTCAGCGCCGCGGGGGAGTCCAGCTGCCCCGTCGTGTGCCTGATTTTCAACTTGAAGAGCTCGTCCACCAGGTCCCGTTCCTTCACCCGGAGCTCGTCGATGCCGAGATCCCTTATTTCCTTAATCTTCATCGAAGATATCCCTCGTTAGAAATTTCGTCGGAATGGCCAGCTTGTTGGCCGCCAACCGGAAGGCTTCCTTGGCCACGTCGAGTGTCACGCCTTCCATTTCGTACATCACGGTGCCGGGTTTCACGATGGCGATCCACCCTTCCGGGGGGCCCTTTCCCTTCCCCATGCGGGTTTCGGCGGGCTTTTTCGTAAAGGATTTGTGGGGGAAGATCCGGATCCAGATTTTGCCGCCGCGCTTGATGTGACGCGTCATGGCGACACGGGCAGCTTCGATCTGCTGGGCCGTGATCCTTCCCGGCGCCAGGGACTGGAGCCCATACTGGCCGAAAGAGACCTCGTTGCCCCTGGTGGCCTTGCCGCCCAGGTTCCCCTTCTGGATCTTTCTGTACTTGACTCGTTTCGGGCTTAACATCGTCTATGTCTCCTCGTAACAATCCCCGCCGTCCTAGGCGCTGACCGGCTTCTTGTCAGGCAGCACGTCCCCATGATAGATGAGCACCTTGATCCCGATGGCCCCGTAGGTCGTCCGCGCCTCGGTAAAGCCGTAGTCAATATCGGCCCGCAGGGTATGCAGGGGCACCTTGCCCTCGCGGTACCATTCCGTCCGTGACATCTCCGCGCCGCCAAGCCTGCCCGAGCAGGTGATGCGGATGCCCTTGGCGCCGAACTTCAGGGCGGAGGTGACGCTTTTCTTCATGGCCCGCCGGAAGGCGATCCTGCGCTCGAGCTGCAGGGCCACGTTCTCGGCCACGAGCTGGGCATCGATTTCGGGTTTGCGGACCTCCATGATGTTGATGATCGTCTCACCGCCGGTCATGCCGTCGAGGTCCTTCTTGAGCTTCTCGATCTCGGAGCCCTTCTTGCCGATGATGATGCCGGGGCGGGCGGCATAGATGTTCACCTTTGCCTTTTCGGCGGCTCGCTCGATCTCGATCTTCGAGATGCCCGCGTGGTAGAATTTTTTCTTCAGGAACTTTCGGAGCTTGATGTCCTGGTGGACGAGGTCGCCGTATTTCTTCTCGGCGAACCACTTCGAGCTCCAGCTCTTGTTGATCCCCAGCCTCAATCCGATCGGGTTAACCTTCTGGCCCAAGATGAAAACCTCCTTCGTGTTACTGCTCGTCGAGAACGACGGTGATGTGGCTCATCCGGCGCTTGATGGCCGCCGAGCGTCCCATGGTCTTGGCCTTCTGACGCTTCATGGCCGGCCCCTGGTCCACAAAGATTTCCTTCACATAGAGGATCTTATCGTCGATGTTGGGGTTCTGCGTCGCATTGGCCATGGCGCTCTTGAGCACCTTCTGGACGAGCCCGGCGGCCCGCTTGCGCGAAAACTCCAGGATCCGGTCGGCCTCCTCGACCTTCATACCCCGGACCAGATTGACGACAAGCCGCGCCTTCTGCGGCGATATCCTCAAGAATCTTGCAATTGCTTTTGCTTCCATGAAGTCCTATCTCCGGTTTTCCGGTTTCACCGCCTGAGGCGACTACTTGCGCATCTTTGTCTTGCGGTCGCCGGCGTGGCTGAAGAACGTCCTCGTCGGCGCGAACTCCCCGAGCTTGTGGCCCACCATGTTCTCCGTGACGAACACGGGGATGAACTTCTTGCCGTTGTGCACGGCAAAGGTATGCCCAATGAACTCCGGGGTAACAGTGGAACGGCGCGACCAGGTCTTGATGATCCCCCGGTCCCCGCCCGCATCGGCCCTCCGGACCTTCTCCGCAAGCTTCGCCTCGATAAACGGGCCCTTCTTGACTGAGCGTGGCACTATTTCTTATCCCTCTTCTTGATGATGTATTTATCGGTGGTCTTGTTCTTGCGCGTCTTGTAGCCCTTCGTCGGCACGCCCCAGGGGGTACAGGGGTGTCGGCCGCCCGAGGTCTTGCCTTCGCCGCCGCCCATGGGGTGGTCGACGGGGTTCATGGCCACCCCGCGCACATGGGGCTTCTTGCCCAGCCAGCGGTTTCGGCCCGCTTTGCCGATGCTGATGCCTTCGTGCGTGACGTTGCCCACCTGGCCGATGGTGGCCTTGCACTCGATGAAAATCTTTCGGACCTCACCGGAGGGAAGCCTCACCTGGGCGTAGTCACCTTCCTTGGCCATGAGTTGCGCGTAGGTGCCGGCGGAGCGGACCATCTGGGCGCCCTTGCCGGGGCGCAGCTCGATGTTGTGGATGTGCGAGCCCAGGGGGACGTTTCGCAGCGACATCGCGTTGCCGGGCTTGATGTCGGCCGAGGCACTCGTGATGATCGGGTCGCCCACCTTCAGGTCCACGGGAGCCACGATGTAGCGCTTCTCGCCGTCGGCGTAGCTCACGAGCGCGATCCGCGCCGAACGGTTCGGGTCGTACTCGATGGTCTTCACCTTGGCGGGGATGTCCGTCTTCTCACGGCGGAAGTCCACCACGCGGTACTTGCGCTTGTGCCCTCCCCCGCGGTGACGGCTCGTCAGACGGCCGAGGTTGTTGCGGCCGCCCGTTCTCTTCACCGTCTTCGTGAGGCTCTTCTCGGGCTCCACCGCGGTAATCTCCTCGAAGGTCGAGTAGGTCTGGTACCTTCGGGCCGGTGAAGTCGGCTTCATGGTCTTGATCGCCATCGGTCGTTGTCCTTATCTAGACTTTGTCGAATATCTCAATCGTGCTGCCGGGGGCCACGGTGACAATGGCCTTCTTCCAGTCGCTCTTCTTTCCCTGCAGCCGTCCTACGCGTTTCTTCTTTCCGAGAACATTCAGGGTCCGCACGTCGAGCACCTTCACCTTGAACAGTTTCTCCACGGCCTTCTCGATCTCGATCTTGTTGGCCCGCGGGTCCACCTCGAAGAGGTACTGGTTGCCCTCGCGCAGGAGGGTCGTCTTTTCGGTCACGAGCGGCCGTCGGATGATCTTATGGAGTTCCATTACGTCAGCGCCCCTTCTATCTTTTGGATCGAGGGCTCCAGAAGCACGAGGCTGTCGTACTTGAGAAGATCATACACGTTGATGCCCTCGCATCGCATCATTTTCACATCGGGAAGGTTCCGGGAGGACTTCTCGAGGATCTCGTTCGAGCGGTCGATCACGACGAGGGTCTTCTTGAGCCCGAAGCGGTCGAGGACCTCCTTGAACTTCTTCGTCTTCATTTCGGCCAGAGGGAAGTTCTGGATCACCAGGAGCTTCTCCTCCTTCACCTTCATGCTGAGCGCCGAGATGAGGGCGAGCCTGCGCACTTTCTTGGGCACCGTGTAGGAGTGGTCCCGGGGGGTGGGCCCGAAAACCGTTCCGCCGCCCCTCCAGAGGGGGGAACGGATCGTTCCCGCGCGGGCCCGTCCGGTGCCCTTCTGTCGCCAGGGCTTCTTGCCGCCGCCGCGGATTTCGCTGCGCCCCTTGGTGTCGTGGGTGCCCTGCCGTTTCGCCGCCATCTGCATCCGGACGACCTCATAGATGACGTCCTGGTTGACATCGGCACCGAAGACAGCATCGCTGAGCGACACCTCGGCCACCTTGTTCTTCTCGATATCGTATACACTCACCACCGGCATGGCTTGTTCACTCCAGTTGTTTCTCAGCTCTTTTTAACGGCGGTCTTGATCACGACGATCCCGGTATTTCTCCCCGGTACGGCCCCCTTCCCAAGGGTGACGTTCCCGGCACCTGGAGCACCTTCACCGAGAATGGTCGCCGCATCGTAAAGATCAACTTTGACATCACCGACGCCTCAGCCACTTGGATCATCCACTACCGGGCCAAGGCAGTGGTCATGTTCTTCGACCAGGGCGACGAGCTTCGCTGGTACGTGTTCGATGCGGAGACGCCGGTGCCTATCGGGGCGGTGAGGGCGACCGTCAAACTTCCGGGCGCGGTGGCGCCCGAGAAGATGACCCAGGCAGTGCAATCAGGATATGGAGTGCAGACCAGCGTCACCTCACCCGGTCCGTCCACCATGGTGTACGAAGCCTCAGACGTTCCCTCCTACACGAACTTCTGGATCGTCACCGGTTTTCCGAAGGACGTGGTCAAGTTCACCTGGACGGCTCGCCGGGTGGCGGCCTTTGTTATCCCCAAGGTGGGCTTCGTCCTCCCCGTCGCGTTCTTCCTCGGCATGCTCCTGCTATGGCGCCGGCGTGGCCGGGACGATCCATCTGCTGTCTACGCCAAGTATGTGAGCGAGCCTCCTTCCGATCTCTCGCCGGGCTTGGCGGGGGCGCTGATAGACGAGAAGGTCGATACCAAAGAAGTCATCGCCACCATCGTCGACCTGGCTAGACGCGGCTACCTAGAGATGACCGATACCGCCAAGGAGGGCGTCTTCAGCAAGCCGGTCACCATCTTTACGCGGCGCAAGTCCTTGGACGAGTTGCAGAGCTTCGAAAAGAAGGTGGCGGATTCGCTGTTCGACTCGAACCATCCTGACCAAGTCACCACCAGCGACCTGAAGAATCACTTCTACTCCCACGTGGGACCCATCGTTGAACAGGTCTACACTGATGTGACCAAGGCCGGACTCTTCTTTCAAAACCCCAACAAGGTGCGGTCACGCTGGTTGGGCTACGGCTTCCTCGTCGCCCTCGTGCTCGGCGGCCTCACGGCGATCATGGCCTTGACGCACGTTCCCGGCTGGGGTTGGTTCCTGCTAGGGTCCATCGTCTCGGTTATCATCGTGTGGGCTTTCTCGCCCCACATGCCCCGGCGCACGCTCAAAGGAGCGCAGGAGCAGCGAAAGTGGGAGTCGTTCCGGAACTACCTGCATGACCTCACTAAGTTCCAAGACATGGCAGCGGCCCAGGAGACCTTCGACAAGTATCTGCCCTATGCCATCGCCTTCGGCGTGGAAAAGCAATGGGTGCGGCGTTTCGAAGGTCTGAACGTTCCTCCGCCGGTGTGGTACCACCCGGTGTTCATTCCCATACCCATCGGCTCCGGACCCATCAATTCCGGTGGTTTGGGAGGGCCGCTGGGTGGAGGCCTCGCGGGTCCCGCCGGCGCCGGCGGTCCAGGCATGCCCGGCGGGGGCTTCAGTCTCGATACGATCTCGGACGGTTTGTTCGGCAGTCTCAACAACATGTCGAGCGTCCTGACTTCGGCGCCCTCCAGCAGCGGCTCGGGCCGCGGAGCGTTCGGAGGTGGAGGCGGCGGCTTCGGCGGCGGCTTCTCGGGCGGAGGAGGAGGGGGAGGTTTCAGCGCGGGGGACTGTGCGGTTGACTCGGCCACCGAGACCGGGGCCGGGTCAACGCCGTCAACGATAGAGAGACCAGGAGAGAGCGATGCGCACCAGGAGACTCGGCATCTGCTTGATCGTCC
>CAZUBX010000050.1:0-22930 GCA_964619035.1 uncultured Syntrophaceae bacterium | reverse complement strand
CATGAAGGCCCTGTACTTCGACGGTGAAAACGGCGAAACGGTCCGGACCGAAGACATTCCCGCCGAGTATCGGGACGAGGCGAAAGCCAAACGGCTGGAGCTCATCGAGGCGGCGTCCATGTTCTCCGATGCGCTGATGGAAGCGGCCCTGGAGGAGCGCGAGATTCCGCAGGAGATGCTGATCTCGGCCCTGCGCGCAGGGACGATCCGTCGCGAGCTGACGCCGGTCTTTATCGGCTCGGCCTATAAGAATAAAGCCGTTCAGCCCCTCCTCGATGCCGTGACCATGCTGCTGCCCTGCCCCACGGACGTGGAAAACACGGCCCTGGACATGGACAATAACGAAGCTCCCGTTACGCTGGAGAGCGATCCGGACAAGCCGGTCGTTGCGCTCGCCTTCAAGCTCGAAGACGGCCAATACGGGCAGCTGACCTACATCCGCGGCTACCAGGGCTCCATTGCCAAGGGATCGACCATCGTCAATGTGCGGACCGGCAAGAAAGTCAAGGTCGGCCGGGTGGTGCGCATGCACGCCGATCAGATGGAAGACATCGAGGCCGTATCGGCCGGCTACATCGGCGCCCTGTTCGGAATCGAATGCGCCTCCGGCGATACCTTCGTCTCCCAGGGCGTCAACCTCACCATGACGTCCATGTATGTCCCGGAGCCGGTCATTTCGCTTGCGATCGAGCCGAAGGACAACAAGTCGCAGATTAACATGTCCAAGGCCCTCAACCGCTTCACAAAGGAAGACCCGACCTTCCGGTGTCACGTCGATGCCGAGACCAAGGAGACCATCATCGAGGGCATGGGCGAGCTGCACCTCGAAGTCTACGTGGAGCGCATGAAGCGCGAGTATGGCGCGGAGGTCACCACCGGAACCCCGCGTGTGGCTTACCGGGAGACCATCACGCAGCGCGCCGAGTTCAATTACACCCACAGGAAGCAGACGGGCGGCTCCGGCCAGTACGGCCGGGTGGCCGGCTGGATCGAGCCCATCGCCGACGAGGAGTACGTATTCGAGAACAAGGTGAGCGGCGGTTCGATCCCGACCCAGTACATCGCGGCCTGCGAAAAGGGCTTCCGGGCGTGCCTGGCCAAGGGCCCCAAGATGGAATTTCCCGTCACGGGGGTCAAGATCGTCATCAACGACGGGGCCTCCCACACGGTGGACTCCTCGGATATCGCCTTCCAGCAAGCGGCCCGCGGCGCCTTCCGGGAAGGCTATGCCAAGGCAAAGCCCGTCATCCACGAGCCCGTCATGAAGGTGGTCGTGGAGACGCCTACGGAGTTCCAGGGCCCGGTCATCGGGTTGCTGAATCAGCGCCGCGGCATGATCGTCGGGGCCCAGGACGAGGGACCCATGTCGGTCATCGAAGCCCACGTCCCCCTGGCGGAGATGTTCGGCTTCTCAACGGTATTGAGATCCTCCACGCAGGGCAAGGCGCAGTTCACGATGGAATTTGCGATGTACAAGCTGGTGCCGCAGTCCATCGCTGAGAAAATCGCGGAGGAAGTCGCGGCGCGCAAAAAAAACGCGGCCTAAGAAAACTCTTTCCTCGATCTTCCTCTCCCTTGAGGGGAGAGGATTGAGGTGAGGGTGAATAATCCCCTTCCTTCTGAAAAAAGGCCGGCTGAGGCCGAAAGAGCAGCAATCAGGACACTGTCATTGCGAGTCGAGCCTGGCGAGACGCGGCAATCTTCCCAAGAAGATTGCTTCCTCGTTTCACTCCTCGCAATGACTTTTACGCACACCCGGCAATGCAGACAAAGCGAAAAGAAAATGTTATCCATCTCAGGGACAGGAATGTCGACATGTTTAAAAAAGATTTGATCCTTCGCAACCCTCTGCGGTCTTTCGGCCGGGGGGGTGAAGAGATTCTGACGGCCGGCCGCTTCGGTGCGGTTCTGGCGCCCGCCGGGGTCGGCAAAACGGCGTTTCTCGTGCAGCTCGCCCTGAATGCCATGCTGCAGGAAAAGAACGTCCTGCACATCAGCCTCGATGAGCCCGTGACCAAGGTCAGCCTCTGGTACGCAAAGCTCTTCCAGGACCTTGCCGACCGGGCCAAACTCACCAAGCTCGACGGGGTTCTCGAGGACCTCCTGCCTCACCGGTTCATCATGACCTTCAAGGTGGAGGGATTCACCGTTCCCAAGCTGGAGGAGCGGTTGACGGACCTGACGGCCCAGAGCATCTTTCAGCCGGAGATGGTCCTCATCGACGGGTTCCCCTTCGGAGAGGCGGACCGGGAGCGCCTGATGGCATTGAAGCTGCTCGCCGGCAGGCTCGGGGTCTACGTCTGGTTCACCGTGCACACCCATCGGCACGAGAAACCGACGGCGGACGGGATGCCGCCGGCCCTTGCTCAGGCAAGCGATCTTTTCGATGTGATCCTGCAGCTCGAGCCCAAGGGTGCGGACATCGCGATTCAACCCCTGCGGGGCATCGCGGCCGATGCCGTCGAGAATCGCCTGCGCCTGGACCCTGCGACGATGCTGATCAGGGACGAAGACTGACATCCACAGGCTGCCTGGAGCCATCCCTGGGCTTTATGCGGCATGTACACAATTACAGGGATCGAAAAAGGAAGGACCATGAAGAAGGAAGACGTCATTCTGTTCAGCGGCGGCATCAAAGGGGCCGAGGCTGAATTCGGGGCCAATGCGGAGCGCCTCGGGATCGAGGAGGTGAACTTCACCTTCGAGGGGCACACGATCGTCCGCAAGCGGGGACTTCGCGTCCTGAATCACGAGGAACTGAAAAACGGCGATGTCAGCCTGGAATACCTGTCAAGACTGATGAATCGCAGCTACACCACCAGCCCGACCATCCGAAAGGTCCTGCAGAGCATCTGGTACCAGATCAACAAGGGGCAGGAGATCTACGTGATCGGGGAAATACTCGCCGACAAGACCGTAAAGGGCGGCACGGGGTGGGGCGCCGAGTTCGCCAAGCTGTGCAACAAGCCGCTCTACGTCTTCGATCAGAAGCGTAACGCCTGGTTCAAGTGGAACGAGGCCGACTGGCTCGAGTGCAAAAGCGGAAGCGAGCCCGTCATCACCCACATCCACTTCACGGGAACGGGGACGCGCTTCCTGGAAGAAAACGGCAAGAAGGCCATCGCGGGGCTGTTCGAGAGAAGCTTCGCATAAACGACGATCCCGAGAGCCACAGCGAAATCAAAAGCCGCCCCCGATGCCGAGGGCGGCTTTTTTCATGCATGAGGGCTTTTCAGCGGCGGAGTCTCGCGGACCGGGAAAATCGATTCGACGCTCGACACGGGGCCCTCAGCCACTTCGCGCCGGGAGCGACAGCCGGGGGGGTCAATCCGCCAGGCGCTGCCTGAAGATGGATGCTACCTTCGCCTTCTCCCCGTCCGTCTTTCCGTAGCAGTCCAGGATTCTGTCATTGAGCTCGGCCATGTTGATGGGCTTTACGAAGTAGCCCTGAATCCCCAGGTCGGAGCAACTCACGACATCTTCCTTCGAGCTGAGCGCGCTGATGACGATGACGGCAACCGACGGATCCACCTCCCGGATCTCTTTGAGGAGTACGTAGCCGCTCTTGCAAGGCAACATCAGGTCCAGGATGAGGACATCCGGCTTCCAGTCCTGATAAAGCTTGAGTCCTTTCTCCCCATCCTCCGCAAATTTCGCTTCGAAAATCCTGCCGGCCAGCCTCATCTCATAGAGCCGCCGGGTCATCTTGTCGTCCTCAACGATCAGGATCTTCAGCCTTTCCGGAACGCCGGGCCTCGTCCTCTCCAGGATCGGACGGATCACGGAGAGAAACTCGTCAGGCGTAAATGGCTTCTGCAGGTAATCGACAGCACCCAGTTTCATGCACTCCACGGCGGACTTCACCTCGCTGACGCCGGTCACCATCAGGCAGACGGTGTGGGGGGTCTTTTCCTTGATCGCCTTCAGCACCTGCTTTCCGTCCAGCCCGGGCATGTTGATATCGATGAGGGCAAGGTCAAAGACTTCCCCGTCATGGAGGGCATCGACTGCATCACGAGGATCGCTGATCAGCCTGATATTCTTGATGCCTGCCTGCAGAAGGCATCGCTTCATGCTGTCCAGGAAATCCTGCTCATCATCGATGACAATGATGGAGTGATTCATCCCGGTTCGATCCCATGGGCGATCAAGAAGGCCTCCGCAGGGGTCGATTTCCGGCCCCAGCGAGGCGCTTTCTGTTTATCTGTCCGATATAAAACGCATTTCCCGGCCACTCCCCCGTGAATATGCAAATCTCAAACCAGACCAAAAACAATGTCCCGTCGACAGGGCCCTTCGGCAGACTCTCCGCGTAGCTTTGTGTCCTCGCCCAGCCTGCAGGGCAGGAGCGACAAAGGCCGCCCTCATCATGAGGACGGCCTTTTTTCTTTTCACCCCGCCACACAGCAGCCATGTCACTTGATTCGTTGATTAGTTGACTAGTTTATGGGGCATAGGGGATATCCTGAAGCCCGAATCCCTATCCCCCTTATCAACCATTTACTAATCAAGCAGTTACTGCTGCGAAGCAGCCGGCCCCTGCTGCGCATCCGCAGCCTCCAGGGGGAATCGATACCCGGCCTTCTCGTAGAGATCCCTGATCCGGATCAGGTCCGCCATTTTGTCTTCCCCGGGGATAATTTCGCCCAGCCATCGAGCCGTTTTATTTTCGCTGTCCATATACCAGCAGATGATGGATACCCCGGCGCCCCTGGCGATGTGCCAGAATCCGGTTTTGATCGTGCGTATCTTTTTGCGTGTGCCCTCGGGCACGATGGCCAGAAGAAACTCCTCGCGCGAATTGAACACGTCCACCATCTGTTCCACCGCACCCTGGGGGGCCCTGCGATCGACCGGGATGCCGCCCAGGGCATGGAGCACAATGGACAGGGGCCAGAAAAATGATTCCTTTTTGATCATGATGTGGCCCGTTCGCTTGATGATCCGAAAGCCCGTGAAGGCCCTGACGGTATCCATGTTGGAGGTGTGGGGAAAGCCGATGATCACGTGCTTGTTGGAGACGTAGGGCGGGAGCGGCTCAAGCCGCCAGCCCATCAGGAAGTAGAGCATCCGCCCGGCATAGCTCAGGATCGTTTTCATGGTAGATTTCTTCCTGCAAAACCCCTAGGCCACTGCGGCACGGGCGAGATGGGCAGATCCGGACGGGCGAAGCCCGTCGGTTCGACCCGCGAAGTAAAGCGCCTCCTGGGCCTCCGGGCCCAAATCCTCCAGAAGCCGGAAGCCCTGCGCGGCAAGCTCCGCCTCCAGCGCGGAGGGGTCGAACCCGAAGATCATGGGCTCTCCCGCGCGTCTGACGACGTCGAAGAGCCTGTTGCGCGTCGGCGAGTGGTTTTCAGGCTCGAAGACGGCACGGTCCAGATAGTCGAACACCAGTTGGCTGCCGGCGGCGGCCGAGCCTCGCAGGGAGCGAAGCGTGGCCCGGATCGCATCGCCCGTCAGGTACATGGTGACCCCCAGCCACGAGAAGAACGCCGGCCGTTCCCGGTCGTAGGGCGTCTGCGACAGGACCTCCGCAAGGCTCTCCTTCTCCAAGTCGGCCGGCGCAAAATGGAGATTGGGCGGCGGCGTCAGGCCTGCCTCGCGAATCCGCTCCTGTTTGGACGTTTGGGTTGCAGGGTGGTCGATCTCGATGATGCGCAGACGATCCTGCAGATCGGGCCGGCGCAGGGCGAACGTGTCGAGCCCCGCCCCGATGACGACATACTGCGAGACACCGTCGCGCATCGCCTCGGCCAGCCGGTCCTCCGTGTAACGCGCCCGGGCCAGGACGACGACCAGGCCGCGGAGCGCGTAACCAACCAGCGTGGCGCGGTCAGCGCCGGACCGGGCCAGCTCCGGGTTGTGCTTTTCCAGGCCCTCGAGCAGAAATCTTTCCACGGCTTCCCGTTCTTTCGCGCTCAGGAGCGCCCCGGCGAGAGAATCCTCGAAGATCTTCGGACTGGCATGAGCGCAGTGGTGGGCTCTGAAATAGGCGGTCGCAATTGCGGTCCTGCTTGCCCGGCCTTCGTCCATGCAACACCCCCTTGGTTCGGATTCTCTTTCCCCGCGGCCGAGGTCTCGGCCCAACATCCCTTGCCCGTTGCCGCAACAATCTACAGCAAGTTAGCGCCGGGGGCAACGGCAATTGCCGGCGTGTCTGCCTCGATGCCTTGCCCCTTCCGGGGAACCCCGAAGTCCGGGCGGGCCCTTGCGGAACCAATGATCCCCCGCTCGGAAAAAAATGCCTGCAGAGGCTCCAAAATGGAGTGCCCGGGGCAGGGAGCCCTGGACGCGACTAATTACAGAGCCTGTCATAACAGGCAGTTAGAGAAAATGCCGTCTTTGCTTTCCGGTGGCACATTTTCTGCCTTTCAACGGGATTGAAGCAAACCGCAAAAGGAGCCGCCTCATGATCAGACAAGCCATTTGCTCTCTATTTCTTCTGACTGCCATTTTTGTCATGACGTTCAACCTGGAGGTCAAGGAGATGGGGCTCATCTCCAATCTTTGCGCCCTGTTGATTGTCGTGGGGGGAACCTTTGCGGCCACCCTGATTGCCTACCCCCTGAAAAAGCTGGCCTGGACCACCCGGCTCCTCAAAAGGTCCTTTACCTGCCGCGAGGAGATGAATTCGACGATCGAGAGCATCGTCAAGCTGGCTCAAGTCTACCGGAATAAGGGGGTCCGCCCCCTGGAGCAGGAGGCAAATCATCTCCCGCCGGGTCTCCTGAAGACGGGCGTTGAATTGATCGCCTATCACTACTCGCGGGACAAGATCGAGCAGATCCTGCACAAGGAGGCCTTGTGCACGCAGAATCAGTGCGAGACATCCCACAAGATGCTCTACAACATGGCCCGTCTTGCCCCGGCCCTGGGGCTGGCCGGCACCATCATCAGCCTCATCCGCATCTTCGGGCACATCAGCGACCCCCAGAATCTGATCGGGTACATGGCGGTTGCGCTCCTGAGCACCTTTTACGGCGTGATTCTGGCCAATATCTGCTTTGTGCCCCTGTCCAACAAGCTCAGGGAATTCATGGACCAGAACGAGTTTCAGATGGATCTCGTCCAGGAGGGGATTCTGGATCTCTTCGACCAGGAACACCCGCGGGCGATCCGCTACAAATTGGAGACGCTCTCTGCGACCATGGGAATGCCGAATCGGGCCTTCACCCGGCCCAACCTGGTTTTGCTGCCTTCCCATGAGCAAGCCAAATAAATGAACCGATGAAAAACTTATCCCGAATCCCCCTCGCGGCTGAAAAGACCCCGGATTGTGTGCCTCTGAAAAAGGCGGCCGGATCACAGCGCTTTCAGAGGAAATCGTCCCAGACCGATGCCGGAAATGAGATCTGGCTTCTGACCCTGACGGATGTGTTCATGCTGCTGATGGTCTGCTTTGTCCTGCTTTTCGGGATGAGCCTTCAACGGCAGAAGGATATGGCGGTGACACAGGCCCCGCCCGCCACTGCAATGATACCGGTCCCTGCCGCACAGACGCCGCCGGCGATTCAGGCAGACTCCTCTCTGGAATCGGAGCTGCTGGCCATCCTGGGCCAAGAGGGGCAGGACGTGACGGTGGAGCGGCGCTCCACGTACATCGTTCTTACCTTCCCGGAACGCATCATTTTCGATTCCGGGCAGGCCCAGCTCAAACTCGCCGTTCAACCCCTGCTGGAAAAGGTGGCATCCGTCATCCTGAACCGCCCCGATCTGGCGGTTGCGATACACGGCCATACGGATGACCGGCCCATCCACAGCCGGCAATATCCCTCCAACTGGGAGCTTTCCGTCGACCGGGCCACCCAGGTCGCCAGGACCCTTGTCCAGATGGGCATTCAGCCCACAAAGATCTCCATCAGGGGTTTCGGGGAAGACCATCCCCTGTACGCCAACGACAGCAGCGACAACAGGCTGAAAAACCGGCGGGTGGAGATTCAATTCTCCCTGACACCCTCCAGCACCTGATGAAACCGGGCTGCCTCCCCCGGGCCGCTACGCGGGAAAGAGGGGCTGCTTCGCGGCAGTAACTGGTTGATTGGGTAAATAGTTGATACGGGGGAAAGGGCTTCGGGAAGAAAAAAGCCACTAACCGTATGTCATCTGAAAAGAGAAAATCCCCCTTTCATCCCCCCGATAAAGCCATTACCTTAATTTCCCTCTCCCTTGAGGGGAGAGGGTTAGGGTGAGGGTGAAAAGAGGTGCGGGGAATATTCCCCCTCACCTCGATCCTCTCCCCCGGAGGGGAGAGGAAGACTAAGGTATCGGGTAATCACAGGGGAAAAGAGGGGGATTTTTTTGCTTTGCTCTGCCGCGAGCGCTAGCGCTTACCGAGGCGCTTGGCATTTGCCTTTGTACGGGAATAGATGGGCCTGACCGCGCGTTGGGTGAACAGGCCGGCGGTGGAGTTGGGCAGCTGTGATGCCGCAATGGCTGACTCGGTCATGGTCCGGACAAGCTCCCCTTGCCGCTCGATGGACTGGCCAACGCTGCTGCTTGCGGCCAGCGAGATCATCGCCGTGGATCCGGTCAGCATCTGCGAGAAGGCTTCAACCCCGAGCTGGCGGTTCATCGTCATCACAAACTCGGCCATGGCCCGGGCCGATTCCGCGGCGGCCTCGATCTTTTCCTGCCCCATCAGGGCGAATTCACGCTGGTCACTGGCATTGGGGATGGGGCCGGCGACGGCCATGAGGCCGGCGCGGTGGCCGATGATCTCTGCCGAGTCCACCATCATTTCGCAGGTTTTCAATGCCATGTCGGTCCAGACCGAAAACGGGTTGGCGCACAGCGATAGCGTTTTGTTTCTTTCCATTCTTCTTTCTTCTTTCCTCGTTACGAAAAGGATTTGCCGCCTGATAATTGTTTATCGGCAGAACCCGTTGTTTTCTTGACCCCCCCTGCCCTCTTCCCCTACTGCCCTTCCACCTTCTTCCATGACTTGTCCGGATCGAAGGCGGTGATGGCCACCGCGAGCTGCGCCGTCTCCGGCCCGAGGTCCTTCTCGTAAACGACACCCTCGTGGTTCACGCTGAAGGTCTTGACGCCGGAGGCCCGGTACACGGCCGGATAGGCCACGATGGCAAATCCGCCGATCATATTGCCGTTCACAAGGTAGCTGTAGGCGCCCCCGTTGGCATTCTCCCCCTGGGCCATGATGATCCTGAAAAGGTACCCGTGATAGGGCGACAACTGCTCGGCATTCCTGTATCCTTCGGCCGTCGCGCGGGCAACGAATGGCCCCAGCGGGCTCAGGGGCTCACCCGGGGCCGCTTCCCAGTAAAGGCCGTCCTTTTTTCCCTTCTCGCTTTCGAACTTCTGGGCGTATTCCAGGAGCTGATCGGTGTCGCGGTCCTGGGTGGCATACTCTTTCTCGGCATCCACGATGGCCAGACAAGTCTGGATCGCTCCAATCTCATTCTTGCCGACCCTGCGGCTCAGGATTTCTTCCCGGCCCTCCTCCGCATTAAAGCGCCACTGCTTGCCGGTTTTCACGATCGGAACCGGCATGGGCCAGTCATCCTTGCCGACATAAAGAATCCTTTTGTTGTCGCCCGCCTTCGCCAGTCGGTGCGCCTCGCCATAGGCCTTTACAAACATTGCCCGGCCCCAGGCGTCGTCCACGTCGTCGCCCGAAAAGATCAGGTCTTTCATGCCCGGTCCAAAGAGGGCCTCGAGTGCCGCGATGTCGTTTGCCTGTGTGGCATCGACCAGGGCCTTGACGGCTGCCTCGGGTGATTTGAAGGTCTGCTGCTGAGGCGGGACCGCCATGGCCGTTGCCTCGTAGCCCGTTATAGCGATCAGGACGGCAAGCATCCCGATCAGGACGATCCGGGTTGCCGATCCTTTTTTATCGTGACTCCTGTCTGAAACCATGTCGGTCCTCCATCGATGAGCGCATTGTCCATTATGATCGATCGACTGTTCCCTGTCGTTTCTCTTTACTTGCGACCAGGGCCGCCTCCTTCGTGCTTTACTCCTCCCTGCGCAGGCGCAGGCTTTTCTGCCGGGGCGGGCTTTTTTTCCGGGGCAGGCTTTGACACATCGGGTGAATGCTTGGACGGACCCTCCCCTTTCCCCTTGGGAGAGGAGAGGCTGTCGCGTCCCCGGGCACTTTCCTTGCGGGCCTTTCCCCCCTGCTCGACCCCATAGATGGTGTTTGAGGGTGCAGGCCGTGAGATGGTTTGGGCCGGTCTGGATTGCGTTGACGGGCGCGCCACCGTGGAGGGGCCGGGCTTCGTATCTGGCGCCGGTCGCGCAATGGACGGGGCCGTCATCGTTTCCGGCGCAGGCCGCGTGACGGCCGGAGCGGTTCTCGTGTCCGGTCCCGGACGCGAAACGGCGGATTCCGGTCTGGTTTGCGTTGACGGGCGCACCACCGTGGAGGGGCCGGGCCTCGTGTCCGGTGCGGGCTTCGCCAGGCCCGAGCCGGGCATTGTTTCGGAAGCCGGCCTTGTGACAGCCGGACCGGTCCTCGTGTCCTGAGCCGGACGCGAAACGGCGGAGCCGGTCTTGGCAGGTCCGCTCTGGACGTAGCCCCTGTAATCGCGGCGGTTATCCACCCCCTGCCGGTTTGACGGGGCGTATTTCTCACGCGTGCCGGGATCCCGATAGGCCACACCCTTGCGATGCCCGGGGTCGTGCCGCCAGGTCGTTGTCTGGATCTCCCTTGTATGGATGACCGTGGTGGTGCGGTTGATGTTGACGGTCCGGTTCACGTTGACATAGACGTTGCGGTGTCCCCAGTTCCAATACCCCCAGCCGTGATTCCAGGCGGAAGCAACCGCAATACCGGCCCCGAAGGTGATCACGCCGGCCGCGATCACCGCGCCGGGCGAATAATACGGGTAGATCACCACGGGCGGGTATGCAGGATACCACCATCTTCCGTAGACCACCGTCGGGCTGTATACGGGCACATAGACCACCTGCGGGTTGGCCGGCTGGACGACGATGATGGTGCCTTCCCGGGAAACGGTCTGCTGCTGGGAGGATCGCAGGTTCCCCGCTGCGTAAGCCTTGGCCCGGAGCTCCTGGACCGTGGCCATTACGTCCGCCTCCTGGGCAAGAAAGGCATCCCCCACACTCTGGGTCCACTCGAGCCTTTGGCTCATCATGGAAAGGACATCGGGAAAGGGCACCAGGGCCTTCACGCTGACATCCCAATTCTGCCTGTCGAGGGCATCGTTGAGCGCCTCGGGCGGCAGATTCCTGTTCTGCCGGACCCACCGGTCCGCCTGCACGACCTCGAGCGGGTATGTGGCCGCCATGAGTACCTGGGCCAGAAGCGAATCGGGGTACAGGGCGATGGGCGCCAGGATCTGGTCAAGTTCCTCCTGCCTGAAAACCGGTATGTTACTCTGTGCAAAGAGCGGGACCGGCATGGCCATTAAAAACACCAGGAGCCCGATCAATGCACGCTGCCATGAGCCGTTGAGTTTCATGTTTATCCCTCAAGGTGATCCATCGTTCTTTTTATCGCGGACCCTGAAGGGTCCCAAACATGCCGCATCATACAATATTTTGCCGACTATCGTCGCCCTTAATTGCCTTACCCCTCCGCACCCTTTAAGGGCTTCCAGAGGGTTTACCGTATGAAACGTTTCACTCCGGCTCCCGTTGACACCGGCCCCCTTGATGAGAACGGCTTTTGGAAGGCGGTCCATCCCTGCGCACCATGACCCTCAACTCCGATCACTCAAAACCGAAAGGCCGCCCTCTCAAATAAAGAGGACGGCCTTATTCTTCAATCGCAGCCATTTCTGCGGCGACTGCCTTTGATTATTCCTTCTTCTTCTTTTTTTCCTTGCCTTCTGCCGGGGCCTTCTTTGGCTCCTTGTCCTTGCCTTTCTCTTTGCCTTTTTCCTTGCCTTTGTCCTTTTCTTTATCCTTGTCTTTGCCGCCTTCCTGAGTTTTGGCTTTTCGAAGGGCAGCCTCGTTTTCCACCTTTTCCGCCTTTATTTTCGCCAGTTCTGCAGTCCTCTGCTCGATCTTGGTAATTGCCTTCAGTCTGAGATCCGTGGCCTTGATGTTGGCGCGCAGGTTCTTGACGAGAGGATCTTTTGCGATCATGGAAGGTTCGGTCTTCTTTTCAGACAGCAGAGCCAGGCGATTTGCCAGCCTTCGTTCGTACTGTTCCTTCCGCCCCATTTGCGTCGTCCTCAGCTTTGATGCCATATTTCCATCCCTCTCCGTTTTACTTGTTTTAGCCCGGCAGCTGACAGGCTCTGCGGAGCTTTCTTTGCCCTGCCGGTCAGATGAACCATCCGGATATATCTATCAGGGATTGCGCCGAATAGCCAACACATTTCAGAAGCCCCCCACAGCTGCCGGCACAAAGCGGCGCAAGAGTCAATGGTCAGTCTTCTCAGCGACCGATGCCCCCGGGTATGTTATTTGCAACCCTGCTGGATGATTCAACTTTCAAGGCCTGTCTTCACCCCGGATCCAAACGATCGGAGAGCCGCAGAGCATGAATGTCACGTCGCTTTTGAAAGAGATGCATCGGGCGGGGACGCTGAGTTCCGGGCAGCTTGATGTCCTGACGGAATTGCATCTCAAAAAGCGCTATTCCGTCCACCAGGAGCTCCGGACCGCCATCTACATCGGTGTCCTGCTTATCACGGCGGGTGTGGGGCTCACCATCCGGCAGTATTTCGCGCAGTTGGGCGACATCGCCATCGTCGGCTCCCTGACGGTCGGCGCCCTTGCCGCTTTTCTCTACTGTTTCCTGAAGGGCAAACCTTATTCAAACGGCGAAGTCGAATCGCCCAACATCCTGCTGGACTACGTCCTTCTTCTCGGCTGCACGCTCTACGCGGCCGATGTCGGCTATATCGAGACGCAGTTTCACGTCCTCGGGGATTCATGGCACAACTACCTTCTGGTGTCGGCGGCGCTTTTCTTCTTCCTCGCCTATCGCTTCGACAACCGGCTTGTGCTGTCGATGGCCCTGTCGACGCTGGCCGCCTGGTTCGGCTTTCAACTATCGGTGAGCTTTATGTCCTTTCACAAGGTTTACCGCGAGTCCGCCATTGCCTACGGCCTCGTCACCTTTGCCCTGGGCAGCCTGTCACATCGGCTCGCCGTAAAAAAGCACTTTTTCGACATCTACCTCAATTTCACGGTTCATTTCCTCTTCGTGGCGCTCCTGTCGGGCGTTGCCCAGTACCGGTTCGCGTCCTGGCATCTGCCCGCCATGGCCGCAGCGATTGCCGCCGTGGCGGTCTGGTCCATGCGCACCCGGCGGTTTCTCTACATGCTCTATGCGATCCTGTACGGCTATGCGTGCCTGAGCGTGGTCGTCCTCGAATACCTGCACGACACGAACTCCTTTTTCCTCTACGGCATCGTGTCATCGCTGACCGTCATCGGCCTGATCTTCGCCCTCTCGCGGCGGTTCAAGGAGGGCACGTGAGAATCAGCCTCTACACGGCCGAGCAGCAGGAGCGGCTCTTCATCCGGCGCGAGGCGCGCACCTGGGCCCGCTCGGGCCTCATCACGGATGCGCAGCTCGGGCTCATCGAGTCGCGCACCGACCCCGGGCTGCGGCAGACCAATGTCTTTTTCCGCATCCTGTTCTTCCTGTTTGCCAGCTCATGCCTGCAAGCCGTGATGGGTCTTTTCCTCTCGATGGTCGGTTTTAAAGGCCTGGCGTCGATGGCCTGGGCGGTCCTGGCGCTCGGCCTTGCCTCGGTCGGCCTTGCCGAATACCTGGTGCGCGTCAAATCCCTCTACCGCTATGGCATTGAAGAGACCCTGGCGCTGACGGGCATGGCCCTGGTCTGCTGGGGCATCGTCCTTTTCGTAAGCCTTACGAAGGTCGAACCACGATGGCTCATCACGATGGGCGCACTGCTGGCCTCGGCGGGGGCGTTCTGGCTCTACCTCCGGTTCGGCTTCCTCTATGCCGCCGTCATCGCCGCGGCCTGCGCCTGTGTCGTCCCCTTCCAGCTGTCCCTGCCGCCCGCAAGCGAGAGGGCGATCGTGGCGATGGTCCTGGCGCTCTTCCTGCTGACAAGCATCCGCTCGGAGAGCTTCGAGACGAGAGATTTCAAAAAAGAAAGAAGCGCCATGCTGCAGGCCTTCCTCCTGGCGGGGATCTACCTGGCCGTCAATCTGCACCTCCCGGAGCTGGGCAGGAACCATTTCGGCAATCCGGCACCATTTTATCAGCCCCATGCGGGTTTCCCCCCTCTGTTCTATTGGGCAACCTACGGCCTCACGTTCCTGGTCCCGGCGCTCGGCCTTTACCACGGCCTGAAAAGCCGCAAGCGGATCGTGATCAACACAAGCCTGATCGCCGCCCTCCTGACGCTGGCAACCAACAAGGACTACCTGGGCTTCAAGCACTACGCCTGGGATCCGGCGATCCTCGGCGTCGTGATGGTCGCAGCCGCAATCGTCCTCATGCGCTGGCTCGCAAACGGGACCCAAGAGGCGCGCAACGGCTTCACGTCGCAGAATCTGCTCAAGCCGGAAAATCACGGGATCAATCTGGCCGAACTCGGTGCGGCACTCCTTCCCGGCGCCATCCAGGCGAATCTGCCGCCGGCATCGCCTGACGAACCTTTCGCCGGCGGCCAATCCGGCGGGGGAGGCGCCTCGAGCGTGTATTGATCCTGAGAAGGGAAAAAAGTCAGCGCCCGCCCCAAAGCTCTTTCAGGCGCTGGTCGCGGCCGCAGCCGTACCGGTAGTATTTGTATCGGAGCGGATTCTTCTGGTAGTATTTCTGGTGATACTCCTCGGCGGCGTAAAACGTCGTCGCGGGGGCAATCTCGGTGTAGATCGGGCCGGGAAATCGCCTGGACTGCTCGAGCGCCTTTTTCGACGCCTCGGCAAGACGCTTCTGCTCCTCGCCGTGATAGAAGATCGCCGAGCGGTACTGGGCCCCCACGTCGCAGAACTGCCTGTCTTTCACCGTGGGATCGATATTGCGCCAGAAGACCTCGAGCAGCCTGGAATAGCCCACGACGGCCGGATCGTAGGTGATTTCGACCGATTCGGCATGGCCCGTCGAGCCCGATGAGACCTCCTCGTAGGTCGGGTTTTCCTTGCGGCCCCCCGTGTAGCCGGAGACGACCGATTTGACGCCTTCCAGCTTGTCGAAGGCCGGCTCCATGCACCAGAAGCATCCCCCCGCAAAGGTTGCTTTTTCGAGAACCGGACCCGGGGCGGCGCCTTCGCCTCCCCTGGCAAAGACGGCCGAGGCGAACAGCAGCAGCCCGACCGAGGCGAATAGCAAACCCATCTGCACTTTCATGGTGGTGCCCTCTCCCGTCTGGCGACACGTGGCGCGATCCCCTCGCCCGCAGGCCTTCCCTACTTTTTCCCGAAGAGCTTTACATACTCGCCGTAGCCCTCTTTTTCCAGATCCTCCTTCGGGATGAAGCGCAGCGCCGCCGAGTTCATGCAGTATCTCAGCCCCGTCGGCGGGGGGCCATCATCGAAGACGTGGCCCAGGTGGGATTCTCCGTGCCTGCTCCGCACCTCCGTGCGGATCCCGTAGATACTCCAGTCTTTTTTCGTTACGATATTGCCGGGCTCCAGGGGCTTCGTGAAGCTCGGCCAGCCGGTTTTCGAATCATACTTGTCCAGGGAGCTGAACAGGGGTTCGCCGGAGACGATATCGACATAGATCCCCGCCCTCTTGTTGCCGTCGTACTCGTTGCGGAAAGGGGGCTCGGTCCCTTCCTTCTGAGTCACGTCGTACTGAAGGGGGGTCAGCCTTTTCTTCAGGGTTGCGTCATCGGGTTTCTTGAAGTTCTTCCAGGCCGCGGGACCGGTTTGAGCCGGTGCGATTTTGCCTGATTCGTTTATGACATTCTTCTCCGGCATCTGGGCGATCCCCGGGTCCTGGAGCCCCAATATCGCGATGAGCACCGCGAGCAATGCAGCGTACGGTTTCATGTCAACACCCCGCAAATAAATTTTCATGGACGCCTCTCAAAAAGGTTACCCCCATCAGCCCCGGGAGTCCATAAGCGAATGGATGAGTCGTAGCCTCGATAACCCTTATCTCCGCAAGATCGAGGCAACGTCGCATTCGCCTGTCCGCGACTCTGCCTAAGATGCACGGGCTGCGGGATCCGAGCCTCGCCCATCCTTTCCCCGATATCGAAATCAGGCATTTGCACAGCCGATATCAGGCATTCTGCAATTGTAAATATCCCGCCGGGATGAATAATTGATCATAGGCCGATTGGGGGCGGACGAATTTCAACGCGCCGAAACGGCGGCCCGTCACCGGCAATTCTCAACTCGCTAAAGGAGGTGTCAACATGTCCGAAAACAGGAACTGTGGTTTGCTCAGCGGTGTGCTCATCGGCGGACTTGTCGGTGTGATCGCAGGGCTGGTCTTAGCGCCCAAGAGCGGTCAAGAGACCCGGGAGCAACTATCCGGGAAGGCAAAAGATATGGCGTGCCGGCTGCAGGGCGAGTATGACGGCGCCCTCGAGAAGGGCAAGATTGCCTATGACAAACTGCTGGTGCGGCTCCGGGAGCTGGAAGCAAAGGCAGAACGGAAGGCCAAGGATCTCAAGGGCGGCTCAGGGGCTCCGGCCTGATGGGGCAAATCGCCCGTTTCGATCAGGGGAGCGGGCCAGACATGCAAGGAGGTTGACGACATGGCAAAAGCGAAAACAGGAGACCGGTACGTCTGTGATGAGTGCGGAATGATCATCTCGGTGGACGAGGCCTGCGGCTGTGAGACCTGCGAGATTGTCTGCTGTGACGCTCCGATGGTAAAAGCGGCGGGCGCCGCGAAAAAAGCCGTAAAGAAGGCCGCCCCTGCAAAAGCCGGGCGAGCCCCCAAGAAGGCGAAAGCCGCCGTCAAGCGGAAGGCCGCCCGGAAGTAAAGGGGCGCGCCATCCCGGGATCTTGCGCTGGCGATTTCAGATTCATCTGAAGAAGGGGGTCTTTGTGCCCTCCGTCCATATCCCGGCAATACACGCCAAAAGGCCGCCCTCCCCGCTTCGTACTTGTAATCTCTCATGCGGGGAGGGCAGATTACGCGGCTACATGCGCCAGAAGGGGCTCGTTTTGCCCAACTCGGCGACGGCCGAAAGGAATTCGCCCGCATAGGCGCCACTGCGCGTGGCGTAATCGGGTTCAAGCCGTTTTTTGAACATGTCAAGCGAGAACAGCCTGACCAGGTCCGCGAGCGGGACGATGCCCTGTTCCGCAGCGGCATCGAACCGGGACCAGTTTCGGATGTGCTCTTCCGACCGGAAGAGGTTCATGGTGCTTCAGGCATAGGGAAACCGCTGAAACCATTTTGAGAATGGAACAGCGACATACCCCATAATCCCTTTCGGCTCTTCTTTCAAAACCGCTCCGTCCTTCATCTCGATGCGCAAGGGCGCGCCGCAATCGAGGCAGGGCGCGTCGATCCGGATCACTTTCCCTGGGTAAAGCCAGCTAACTGCCAGCGATTCGAACCCTCACTGGCCGAACCACTTTTGCACACCATCGACGCTGATCCGGTATTGCGTCGGGAGGTTGCTGAATGGCGCAAAACTGCAGATGTAATCCGTCTCGGGATAGAGCCACATCGCCGGAATCCCCGCAGCGATCAGATCATGGAGGGCCTTGCGCCCCTCCTCCACCGGAACGTCAGCCTCCGCGGCAATCTCCGTATAGTGCGGAGCCTGTCCCGTCGCAACCATCCGCTTCAGGGTGATATTGTACACCCTGTCGAGCATCTCGGGCTTGCTCATTGGCCTGTACCTCCTTTCCAGGAATTCTGATTTCATGATACGCCTGAATGCGTTTTTCAAAATCAGGGAATCCCTGAATTGCGGCTTCCTTTTCCCTGATGCGGGAAAGCTCCGCCTGCCCCTCTGCCCATGGCCTTCCCCACAGGCAACAAAAAGCTAAAAGGCCGCCCCCAGGCCGCTGCGCGGCAGTGACCAGCGATCAGTGGCCCGTGACCAGTGAGGAAGAATGGGGAGAGCAGAAAGTAAACGGTAGACAGTAGCCGCGAAGCAGCCCGGCAAGTGTCCCGGCCCGCCCCCATGTGCCCCTAGACTTCTTTCAGGGTCAATTCCTCCAGCGGCAGCCTGGGTCTTGCCGCCGGGGACTGGTCCGGATAGCCGATGGGCAGCAGGGCGATTACCTCATATCGATCGCCGAGTTCCAGCATGCTCTTTGTCTTTGCGCTGTCAAACATCATGATCCAGCAGCTTCCCAGCCCCAAATCCACCGCCCGCAAGACGATGTGCTCGATGGCGATGGCTGCATTCAAGGTCAGATAAGCCTTTATGGTGGCCTGGTCCATACTGCTGCGCCTCTTCGCTGCCGCCTCCATCAAAGTCGGATCATCGGCAAGCGGAGTGCCGACAAAGGCCTGCGCTTCCATGAGCTCCCTGTATCTCACCTGGGTGTTGCCCATGGCCTCCTTGTCGATGCAGCACGCGATGACAACGGGTGCCTCTGCGACAAAGGGCAGTGGAGTGCATTCTTTCAATTTCATCCGCTCCACCGGGCTTTTGATGACGACAAACCGGGTCGCCTGCAGATTGGAGCCAGACGGCGCCAGTCGTGCGGCATCCAGCAATTCCTTTATGGTATGATCCTGCACCTCGTTGCTTTTGAATTTCCTTATGCTCCTTCTGGATTGTATGGCTTTCAGCAATTCCATCATCACACCTCCCGAAATCCTTTATGATGCCCGTCCTTCCGGCCTCTCATCTTCTGACGCGCCGCCGGAAAATTATACTCTCCAATCCTCCCACAGCATAGAACGTTGACCCCTTCCACATCAAGCACGATCCGCTTTACACCCCGAATATGATGCCGCCCCGAAGCACCTTGCCTGCCTCCTGCCCTTTCCCGCCCGTTTAACCGTCCAGCTTCTGACTGTACTCGCCGATAAAGGTGCGGACCTTATTCACATAGAGCAGGTGGCGGCGATTCAGTCCGCCCCTCACAGATCCTTCGCCTGAATAGTAGGCCGAAAAAACATGATCCCACAACTCCGGCTCCTGATACCCCATCCCCTGGTATTTGTCATACAGATCCCGCAGGATCGCCGCCGACACCATGATGTTGACCGAAGGTCTGAACGCTTCCTCCCGGGAAGAGGACAGGCTCAGTTTCTCTGTATACCTCTTCCAGGTGACGGGGTGGATTTGCATGAGCCCCATGGCACGGCTGCTGGAGACGGCACGAACCGTGAAATTGCTCTCCGTGCGCATCAGCCCCAGAAACGTCCTGACAGGGATTTCCGTCCGCCGGGACTGCTCGAGGATGGCCTCGGCAATCTGGAGTCCCTGGAGCCTGTTCATCTTTCTGTCCCGGAATGTCTCAAAAATCTCTTCCGGGGTCCTGGCTGCCGAGTAGCGGTCCTGCATCATCGGATCGATATCGACCTTCATATGTGCCTGGGTCTGATGGTCCATGAAAACGACGCAGAGCAGGGAAACAATGGCCGCTGAGATCACGCGCATCCACCACTTTCTGCACGACAGGTGTTGTTCTTGCAGATTGATCTGCTGCATGCTGCACTTTATGTTTTTCAATTCGCCCCCTGCTTTGCAACTCCCAAGACCTGAAAAGGGAGCCCAATAATAAGAGGAGGGCTTCCTTGTGGAAAGCCCCCTCAGTTTAATTTGCAGTTTTAATGACGTTCGGCTACTTTGCCGCTGACGTAAAAATGTCTCCCGGCAGGGTCCCGTAAGATCCGGCAAAAAACTCGTCGACTTTCTTGTGGTTCTCATTCATGGCCGCCGTGAGATCTTCGAGGCCTTTCCGGCAGGTCTTGTCCCACTCTCTGAGAGCCTTTTTCCCCTCCTCGGGAATCCAGGGAGACATGTCGATGAACATGTTTGTCATTTTCTCCGTCTGTTCCTGAAGAGCGGCCAGGGCTTTCGAGGTATTGTCCATTGCCGTCCTGGTGAATTCGGTCATCTGCTTGTTCAAGGGCTGATTCATCATAATCTTTATCATCCTTTTTTCATGTTTTCGATTCGTTTCACTTACTTGGCCTTCTTCGTCTTCTGAGCGCCCTGACCCTTGTCAGCCTTCTCGGACGTCTCTACAGAGTCAGCCCCGTTATCCTTATGGAAGAGCATCTCTATTTTCTTGTACTGTTCATCTGCAGCTACCTTAAAATCGTCATATCCCTTCCTGTTGACCTTGAGCCACTCGCCGACGAGCTTCCTGCCCTCTTCGGGAAACCAGGGGGATCGCACCATGGAAAGGGTGATGGTCTTCTCCGTGTATTCCCGGAGCATGGTGATCGTGTTGAAGCTGCTGTCGAATGTGGTTTTGTAAAATCCGGTGATCTGTTTTGCCATCTTTGTGTGGGCCATTCTTTTCATCTCCTTCGATCTCTTCGATCTCGTTGAGACACCATACTATGGCGGTGACAGCCAGTCAAGATAAATGTTGCATTGCAATATTTAGTGATCTTTATTTAGTAATCTTTCTCATATTATAAAATTCTATACATAAACATATAGTTATAAAAACATTATTGTTGATCTACCCCCGAAAAAGAAACCCTTACGAACAAATAATTGCTGCAATGCAGAACGGCCGTCCCCTTGTGGAGGACGGCCCCATTTCCCCTTTTCATTCTTCCCGCGGAGCGGGCCCGTTTCTTTTCCCGACTTCCGATCTTCCTGGCTTCTTGACTTCCGTCTTCCAGTGCCCTCTCAATAGAAATAGGAGAGGAGCAAGGATCCGAAAATCTGCTCGTTGCGCGGCTGCGTTTCGAATTGCTTGGTCCGGTACACGACGGCATAGGTCACTTTCAGCTTGGAAATGACGAATCCCAGGCCCGCCGAAAAATCGGCGACAAAAGGTTTCTTTTCCACGCTGTGGCTCTCTGTAAATGTGTTCCCGTCAAGGAAGATGTCATGCAGAACGGCCCGCCCGTCGGCGCCCAGAAAGAAAAAAATGCCGTAAGGACTTCCTCCTGAACGTTGAGGGTTCTCGTCATCGGGAAATGCGCCGCTTTCGCACCCCGGGCGTATGGTGCAGCTCCCAAAGTTATTCGGCCTGTTCCACCCGAAGCGCAATTCCGCCCCCGCGTTGGCATAGATAGCGACATTGCCGACACTGCCTCCCGCGTGGGGGATCAGGTCGTATCCCCAGTCACTGCCGATCTCCGTCTTCAGCCATTTCCATTTGCGCTCGTAGGTGATCTCCAGGGCCGGCTCGTCTTTCAGCTGGTTTGCCCACCCCTGGGGCTCGAGATTTCCAATCCATTGGTGGACCTGTTCCTGGACATCCTCGGCATAGGAGTGGCGGCCCACGATCCCCACATCCACCTCCAGCGTGTCCATGGTCAGAGCGCTCCTCTTGATAAAGCCAAACCCGAGATACAGATATCCCGCATAGGGGCGGTCATTGACGATGAGGTCCTGTCGGGACAGATCATCAGGGGTGTAAATGCTATGGCCGACGGCGAGAAACATGGCCGATTGAAACCCTGGCGCGTAGAAGAAGGGCATCGCCTTTGTCAAAGCATGGTACCAGGGTGTGGTGCCGGGCGGGACGGAATTGCCCTCCGGCTTCCAGGAAATCCAGGGCGACGTCCAGGTCAGTCTACCTCCGTTGGTGTAATTGCTGTCGGTCTTGGCCAGATAATCATTTTCCCAGTAAAGGCTCCATGTGCCGTAATTGTTTTCTTCCTGGCCCTGGGCGCCGTGAGGGAAGATCAGGATCAAGAGCAGACAGAAAAGAAGAAGGGCTTCATGTTTCATGAATGGATGGCCATCTTTTGAAGACCTCGCCAGCGCGGCGATCAAAATTTCAGGACGTTCGCTCCGATATGACCCCACCCCGCACCGGGACATTGCCCCGAGAAAAGTAATGATGCATCCAGACCGCAAGCTGCCCTCCACAATGCAAGGCCTTGTCTTGTATAACATTTTAAGCCATCGGGGGCAATCGCCCATCAGGAGAAGGCGGAATCTGGGCCGAGTGAACGAGCACGGCGGCTGGTATCACATAGTATTCCCTTGACTTTCCTTCAATAGAGCCCATTATGAAAGAAGTAATGTAAACGACATCATTCAAAATATTGATGCCCTCTTTTCCCATGTAGGGAAACAACGGATAAAATTGAAGCCCTGTCCATTACGATGAGACAGGGCTTTGTGTTTCTTGGCCCGTTTCAAAAGGAGCATGAAAAATGAAAATTCATTTAATCGAAACTGCGAACAATTTCAACAAGCTGCGAGAAAAGATTTGGGAGTGCGGCTGGTGGAAACTGGAAGAAGACAAAGCCAAGAAACTCATCGGGGGACATATTTATTTCCACAAAAAGCGCTCCGAGCCGTCTTTCTACGGAGGGTCAATCCGGGGTTACCGGGTCAAGCAAGAGGAACCCCATCAGGGCAAGATTATTTTCGAATTCGAATATCATTCCGCCTGCAGGGGGATCAAGACAGATAAAACTGGATGGTCGATAGCGAAGAAGATTGTGCAATGAGGTTCACGTAAGGCCCGGAGGCCGAGAAAACGTGAACGAGATTTATCGGAATACAGCAGCTGAGAAGACATGTCGGCTGAGGAAGAATATAAAAATACCAGGAGATAAAGGGTGACGCAGCTATGAATGAGGGTGATGTCAATCAGGAATTATATGAAATTCATTATGTTTTCCAGGAAGGAAGTGAGGACAAGATTTATTACATCGTTGCGCGTTCGCTCATCAACGCAATCGATCGTTTCTACAAGCTGCAGCCGACCAATAAGATCCGACTGATCCGTTTGCTGGCTGAACGGGATATCGGGAGGTTCAGCATGAGGACAAACCTGACCGTCTGCGCAGAGTAGGCCGCCCCCTGAGAAAGAAAAATCCCCCTCTTTCCCCCTGTGATTACCCGATACCTTAGTCTTCCTCTCCCCTGGCGGGAGAGGATCGAGGTGAGGGGGTCCTTCGACATCCTTCGATGGACTCAGGACAGGCGCTCAGGAT
>CAZUBX010000049.1:0-23668 GCA_964619035.1 uncultured Syntrophaceae bacterium | reverse complement strand
GGAGGGCTGAGACCACGCCGTAGGCGGCAACGTCATTGGCACAGACCTTGTGGGCCTTGATGCGGGGGGAGGGGTGGCCGAAGTTCAGAAAGGCCCCCGGGGGGCACATGGGTCCGAAGGTCCCCGTGGTCACCACATCGACCCGCCGTGCGGCCCCGATATCGCCGTGGCGCTCGACAATGTCGATCATCTCCTCGGCCGTTACGACAACGGCTTTTCCCTGCCGGATCTTCTCGTTGATCTCGGCGATCGTCTTTTTGACTTTAAAACTTTTCAAGAGTCTGTTCCGTTCGGTCTATTCCGTCTGTTCCGTCCGGACAATCCGGATTACGCGTAATCTTTTCGTTTCCGAGCTTCTACCCTTCTTAACTTCACGTATTTACCGCTCTATTAGACCATTTCAATACAATTGTCTAACAGAAATGCGGGAAATACAAGGTCGCGAGGCGGCCTTATTGGCCCGTGTGGCCGAAACCGCCGCTTCCGCGGGCCGTGTCCGACAAGCCCTGCATGAAGTCCCAGATGACCCGGGAAAAGGGCGCCACGACCATCTGGGCGATCCGGTCGCCCCGCCGCACCACGAAAGGTTCGGTACCGTGATTGATCAGGATGATCCGGATTTCACCACGGTAATCGGCGTCGATCGTGCCCGGCGTGTTCACGAGCGTCACTCCATTTTTCAAGGCCAGGCCGCTCCTGGGCCGGATCTGGGCCTCGTAGCCCTCCGGCAGGGCGATGGCGATTCCCGTGGGGACGAGGACCCGCTCACCCGGGGCGATGACGATTTGTGCCTCCACGGCGGCAACGATGTCCATCCCCGCCGCATGCTCGGTCATGTAGCGCGGAAGGGGAAGATCCTCCGACCCGCTCAACCGCTCAATGGCCACACGTACCGGTTCCATCAAACTTGTCTGCTTCGTTCTTTGCGTTGATTTCGTTTGTTTCGTCAGTCACTGACGTGACAGGTCACAGGCTGCAGGCTACAGGCTAAAAAATGAGAAACGGGAATTCTGCGGCCTGTTGCCTGTGGCCTTTTGCCTTAAAGTTCGACATCCCCCGTGGGCATTTCTGATTCTGTCATCTCCCCGAGGAAGACCATGGACAGGTTGGGGCGGGTGAACATCTGCTCCGAGAGGGCCAGGATGTCCTCGCCAGTCACTGCATCGATCTTGCTGACAATCTCCTCGGGAAGAATATTCCGGCCGAAATAAATCTCGTTGGTCGCGAGTTTCTGCATGCGGTTGTCGGTGCTCTCCATACTCAGGAGCAGGTTCCCCTTGATCAGCTCTTTCGCCGATTGGAGCTCCTTGTCCGTGAAGAGCTCCGTTTTCATGCGCCTCATCTCGGCCAGGATGATGTCGATGACCTCCTGCGTCTTGTCCTTCGAGGTCCCCACGTAGATGTTGAGCATCCCTGTGTCGCGGTAGGAAACGATGTAGGAGCGCACGGCATAGGCAAGCCCCCTTTTCTCGCGGATCTCCTGGAAGAGCCGGGAGCTCATGGAACCGCCGAAGACGGAATTCATGAGGATGCCGGCAAAACGGGTGCTGTCCAAAGTCGCCGGGGCCGGCGTGCCCACGACGAGGTGGAGCTGCTCGAGTTCTTTCTCGATGCAGGACAGGCGGGCCGTGGATTGCGGTTTCTTTTCTTCGAATTTCAAGTGAATGGCCGGGAGCGTCCCGAAGAGCTTCGCCACGAGATCGACCAGCTGCTCGTGTTCCATGTTCCCCACGGCGGAAATCACCAGGTTTTCCCCCCGGTAGCGCTCCTCGAAGAACCGCATCACGCTTGAGCGTTCGAATGCATCGACGGAATCCCTCGTCCCGAGGACAGGCATGCCCAGGGAGTGCCCGTCCCAGAAATGCTTCTCGAAGATGTCGTGGATGTACTCGTCGGGCGTGTCCTCCACCATGCTGATCTCCTGGAGGACGACGGATTTCTCCTTGTCGATGTCATCGAGGTTGAACAGCGAGTTGATGAAGATGTCGGCCAGCAGGTCAATGGCCAGCGGAAGGTGGTAGTCGGGCACCTTGACATAGAACGCCGTCAGTTCCTTGCCGGTGAATGCGTTCATCACGCCTCCGACGGAGTCGATGTCGGAGGCGATGTCAAAGGCCGACCGCCCGGCCGTCCCCTTGAAAAGCATGTGCTCGATGAAGTGGGCCGTCCCGTTGATCCGCTCGTCCTCGTGGCGCGAGCCGCAAGGAATCCACGCGCCGATCGAGACGGAGCGGACGTGACGGATCTCTTCCGTGATGACCTTGATCCCGTTAGAAAGGACTGTTTTTCGGTACGTCTGCACCCAGGGCATCCTTCCTGCTCAGGCGGATCTTCCCGTTCGAGTCGATCTCGATGACCTTCACGGGGATCTGGTCGCCCTCCTTGACCACGTCGGTCACCTTGGCGACACGTTGCGTGTCGAGCTGCGAGATGTGAACGAGCCCCTCGGTGCCGGGCAGGATCTCCACGAAGGCCCCGAAATCGACGACCTTCTTCACCGTGCCCATGTAGATCCTCCCAATCTCGGCCTCCTCGGTGAGCCACTTCACCATGGCGATGGCCCGGTCGGCGGCTTCGAGGTCGGTGGAGGCGATGAGCACCGTACCGTCATCTTCCACGTCGATGTTGACTCCCGTTTCGGCGACGATCTGGCGGATGTTCTTGCCGCCCGTGCCGATCAGGTCGCGGATCCGGTCGGGCCGGATCTTCATGGTGATGATCCGGGGAGCGTACTGGGAGAGCTCCTTGCGGGGCTCGGCAAGCGTCTCCTTCATCTTGTCGATGATGTGGAACCTGCCGTCCTTGGCCTGCTGGAGCGCCTTGCGGAGAATCTGCTCGTTGATGCCGTCGATCTTGATGTCCATCTGCAGGGCCGTGATGCCCTTCTTGGTGCCGCAGACTTTGAAGTCCATATCGCCTGCGTGGTCTTCGTCACCGAGAATGTCGGAGAGAACGGCCACATTGTCGCCTTCCTTGAGCAGCCCCATGGCGATGCCCGCCACGACGTCCTTCACGGGCACGCCCGCATCCATCAGCGAGAGGGTCCCGCCGCAGACACTGGCCATGGAGGAGGAGCCGTTCGAGGCAACGATCTCCGACACGGTGCGGATCGTGTAGGGGAACTCCTCCTGGCTCGGGATGACGGGAAGCAGCGCCCTTCTGGCCAGGGCCCCGTGGCCGACCTCTCGGCGGCCGGGGCTTCCCATGCGCTTCACCTCACCCACGCTGTAGGGCGGAAAGTTGTAGTGCAGCAGGAAGGAACGCCTCTCCTCGCCTGTGATGTAATCCATTCTCTGCTCGTCCGACGAGGTCCCCAGGGTGATCGTCACCAGGGCCTGCGTTTCACCGCGCGTGAAAAGGGCCGAGCCGTGTGTGCGGGGAAGGAGCCCCACTTCACTGCTGATGGCCCGGATCTCGTCGTAGGCCCGCCCACCGACACGTTTCTTCTGCGACAGGATCATTTCCCTCAGGATACTTCGGTCGATTTTTTCCACGACATGCTCGACGATGGGTTTGAGACCGGGATCCTCCTTGCAGAGGGTCTCGATCGCCTTCTCCCGGACGTCCCTCAATTTCCCGTAGCGGTCGAGCTTCTCCGAAATCCCGTAGGCCTCTTTGAACCCTTCCGTCACCAGATCGGCGATCCGTTGACGGAGCGCCTCGTCGATGATGGGCGGCGAAAATGCCCGCTTGGCCTTCCCGATGGCTTTCTGCATCTCGTCCTGCAGCTCCATGACGGGCCGCATGGACTCCAGGGCAAGGTTTATCCCCTGGACGATGTCTTCTTCACCCAACTCCTTGGCACCGCCTTCCAGCATGACAAGGTTGACGTCATAGGGCTTGCCGTCCGTACCCGGGACAACCTTGCGCCCCACGATGTACATGTCTAGATCGCTGTCCAGCATCGAGGTGGGGTTGGCGACGAGCTTGCCGTCGATGCGGCCGATCCGGACGCCGGCAATGGGCCCGTTAAAGGGAATATTTGAAATCTGGAGAGCTGCCGAGGCGCCCAGCAGGGCCGCCACATCCGGGTCATGTTCCCCGTCGACAGAGAGCACCGTAGCGATAAGCTGCGTCTCGTAGTTGTATCCCTTGGGGAAAAGCGGGCGTATGGAACGATCGATGACCCGGCAGATCAGGATCTCTCGCTCGTTGGGGCGACCTTCCCGCTTGAAGAATCCGCCGGGGATCTTGCCGGCCGCGAAGGTCATTTCCTGGTAATCCACGGTGAGAGGAAGAAAATCGAGGCCCTCCCGCTGGCTCCGGGCGGAAACGACGGTGACAAGTACGACGGTTTCCCCGTAGGTCACGAGGACGGCACCGTCGGCCTGGCCGGCGATGTAATGCACCTTGATGGTGATGTCGCTTCCCGCGAACTCTTTCTTGAAAATCTGACTCATACTTCTTCTTTCTCCTTACTGATAACGATAGTGTTCAAAACGTGTCCCGGCAGCGACCGAAAGGCAGACGGCTCCCCTGTCCTGAAAGAACCCTTTTCCGAAGTTGTGGACGAAACCACCATTTCAGAAGCCTGATCCCGGGATGTCGAATGGACCGACAAGTGCGATCGTTGCCCTAGCCTCTACTTCCTCAGACCGAGCCGCTCGATGATCTTCCGGTAACGGCTCACTTCCTTGTTCTTCAGGTACTCCAGCAGCCGACGGCGCTGACCGACGAGCTTCAGAAGTCCCCGGCGGGAGTGATGATCCTTCTTGTGAGTCTTGAAATGCTCGGTCAGGTACTGGATCCGGGCGCTCAGCAGTGCGATCTGCACTTCGGGAGAACCCGTGTCGCCCTCGTGGGTTTTGAAGCCGGCAATAATCTCTTTCCTTTTTTCTGCGTCAAGCACGTCCGTTAATCCTCCCTTTGGAAAACTCTTGATCTATTTCCATGTTAATCCGTTACTCGTTAAAAACTCTCAGAATGCAGGCGGCCTGCGCGCCGGGCGGAAGCGACGGGATCTCCCCCGCCGAAACGAGCATCCTTGCCAGCGCAACGAGGCGCCCTTCCCCGGAGATGAACTTTACCACATCTGCCGTCGCAAGAGAAGGAATTTGCAAGGCTGCAAGGCCCTCGACATCGGGCTGATGGCCCTTCGCCAGCTTCTGCTCCAAAAGCGGCGGGATCACGATGTCCCGCAGGCCCGGAAGGGCCCGGTTCATGGGGATCAGGCCCTGTTCGAGCCTTGCCCGGATCCCGTCGTCGCTCTCCCCGTCGAGGCGGACGGCGTCCTGCAGCCGGAAGATGCCGCTTCGCGTCCTGCGCAATTGCTCGAGGGCGGCCCCGCAGCCGAGGCGATCGCCCATGTCGGCGCAGAGTGTCCGGACGTAGGTTCCCTTGGAGCAGGTTACGGTGAACCTCACCCTGGGCAGCTCGATGCCCTGCAGGAGAATCTCCCGGATCTGCACCTCGCGCGGCGGGGGCTCCACGCGGATTCCTTTGCGGGCCCACTTGTAAAGCGCCTTGCCCCGGACCTTGACAGCCGAATACTGCGGCGGGACCTGGGTAATCGTCCCGGTAAAGGCCGCGAGCACCGCCCTCACCTCCGCTTCGGTTGCCCGGGGTTGCTGCTCCGTGAGCACCTGCCCGGTCATGTCCAGGGTGTCCGTCCGGACACCGAGGCGCATCGTGGCCTCGTAGACCTTGTCATCGCCCGTGAGGAAGGAAGCGATCTTCGTTGCCTCGCCGACACAGACGGCAAGCACGCCCGTCGCCATGGGGTCGAGGGTTCCCGTGTGGCCTGCTTTGCGCTCGCCGAGGAGTTTCCTCACCCTGTCGACGGCATCATGGGATGTGATTCCCGCGGGCTTGTCGACGATGACGACGCCCTTCATCGGCCACCGTTTTTAATTGCATCAAAGAGCTTTCGCTTCACCGTGTCGCCGTCTCCCTGGATCCGGCAGGCCGCGGCATTGATGTGACCGCCGCCCCCGAACCTGCGGGCCACCTCCTCGACGCTGAATCGCCCCTTGGAGCGCAGGCTCACCTTGTAGGAGCCTTCGCTGATCTCGCTGAAGAAGACGGCCACCTGCACGCCCTCGATGGAGCGCGGGAACTCGACAAATCCTTCCGTGTGCTCCCACTGGGCGCCCGCTTCGTCGAGCATCGTCTTCGACACGGTGACGGCCGCAATCCGGCCCTGCCAGTCGAACTCCAGAGTGGAAAGCGCCCGGCCGAGCAGCCGGATCTTCGCGGCAGGGAAGGTCTCGTAGACCCGCTGAGCGATCCAGGCGGGATCGGCCCCTTTCTCCAGCAGCCGGCCGGCAACGGCGAAGGTCTTCGGTCCCGTGTTCGAGTACCGGAAGGCCCCCGTGTCGGTCAGAATCGCCGTGTAGAGGTTGATCGCCATATCCTTTGTGATCTCGAGGCCCATCCCGTCGACGAGACGGAAGATCATCTCGCCGGTGGAGCTTGCCTCGGGGTCGGTGAGCGTCAGATTGCCGTAGTGGTCGTTCGAGATATGATGATCGATATTGATGATCTTCCGGATCCCGGCGATCCGTGAGGCCTCTTCCCCCGCGCGCTCGATCTCGCTGCAGTCGAGGACAAAGACGGCATCAAAGCCATCCAGCGGGCCCAGCCGGTTCACGATGATGCCCGCGTCGGGCAGAAACGCGTACATCTGCGGCGTGCGGTCCTGGTTGTACACGACCACTTCTTTCCCCAGGCCCCGGAGCGCCTCGTAGAGGGCGAGCTCCGAGCCCACGGCATCGCCGTCGAGCCTCATGTGGGAGGTCACGAGGAAGGTGCGGCCCTTCTTAATGATTTCAGCGATCTGTTGGATCATCCGTTTCGTCTTTTCGTACTTCTTTCAGCAATTTCTCGATCCGCGACCCGTATTCGAAGGAGGGGTCGTAGAAGAAGGCAAGCTCCGGGATGTAGCGAAGCTGCAACCTCTTGCCCAGTTCCCGCTTGAGAAACCCCTTGGCCTTCGAGAGTCCTTTCTCGACATCGGCGCTCAGGCAGTCCTTGCCCAGCTCGACGAAGTAGATGCGGGCGGAGCGAAGGTCGTCGGTGAGCTTGACGTCCGTCACGGTGATGTTGACAATCCTCGGGTCGCCGACCTCGCGACGCAGGATGTTGGAAATCTCCTGCTTGATCAGATCCGCAACCCGGTCAGCTCTCTTGAAATCCATCGGGCAGCGCCCCCCCGTCGTAACGGCCCGCCAGGTCGGAGTAGTTCGTGATCTCCCTGCGGACGTTGACGACCTCGGCCAAGTGGAGATGGTCGACGAAATTCAGAATCATTTCCATCTTCGAGTCCACGAAGCTCCGGTCGTTTCCCACAACGGCAAACCCGATGATGCCCTGTTTCCAGTTGTCGTGCCCGTCGACCTCGGCAATCGAGACATTGAACTCGTTCTGCGTGCGCCGGATCAGGCTCTTCATCACGCCCCGCTTCTCCTTCAGGGAGCGGCTCTCGTGGATGTGCACCTCGATGATCCCGACTCCGACTACCATGGTCTATTTGGTCTATTTGGTCTGTTTGGTCTGTTTGGTCCATTTGGTCCGTTTGGTCAGGAAACGTCCTTCTTTGACGAAATAGACGAAACAGACCAAAGAGACGAGACAGACCGGTTTAGAGTTTTCTCTCGATCTGCTCCATAATGTAGGCCTCGATCACATCGCCCACCCGGATATCGTTGTAGCCCTCGATGCCGAGGCCGCAGTCCATGCCGGCGGCCACTTCCCTCGCGTCGTCCTTGAAGCGCTTGAGCGAAGCGATCTTGCCGTCGTAGAGGACCACCCCGCCGCGGACGAGTTTGACCTTCGCGCTGCGCGGGATCTTTCCGTCCGTCACGTGGCAGCCCGCCACGGTGCCGAGCTTGATGATGCGGAAGGTTTCCCGCACCTCGGCGCGCCCCTGGACGACTTCCTTGAACTCGGGTTCCAGCAGGCCTTCCATGGCATCGTGCACGTCGTTGATGGCGTTGTAGATGACGTCGTAGAGCTTGATCTCGACGCCTTCCTTCTGGGCGATCTCGACGACGCGGGCATCGGGCCTGACCTTGAAGCCCAGGACGATGGCATCGGAGGCCGAGGCCAGCATGACGTCCGTCTCGGTGATGGCGCCCGTGGAGCTGTGGATGATCTTCAGCTTGATCTCGTCGGTGGAGAGCTTGTTGAGGGCCTCGTTCAGGGCCTCGAGGGATCCCTGGACATCGGCCTTGAGGATCACGTTGAGTTCCTTGATGCCTTCCTTGATCCGCTGGTAGAGCTGCTCCAGGGTGATCTTGGAGGAAGCCGCCAGCTCCTTTTCGCGCTCCTTGCGGACCCAGTATTCGCTGATGTTCTTGGCCTTTTTCTCGTCCTCGATGCCGATGAACTCTGAGCCCGCCTGGGGGACGCTGGAAAAGCCGATGACCTCCACGGGCATGGAGGGGCCGGCCTCCTTGACGCGCTGCCCCTGGTCATTGATCATGGCGCGCACGCGGCCGTACTCCGTTTTCGCGGAGAAGGCATCTCCCTCGCGCAGTGTCCCTTCCTGGATGAGGACGGTTGCCACGGGGCCCCGTCCCTTGTCGAGCTTGGCCTCGATGACAATGCCGCGGGCCGGACGGTCCGGGTCGGCCTTCAGCTCGAGGACGTCGGCCTGCAGGAGGATGAGCTCCAGCAGACTCTCGATGCCGATCTTCTTTTTCGCCGAGATGTCGGCAAAGAGCGCATCGCCGCCCCAGTCCTCGGGCACGAGGTTGTGCTGGGCCAGTTCCTGCTTGATCCGGTCGGGGGTGGCGTTGGGCTTGTCGATCTTGTTGACGGCCACGATGATGGGCACGCCGGCCGAGCGCGAGTGGTTGATGGCCTCCACGGTCTGCTCCATGACGCCGTCGTCGGCGGCCACGACGAGGATGACGATGTCCGTCACCTTGGCGCCGCGGGCGCGCATGGCCGTAAAGGCCTCGTGTCCCGGCGTGTCCAGGAAGACGATATCGCGGTCCTTGATGTGGACGTGGTAGGCGCCGATGGCCTGCGTGATGCCACCGGACTCGCCGTCGATGACGTTGGTCTGTCGGATGGCATCCAGAAGCGACGTCTTGCCGTGGTCGACGTGGCCCATGACGGTCACAACGGGCGCCCTGGGCTTCAGGTTGCGGGGCTCCGCCTCGGTGCGCTGCAGCATCTCGTCGTACTCGGCCGTCACGGCCTCCACCTGGTAGCCGAACTCGGCGGCGATGAGGCTTGCGGCATCGACATCGATGGACTGGTTGATGGTGACCATCGTGCCCAGGCCGAGAAGCTTGTTGATGATGTCGCTTGCGCGCACACCCATCTGCTTGGCCAGCTCGCCCACCCGGATGGCCTCCGAGATCCGAATCCGCCGCTTGCTCGCCTTGGGGACCGTGATCTCCGTCTTCTTCATCTTGACGACGGCGGCCTTCTTGTCGCCCCTCCAGCGGGCGGCCTCCTCCTCTTCGATCTCCCGGATCCGGCCCTTCTTGTCTTTCTTGTCGATGACCCGCCTGATCATCGTTTTCTTCTTGGTGGCCACCCCGTCCATGACCACCTCGACGCCGCGCTTGCCTTTCCTGTCGGCCGTGGGAGCGGCTCCCCTCGTGTCAGCGCCGGCAGGCGGGGCCGCCTGGCCACGGGGCTGCGCGGGCTGCCCCGCGGCCGGTTTCCGGATCTGCGTCTGCGGAATCGTGGCGGCAGGGGGCCTTGGCCCTTCCTTCTTCTCGACGGGTTCGGGCCTGCGAATGATCTGGGCCTGGCGGGAAAGATCGGGCTCCTTCTTCGGCGCCGGCTCGGGTTTCACGGGCGCCTTCTCGGCAGCGGGAGGCGCCGCAGCCGCCGGCGGTTCTTCCGCCCTCGGCTCGAGCGGCTTCTCCGGTTTCTCGACCGTCTCGACTTTTTCTTCCTTTTCCGGCTTCGCGACCCTTTCTTCCTTTTCGACTTTCTCGACCGGCGTGGCTTCGGGGGCGGTGGCTTCCTCCGGCTCGGCGGCTTCTTCGGCCTCGGCGGCCTCCTCGGGCAGGCGGACGGCCCTTCTGCGAATGACCGTCGATTTGACGCGCTTCTCGACGACCTCCTTTTCGCCCTTGGCGGCAAACTCGCGGCGGATCCGCTCGACCTCGCTGTCCTCAAGAGTGCTGGAGTGGGATTTGACGGCAATGCCAAGGTTCTTCAGCTTCGCGATGAACTCCTTGTTCTCGATCCCGAACTCTTTGGCCAGTTCGTATACTCTCATCTTGGACATTCTTGAAACCCCCGAATGTTTTGGTCCAGCCAGGGCCTGCGCTTACCCTTAAAGGCTCAGGCGTTGTCGCCCGCTTCCTTTTCCGTTTCCATGACCTGCGCGGCCCTCTCGATGATCCCCTGCGCCTTCTCGGCGTCCAACCCCTCGATGGCCATCAGGGCCTCGGGGTCGGCCGACGACAGGGCGGACACACTTTTGTAGCCCTCTTTGAACAGAAGCTCCGCCGAGGCCTCGTCGAGGTCCGGAATCTTCATGAGGGCCTTGGGCCCTTCCTCGGACTGCTTCTGGAGCATGGACTCGTTCTTCACGTCGATCTTCCAGCCCGTGAGCCGCACGGCGAGCCGCACGTTCTGCCCGCTCCTGCCGATGGCCAGGGAGAGCTGGTCATCGGGCACGATGACCTCCATGGACCTCTCGTCCTCGTACATGAAGACCTTGCTCACCTTGGCCGGCGAAAGGGCCGAACAGATGTATTTCACGGAGTCTTCGGAGAAGGGAACGATATCGATCTTCTCGCCCTTCAATTCCTGGACGACGCTCTGCACGCGCGAGCCCCGCATCCCGACGCAGGCCCCGACAGGGTCGATGTCCTTGTCGAGGGTGCGAACGGAGATCTTGGAGCGGTTGCCCGGCTCGCGGGCCACGTTGACGATTTCGATGAATCCCTCGGAGATCTCCGGCACCTCAATCTCGAAGAGGGCCCGCAGGAACCCCGGATGCGTGCGGGACAAGACGA
Organism: uncultured Syntrophaceae bacterium; assembly: GCA_964619035.1. Taxonomy (GTDB): domain Bacteria; phylum Desulfobacterota; class Syntrophia; order Syntrophales; family UBA2192; genus UBA2192. The sequence continues at coordinate 12,737 of CAZUBX010000049.1, read as the reverse complement.
TCTGGGGGCCCTTGGAGATCTTCTTGACGTCCACGATATAGGCCCGGATCCTGTCGCCCCGCTTGTAGGTCTCGCGGTGGACCTGCTCGGAGGGAGGGATGACGGCCTCGGCGCGGCCCAGGTTCACGACGATGCTGCCGCCCTCGAAGCGCTGGACGAAGCCGCTTGCGATCTGGCTTTTCTTGTCCTTGTACTCGTCGTAGATCTTGTCGCGCTCGGCATCCTTCACTTTCTGGATGATGATCTGCTTGGCCGTCTGGACGGCAATGCGCCCGAAGCTTGCCGCATCGACCCTCATGCCCAGGCTGTCGCCCGGCTCGGCCTCCTCGTCGAGCTCGCGCCTGGCTTGTTCCAGGGAGATCTGTGTTTCGGGGTCGACCACCTTTTCGACAACCGTCTTGAACTGGAAGACTTCCAGTTCGCCCGCCTCTTCGCTGTACTTGGACTCGAGCTCCACCTTCGCCCCCAGCTTTTTTCTCGCCGCGGTGAGGATGGCCGACTCCAGGGCCTCGATGATGACTTCCTTCTCGATTCCCTTGTCCTTGCCCATCTGCTCGATGAGACGTTTCAGCTCCGGAAACATGCTTGACCTCCTAATCAAATACGCTTCAGGTATCAGGCATCAGGCTTTAGGAATTGAATCCGAATGCTTCTTCCTTTTGCCTGGCGCCTGTCGCCTGTTGCCTGTTGCCTGCAGTTCATACTCCAGATTCGCCTTCTGGATGTTGTCCCGGTCGATGCGGACGATCCTGCCGTCCACGTCGACGGTGACGATCCTGCGGCCGTCCTCCACCGAATAGTCGGCGAAAGTGCCCAGGAAATTCCTCGACCCGTCTATGGGCTCCCGCGTCCGGATCCGGATCCTGCTGCCGCGGTACTTCTCGAAATCCTTGTCCCGGGTGAGGGGCCGGTCGAGCCCCGGGGACGACACTTCCAGGGTATAGGGACCCGGGGGCAGATCGTGCACGTTGAGCAGATCGCCCACCTGGTGGCTGATGGCCGTGCAGTCCGCGAGGGTCGCACCGCCCTCGCGGTCGATGAAGATCCGAATGAGCCACCGGGTCTGCATCCTGAGGCACTCGAGTTCCACGAGCTCCAGGCCTTCGGACTCGATCACCGGTTCGATCAGTCCGATGATCTCCTCGCGGTATGTGGTCGTTTTGGGCATAGGGCTTATGGCTTAAGGCTTATGGCAAAGGTGTTGCGGCTTTCTCTTCCTTAAGCCTTGTGCCCTACGCCTTAAGCCCGTCTCAAAATAAAAAAGTGGGCAAACAGGCCCACTCGAATAGAAACCATTCGAATTTCAGGTGCTTTTCTAGCACAGAAAAAGCGCTCTTGCAAGCAAAAAACTTGGGACAGTCCCGGCTACAGGGCCCCGACAATCGCCTTGCCAAGCTCCTGCGTGCTGGCCCGGCCGCCGATGTCTCGCGTGCGCGGTCCCTCAGTGAGCACCGCTTCGATGGCGCGCACGATCGCGTCGGCCGCGGCCTTGTGTCCCAGGTGCTCCAGCATCAGTGCGCCGGACCAGATCTGGCCGATGGGGTTGGCAATGTTGCGCCCGTAGATGTCGGGCGCCGATCCGTGGACGGGCTCGAATAGCGACGGGTACTCGCGCTCCGGGTTGAGGTTTGCCGAGGGAGCTATGGCGATCGTACCGGTACAGGCCGGCCCGAGATCCGAGAGGATATCACCGAAGAGGTTCGTGCCCACCACCACGTCAAACCAGTCGGGGTTCTGGACAAACTGGGCCGTGAGGATGTCAATGTGGTAGTAATCCGCCTTGATGTCCGGGTACTGCGCGGCCATGGCGCGAGCCCGCTCGTCCCAGTATGGCATCGAAATGTAGATCCCGTTCGATTTGGTCGCCCAGGTCAGGTGCTTCTTGGGCCTGCTGCGGGCAACCTCGAAGGCATAGCGCAGGATGCGGTCCACCCCGCGGCGGGTAAAGAGGCTCTCCTGCACCACCACCTCGCGATCGGTGCCTTCGAAGCTCCGCCCGCCGATGGCGGAATACTCCCCTTCGGTGTTTTCCCGCACGACGACGAAGTCGATGTCTCCCGGCTCGCGGCCGCGCAGGGGCGACTGGATCCCGGGCATCAGCCGCACCGGGCGGACGTTGGCGTACTGCTGGAAGCCGCGGCGGATCGGGAGCAGCAGCCCCCATACGGAGATGTGATCCGGCACCCCCGGAAATCCCACGGCGCCCAGGTAGACGGCATCGTGGTTGCGGATCTGATCGAGTCCGTCTTCGGGCATCATGCGACCGGTCTTCGCATAATACTCGCAGCTCCAGGGCAACTCATCCCACTGAAACCCGATGTCGAATTTGGCCCCGACGGCCTCGAGCACCCGGATGCCTTCCGGCATGACCTCTTTTCCGATCCCGTCGCCGGGAATCACTGCGATTTTATATTTTCCCATAGGTTTCCTTCTGTTGACCGATCTGCCCGCGTCTTTCCATCGGGGCACAGGGGCGGGCGGACCGGGAATTGCGCGAACACAGCGCATTTTTTCGGGGCAGATTACAGCAGCCGGGGGAAAATGGCAACCTGCAGATGATCTTGCACAAACGAAAAGCCTGGCGCAGGGTCAGGCCTTCTCGTTTTTCACAATGGTATGGGGGCCGGTGGTGTTCATCAAGAAAATAGAGCGGGCGATGGGAATCGAAAACATGGACAAGGAGGGAAACTGGCTCGGCGTTGATGAGATCCTTTACCGGTCCGTCGGCGGGGTGTGTGCGGCGATGGCCCTGCGCAGCCCATGACCCAGGGCGTCGATCAGCGGCTCATGCAGGATGCCGTTGTGCTCGTCCATGTAGACCTTGGCGATCTCCGTCGGGAGAACCAGGATACGGGGATCCCAGCCCGTCAGGCGACGGCAGAGCTCCCCTGCTCCCGAAAAAACCCTGTTTTCCTCCACGGTGGTGCGAATCCCCGGGACTTCGATCCTGCCCAGCTGATGCAGCCAGGCATCGATTTGGCTGCCCCAGCGCGACCGATCGAGCAGCGCCGTTCCGAGATTGAACAGGAGAGGATTCCCGATACCCTTTTCGACCTGGCGCGAAATATTGTACGAGTGGATGTCGTAGACGACGCAGAAACCGAAACGCTCCAGCAGAACGCGGATACAGCTGCCGGCAAAGCGGTAGAAGGCCTCGTACTTCTCGAGGGAGCGCTTTACCATGTCCTGGGTTGGGGCTTTGCGGTAGACCTGCACACCCCAGAACTGCTCCGGTTTGAGCGGCAGGGCCTTGTCGGCCGGACGGTTCAGATCGTACTCGGCCCTCGAGTCCAGGCCCCAGATGGCGTTTCCATTGCCCCGGATCATCCGGTCCGTCGCCGGGTCCTCTTCGAAAAGACGGTCTTTTTCCGGGATCTGCATCAGGGGAAGGAGTTCCTCGCGGACGTTGTGCCCGGCATGGACGGCTACAACGAGCGCCGGCGTCGACAGATCCAGATCGAAGGCAAACCCGCCGGTCGCACTTCTCCCCTGGAGCCGCTTCGCGCTCCGGAGCTGTTCAATCACCTCGGGTTCGAAAGGGATGCTCATGACGATCGTCTGTCAACTCCGGGTGCGTTCGTGGATCCCGTACCGCTCGAGTGCGGAATGCACGATCAGGTGGAGCATGTCCCGGTATTCTTCCATGGGCCCGCCCGCGGAGGGATGATAGAGCGAATAGATCTGGGGGCTCCAGCTCTTCACGGGCTTGAGTCCCGGAATCCCGTTGATCTCCATAACCCGCAAACGGCCCTGCGCATCGACGCGCATGTCAACCCGGACATGGTCCCAGCACTTCAGTGCGTCGGTGGCCTTCCTGGTCAGCTCCTTGGCTTCCTCAGCCCTTTCCGTCGGGATGCTGATCTTGGTCAGCCCCACGCCCCGCAGATCGCTGCGCAGGATCTGATGCCTGCCGAAATGGTTCTTGTCGACGGTGACAAGCCCTGGCAGGATTTCCTGCAACCTGCCGTTGCCCAGCATCAGGACCGTGTATTCCTCGCCGGGGAGAAACTCCTCGATGAGTGCGGCCTGCTCGAGCTTCTCGTGCACGTACCGGACGCGCTGCTCCATCTCTCGCAGGTTGTGGACCACGCTCTCGTCGCTGATGCCGATGGAGCGCGATTCGCAGTTGGGCTTGACGAAGGCCGGGTACGCCACATCGGGAAGCCCATCGCCGGGGGCCACCAGGGTGAAGGCCGGTACCAGCACCCCCTGTTCATGCATGATCCGGTGTGTCTCGTATTTCTGGATGAGTTGCTTCATCGTCAGGGCGTTTGGGCCGATGTACGGGATGCCCTTCTCGTCGAGAATGTCGGCGACCCATTCATTGTCGTTGCCGAGACCGATGATGTCCTCGCGATGTGAAAAATAGTACAGGGCGCTCCAGACGATATCGTAGCTGCGGCTCGAGATGGCCTTCATGAAGTCGTCCGCGGTCACGCAATAGGCAATCTCGGCCGCCAGATCCCCGCCATTGAGGGTCTCGCACATCGTCTCGGTCACCTTCATGTCGCCCCACCCCTGGGCATCGCCGCCGGGGCCCGTCACGATCAACACCTTCCTCATCCCGCTCTCTCCTTGCCGTCAAAAAGTGAACAAATCCGGATCGTGCCGGTACTGTCTCAATGCGCCGGCCGTAAGGGGTGATGCCGCTTCCAGGAGCCGGGCGATCGCCTCGATCTTTTCATCGCTCCAGACGATGCGCGAGACGACCTCCAGGTCGATCCGGACGTCCTGATGCCCCTCGGGGCAATCGGTAAGCAGCGCCTCGCTCATCGCCCGGTTGGGATTGAGAATCGTGATCGGGCCCTCGAAGACAGACCGCAGGGCGGTCTCGAAGATGCGCCGACTGTACCCGTAATGCGTACAACACAGGGCCACCGCAACCGATTGGCGCCTGTCTGGAACGCTCTCGGCGGCTTGACGGATGAAGCTCTCGACCATCGCACGGACGGTTGCGCCTTCCGGATCCTTCTCGATTTCGCCGGCCAGCCGATCGCAGGGCTGGCAGATGATGCGATCCGCGGCAATGCCCCGCCCGACAAGGCGCGCCCGATGGGTGCCTGCTTCGATGGTGGTGGGCGTGCCGAGAATGATCACCCGGCTGTCTCCCCGGGCGCTCAAGTGCCCGTGTATCAGGTCAACGCCGAAATCGATGATGCCGACCACCGGCACGGGGGCCTGCTTGCTGAACGGCGTGTCGGGGTAGAGCGCCGACAGGGTGTTGCAGGCAATCAGGATCCGGTCGGGCTCAAAGCGGAGCATGGCACTCAGCGCCCGGTCGAAGACGCGGATCCGCTCGGCCATGCCGGGCAGAAGATTGTAGCCGCGGTTCTGCTCAGGCCAGGCGTTGAAATAGGTCAGGGAGACGGACCGGTAACTCCGCCGCTCCTGCAGGCCGTTGACGATGTCGGCACAGATCGAGAGGCCGCCCATGCCCGAATCGGCGATGACAAGCGAGAGGGATTCTTTCGCCGCGGCGGCGCTCATCTCACCGCACTCCCTGTGAAGGCCGCTTTCGCGTCAGCCATTCGACTGTAAGGTCGAGGGCCCATTGCGGCGAGGCGTCGATGGTCCCGTCCATGATCCGGGTCATGGCATCGATCCAGTGCTCCCGGTGCTGCATGGTCGCGATGCGATTGCGCAGCATGGCGGCGCCTTTGGCCGGTTCCTGATCCATCTTCGCCAGGATCATTGCAATCTCGTCGCGAAACCCCTTGAGACCATAGTAACGCAAAAACCCGTGCCAGGCCTCCGTAATGCCCTCCTCACCCGCCAGCGGCAGGGAGACCTTCTTCAGGGACTCGAAGAACAGCGCCGATTCATCGCCTCGCAGCAGGCGGAGACATTCGGAGCCGATTTCATAAGGGACGAGGTGAATATGCGCAAGGCCCGCCCGCGAGACCCCGGCCTTCACCAGGTATCCCAGCTTGCGGTAGTAGAGGTCGGTCTGCTGGTAAAAGACGAAGTTTCCCAGGCTGTAGCAGATCGGCACGCCGTTGCAGATCTCGACGCCCTGCGGAACGTGGGCGTGATGTCCAATGATGAGATCGGCCCCGGCCTCGGCGATGCGCCGGAAGGCCTCTGCCAGGTACGGCGGCGGAAAGGGGATATATTCAACCCCGCCGTGGCAGATCACAAGGATGACGTCAACCCCCGGCCTCAATGCACGGACGCTGTCCACAACCTCGTCGACTTCCCATCCGTATACCCCGGGTCCGGAGACGGCGGAAGTCAGATCCTCCCCTTCGCTGAAATTGATGATGCCGATGCGGACCCCGTTGAGATCGAGGATCAGGGGCCGGCGGGCCTCTTCGACGGACATGCCCGCCCCGACGGAACGGATGGAGCTCTCGCTCAACAGCTTCAGGGTCTCGCGGAATGCCTCCGGTCCGTAATCGAAAACATGATTGTTTGCCAGCGTGACGACCTCGAAAGGGACCGCCGTCAACCCGCTGACATGCGCTGGACGGCCTTTAAAGACCGACCCGCTCTTCCATACCGGGGTTGCATCTGCCGACAGCGCGCATTCCAGATTGACGATGCGCAGATCGGCCCCGCGCAAAACCGGTAGCAGGTCGCCGTAAACAGACTCGGGCGCGCGCGCAACGATCTCGTCGAAGGCCCGGATGGGCGCCCAGTCGGAGGCGATGACGATTTCGGCCTGGGCCTGAGGGACCGCTGCGTTGGCCCACCTGCCCCTGCTCCAGTCAAAACCTTCCAGTCCGGTCCTGATCATCTTCGTGCTCCCAGATCTGATCGCTGGTTCTTGCCCCGCACTCCCGGGATAGCCCTTCATCGATGCCGGATGCATGCTGAAAAGACACTGCTTTTCGACGGTCGGAGTATAGGATGCGCCTTTGCGCGTGTCAACGGGACAATTGCCGCGAGCGAACCCTGCCACACACAGCCGCCTCATCCAGCCGTTTTCAGGGGTCGAGTGTTGATTTTATCGGGGGGAGTTTAGATAAAAGGGAAGGAAGTTTAAAAAAGTGTCCATTCATGAAATATTACTACTCCAAATGCGACATATATAAACTTTTTGTTGATTAATGTGCGGCGTGACCATGGAATGTGTATGGTGCGGTCCTGTTCGGCCCTCTTCCTTGCAATTATGCATTTGAAATGCATGATTGCAGGGAATATTGGCGGCTGCGTTCCTCGCATTCGGGACATTGAAACTCTCTGTCTATTCGGCGGCGGGCGATGCCGTGCGGGCCATGCAGCGGCAACAACAAAGGGGCCCCGCAAATTGCGGGGTCCCTTTGTTTGACCCGGATAAAAATGGAGCGGGCGATGGGAGTCAAACGCGCCGTCCGTCAATGCCGTCGCAAGATCAGATCAGCGCCTTCGCGAGCATCTTCAGGATGCCTTTCACGGGCACCTGTATCGCAAACACCGCGATCATCGGGATGGCGGCCGCCAGCAGGATCGGCACAACCGACGCCTTGCCCAGCGGCACGATCCGCATACGTTTTACCGCTTCGTAGAGCGACGTCGTGTCGGCGACGGGGCCCAGCTCGGGCGCGTTGAGGATCGCGTCTTCCTTCACCTCCCTGCCCTCGATCCAGCGCTCGCGCACAAGCTTTCCGTGGCGGCCGATCAGTGCGCCGTAGTCGAGCAGCGCCTGTTTTTTTGCCTTGAGAAGAGGCCCTGCGAACACGAGCAGGGGTGAGAGAAAGACCAGGAGGGCCGAGACGATAAAGGCGACCATCGGCAGCTGCATCGACTGCGCGGAAGCTCCGTGATAAACGACGTCGTGGGCCCAGCCCGCAGCGAGTACCGCCCCGGCGGCCAGCGCCACCGGAGCGAAGCCCTTCGGGATGCGCTCGAGAAAGCCGAGGCCGCCCGCCCGATCCGGGTGGGTCGGCACGATGACAAGGTCGAGCCCCGCGATACCCCGAAAGAGCAGAATCATCAGGATGACGCGCCACACCCAACCAAAAAGCAGCATCAGGTAGATCGGCCGGCCCACGTACAGAAACCACAGGGCGCCGAAGCCCATGTGCCGGGCTGGCCCATCTCCATCGATGGCCCATGCCGCCTCGTGAGGCCCGCGGACGACGTCGGTGACCGTGAGTGCCGCGACTACAAAGGCGAGAATCGCAACCCACGGCACCGTCGTGTCGCGAAGCTTTACTATTTTCGCGATCACGTCACGGAACCGGGGGACCTCTTTTTCCGGCACCACCCCGGACTGAACGAAGTAGGGCAGAAGCTGCATCGTGAGCCCGTGGGCCATTCCCTCGGCAAGGATGAACAGCGGCACCGCCACGAGAAACCTCACGTGAATGCCGAAGTGTGCCAGCAGGGGCTCCGGTGCCGCGGGAGGCAGTGCCCGCCCGGTGTACCACGCCCATAGCGCGATCGGCAGCCACGCGAAGAGCGTCCAGAACAGGGCCCGCCGGCCAATGCCCGGGCCGTCTGGCGGGATCAGCCCGATGCGGCGCTGCAAACGGTAGAGGATGTCGCCGCGAACGAGCGATATCCCGAAAGTCTCGGCGGGGGTCCCTGTGTCGAGCTTGTTCATGAAAAACTCCGTTCTGACGGGAAGGGCCTGCGCGACGACTCGATGCAGTCCAAGACGCCGCGCCAGCCGAGATACTCACTGCACCCTGTTGCAGATGCCGTCGCCTGCTATTTGAGCTCGACGCCCACCTTCTCGATTTTGCAGGTAAAGGCGAACGGCCGCCGGTCGAAGTAGTCGAGCGACACGGGCGAGCCGAGATCCACGCCGACGTCGAAGGTCTCGCTTGCCGTGAAAGCTGCGGGCACGGTGCGTTTCACGGTCGTGCGCGCAACCTCCCTGCCGTCGACCGTTAGCACCACTTCCGCCGGCGCGCCGGGCTTGGCAATCGTCGTGTCCACTACGATCCTGTGCCTGCCGGACGCAATCTTCTCCTTCGACCGGACGATATAGCGCTCGATGACCATCATGTTGTACTCGTACACCAACTCTCCCTTGTCCATGTATAGAGTGAGGCCTCCGGAGGCGCCGCCGAGCGCGTACAGGACCCCCGTGGCGTTCTCGCCGAGCACGGCGTCGATCGTCACGCGGTTGCTCTCCCGTCCGAGGCCGGGCGCCGTGAACTCGGGCATGCGGGTCGTCGCGGCGTCAAACTGCCAGCTCGTGTAAGGCGTCTCCACGCGGTCTTCGGGGTGGAGACGGGTCCACAGGCCCGCGCCGATAGGGAAGACTTTATTCGCCTTTGCTTCCTTGAGGAAAAGCGCCTTCATCTGCTCGAGCCGCTTTGGCTCCTTCGCTGCAAGGTTGTCTGCCTGTGAAAAGTCCGTTTTGAGATTGTAGAGCTCCCAGACATCCTTGTTCGAGTCCCAGGTCGCGAGCCCCGGGCTCACGGTCAGCCAGGGCGTCAGCGGGCCGAAGGTGCAGGCATACCAGCCGTCGTGGTAGATGCCGCGGCTGCCGTTGTTGTCGAAATACTGGACGCTCTTTCGCGTCGGCGCCTTCGCATCGGCAAAGGTATAGACCATGCTGACGCCGTCGATCGGATCCTGCTTGAAGCCGTCGACCACCTTCGGCGGCTTGATGCCGAGGATTGCATAGATCGTCGGCACGATGTCGTTGACGTGATGAAACTGCGGCCGCGGCGTCTTGTCGGGCTTGATGCGCGCAGGCCACGAGATGACCAGCGGGTTTCTCGTACCGCCGAAGTGCGATGCGATCAGCTTCGTGTGGCGCAATGGCGTGTTCCCGGCCCACGCCCAGCCGGCGTGGTACATGTTGTCGACCTTGGGGCCTCCCAGCGCCTCCAGTCCGCCGAGCCGGTTCAACGCCTCGAGCTGCTGCTCGATGGTGTTGGGGATCTGGTTCTGCGCCAAAAGTTCGCTGATGGTGCCGTTCTGGCCTTCCGCGCTGGCGCCGTTGTCGCCGAAGATGTAAATCACGATCGTGTTGTCCCGGATGCCCAGCCGGTCAATCTCGCCGATGACCTTGCCCGCCTGCACGTCCACGTGCTCGACGAAGCCGGCAAAAATTTCCATCAGCCTCAGCTGAAAGGGCCGCTCCGACTCGGGAATGCTCGCCCAGGAGGCCATCGATTCCGCGCGCGGGGTGAGCCTTGTGCCGGCGGGAATCCATCCGAGTTCTTTCTGGCGCTTGAAGGTGCGCTCGCGCAGCACATCCCAGCCGTCGTCGAATTTCCCTTTATACTTGTCCGCCCACTCCTTGAAGACGTGGTGCGGGCCGTGAGCCGCTCCGGGCGCCCAGTAGATGAGGAAGGGCTTGTCGGGCGAAAACGCCCGATGCCTGCGCATCCAGGTGATGGTCTTGTCCGCCAGGTCCTCGCTCAGATGGTATTTCTCGTCGTGCGGGGGCTCGACCGGATTGAGATTCTCATATAGCCGCGGCTCCCACTGTGATGTTTCGCCGGCGAGAAAACCGTAGAAATAGTCGAAGCCGATCCCCTCGCCCGTCGGCCAGAGTGTGAAAGGGCCCATCGCCGTGGTCTGGGTTGCGGGCGTGTTGTGCCACTTGCCGAAGGCGGCGGTCTTGTAGCCGTAGGCGCCGAGCACCTTGGCGACCGTCGCCGACGCGCGGGGAATCACGCCCGAGTACCCGTCCCAGTCCGATGCGCGCTCGGCGATGGTCCCCGAGCCGACACGCTGGTGATTGCGGCCCGTGAGCAGGGCCGCGCGCGTGGGCGAGCAGATCGCTGTCGTGTGAAAGGCGTTGTAGCTGATGCCCTCATCGGCCAGCTTCGACAGGGCCGGCGTGCGGATCGGGCCGCCGAACGTGTCCGGCTGGCCGAAGCCGACGTCATCGAGCAGGATGATGAGGATATTGGGCGCATCCTTGGGAAGCCGGCTCTTCTCGACACGCCATTGGTGTTTCGACTGTTGCAGCGTCTGCCCGGCCACGCTTGCCGACGGGGCCGGCTGAAAAGGCAGGATGCTGCCGTCATTCTGAGCGGCAACGGCAGAAGCGGGGGATGCGATCCCCAGTGCGGCCACGGTCAGCAGAAAGGCGACGATCCCCCGACGGCAAGCCCGCAACGCCATCATCAGACCTTCCCGGATGGGGTTCCGTTTCATGCTTCTTTCCTCCTTTTGCTCCAGTGAGCCGTTAGATCTTGCAGGCGGCCTTGAGCCGCACGATGTCTCCCTTGAGCTGGTCCTCAGAATTTGTATACCACCTTCAGCCAGATGTAGTCCCCCTCCAGTCGGTTCTTTGTGTCCAGCTCCGGCAACCACTTCAGCTCGACGACGAGTGAATCCTTGCCGAACGGCTGGATATAGCCCAGCACCGGACCCAGGCCGGCTGTCCGGCCCTTGAAGTCTCCGAGCGTCGCGCCGGCTCCGCTGTCGCCGGTGATCTGCTCGAAATAGAAGCCTTCGGCACCGATCGTCAGGAAGCCAGAGCCCACCGGGAGGATCTGCTGGATCGTGCCTTCGAAGTGCAGCAGCGAGCCGCTCTGGTAGTCGGTGTCGGGGTTCTCGGTATTGATCGCGTAACCGACACGCAGCATCGCGTTGAAGCCGGACTTCTTGTCGCTGTATGCCGCGCCGACATTGGGATCGAACGTCCAGTAGTTGAGCCCCGGGTTGCCGAGCCTGCCCTTTTCGTAGCTGCCCGTCGGTGCATAGACCGGCAACATGGTGTCGATCTGCCAGTCGCCGGCCTTCCACGCCAGCATCACCGGCACTACGGTCAGGTCGCCGAAGCCTGAGACATCGTTGTGACGCGCCACGCTGCCGCCGCCGGGCAGCTGCACGTTGCCCGAGATGTCCAGCCAGGTGTACGGAAGGAACACGGCGACGGTGTAATGCGCACCCCCAAGGACGGTCTGCCCGAATGTGTGCCCGCCGCCGAGTACCAGGGTATTCGCGGTCGCGTTCAGGTTCGTCGTCACCCCCGCGGCCGTCGGGACCTGCGCGGACGCCTTGCCGCTGTAGTGGAGGTACATCGGCTTGCCGAACCAACCCGGGGATGCCGGCGGGAGATCCACCAGTGTCGCTGTGGCGCCCGGCAGCACGTGCGAGGTGCCGCCTTCCCCGGCCATGGCAAAGCCGGGCAGCAGCACCAGGAAAATAAGAAACAGGATTCGCTTCACGACGCCTCCTTTCAGTGGTGTTGCATCGTGTCGAACTACACGTTGCGTTGTGGGTAGAGCCGCCTCAGGGCAGACAAACTCACCAAGTCGCCAATCCACCCGTTTAGCGCGTCGTCGTTGACTTCCCTGTCGCTTTCTTCGGCATCACCGTCTTCTCGCGCGGCAGCCCGCCGTCGTCGATGTCGAAGTCAGGATCGAAGACGGTCTTGCCCTGCGCGCCAAGGTAGTCCGGCTGCGCTTTCAGCCACTCGCTCATCTTCTGCTCTTTGGCATAGGCGATCAGGCGGCTCTCGAGATCGCGGACGACCTCCGGGTTCTGCTCGGCGATGTCGTTCTTCTCGCCCGGATCTGCGGTCAGGTCGAAAAGCTCCGTCTTGCCCGGCAGCAATGCGATCTTCACCAGCTTCCACTTGCCCTTGATAATGGCGCCGCGGAACACCTCGACGTTCACCAGGATGTCGTCGTGCGGCGACGGTTTACCTTCGGCGACTGTTACCCAGATGTTCTTGCCGTCGAGCGGTTTGTCGGGGCTCGCCTTGGCGCCGGCCAGGGCAAGCGCGGTCGGCATAATGTCCACCATGTGCAGCGGCTCGTTGACGACATGCGGCTTAAGCTTGGCCGGCCAGTTGAAGATGGTCGGCGTACGGACACCGCCTTCGTACAGGCTGC
>CAZUBX010000048.1:0-24044 GCA_964619035.1 uncultured Syntrophaceae bacterium | reverse complement strand
CCCCTTCCAAGGGGAAAGGGAGAAGGCACAGCCGCTGGACGGGGACTACACCCCCCGGCACACCCCCGACGGGAAAAGCCGATTCCGTGAAAGCGGAGTTGTCGAGGGAGACTGCCTGATGTGCCACCTCAAGGGATACCGGCTCGACCGCCGAAACGATCAGCTCGCCCGCCGCAATTACCGCTGGGCTGCCACGGCGGGCGCCGGCCTCGGCGAGATCAAGGGAGCGGTGTTCACCCCTGCCCGACCCGACGCTCCACAAGAAGACGGAACGTCCCCGAAGGGCGAGTGGAATTTCGTCCGCCGCCCGGTCGTTCAATACGCATGGGACAACGGAAAGCTCTTCACTCCCCAGGGGAAGTTCAGGGGAAGCGCGCTGATCAGCAAGTCCGTCGAAGCGGACAATTGCACACAGTGCCACCGGGTGATGGACGGCCAGAAGTCTGGCACCCTTTACATGCCCGCGGGCGACCTTCACCTCAAGGCGGGGCTTCGGTGCACCGATTGCCACACCCTGGCGGGGAGGACGCAGACCGAACGTCTCCGGCACCACATCGGAAAGGGCTGGTCGCCCACTTCCACGGCACGCAGCGACCTGGACGGGGCCGGCATGAAAACCTGCGCAGCGTGCCACCTCGAGGGCCAGTACAAGCAGACCCGGGCAGGCATGCCGAAAGAAGCCAAGAACCCCGACAACATCCACCGCTCGCTCTTCCACAAGGCCACGTTCCACTTCTACCTGCTGCAGTGCTCGACCTGCCATGCACCGGAGCGGAAGACCCGCAGCGTCTACCTCTTGGACCACAGCACGGGACAACCCGCGTGGTACTCCACGGACAAGACCGCCCTGATCACCCGCGCGGAGGACATGAAACAGTTTACCCCGGAGCTCTGGAAGCCCTGGATGGACCGTCATGTGCGCGTCAAGGGTGACGGCGAGCGATACGTCGCGGCAGTGCCCAAGGTGAGGCAATGGTTCGGCGAGATGCTCTCCGAGGGAGTCGTGAGGCCCATCGGCATGGAGTATGTGAGGAAAGCGGCGGCTGGCCAGAAGAAACTCACGACGGTCGAGGTCACCACCCACTCGGGCGAAAAGGTGAAACAGTCCACGGTGGCCACCGAAGAGGACATTCGAACCATGATCCGGACCCTGACCGACATGGGATTCCGGAACGTCGTCTTCGTGGCCGACCAGCTCTATGAACTCAAGAAGGACAAGATCCTGGGGAGCCCCGCGCCGGCATTGACCCAGGCCGTGATGTTCCCGATCTACCACGGCAACATGCCCGTTTCGGCGAAAAAGACCCTGGGACAAAAGGGAAAGCCCGACGGCTGCACCGACTGCCATGCCGACAATGCACCCTTCTTTACAAAGCTCAAGGTGCGAAGCGTGGGGAAATTCCTCAAGGACAGTTACCCGACCCCGAAGGAGCCCATCGCGGAGCCGCAGATGGTGGACTGGGGAATGACGGGAGTGCCGGCCTCCGAATAAGGCAGGGTTCAGGGTTAAGGGAACAGGGTACAGGAAAAGAAAAAATGACGTGCGTGTCTCGAAATCCTTTGATCCGGTTGATTATGCCCACGGCGATGATCCTTCTCGTTGCACTTGCGGCGTGCGGAAAACCGCTGGAGCCCGCGCCGCTGTGGAAGGTTATCGACGCCTCGACGCTTCGCGCCATGATGGCCTCCGACAAGGGACTTCCCGTGTACAACACGATGAGTGAGCTCGAATGCCTCGATCATCGGATTCCCGGTACCCGCTGCCTGGCCTGCGAGGATGTCGAGAACAACCCCTCCGTTTTGCCTGCCGACAAGGACCGCGACATCGTCTTTTACTGTGAGAGTGCGGGATGCTACCGGAGTTGCCGGGCTGCTGATGCGGCCATAAAGGCTGGCTACAAACAGGTTTATATTCTGCAAGACGGAATCCCAGCCTGGAAGCAGGCGGGCTATGCCATGGAGACGATCGAGCGAATCCCGCGTGGATCGATCCAGTCGGTGCGGGCTCAGTCGCTCAAGCAGATGCTCACGGAGCGCAATGACATACTCCTTGTCGATGTCCGCTCGGAGAAGTCTTACAAGGAAGGCCACATCAAAGGGGCATTGAATATGCCGCTGTACCGGTTCAGCAGCAGATACGCCGAGATCCCCCTGGACCGCATGGTGGTGCTCGTCGACGACAGGGGCTTCCGGACCTTCCTGGCGGGAAGCTACCTGGAGATGAAGGGCTACAGGGTCATGAGGCTCTTCGGCGGCATGAAGGGCTGGCAGGAAATGAAGGCAGAGAAGTGACGGGAAACCTTCCCGAACCAAACGGATGGAATCGATGAATATCGAGGCAGGACAGAGGCGAAAGGGACTTCGGGCAGAACTGATTCTGCTGGCTGTATTCGCCGTCATCTGCCTGACCGTCCCCGCCCTGGCGGCCCAGGACTGCCGGTTCTGTCACGACGAGCCGCTCTACCGCGTCGATTTCAACAAATCGATCCACGCCAACAACGGCTGCACGAGCTGCCACGTGGGGATCACGAACATCGAGAAGCACCGAGACGGCAAGGAGAAGCCAGCCCCGGTGGATTGCGGGAGCTGCCACCAGGACATTGCGAAGGAGTACCGGCAGAATTTCCACTACCTCCAGGAAGACTTCCGCTGCAACGACTGCCATCGCAACATCCACGCGATCAAGCAGGACAAGAACAAAAACGTCAAGCTCGCCATCATCGAGAAGTGCACCGAGTGCCACGGAAATTCTGACTACACGGCCTCGGGCCACGGCGAGGCCGTCCTGAAGGGCAACCAGGACGCGGCGGCCTGCTCGGATTGCCACGGCCTTCACAACACCCGGGTGTTCCATACCTCGCTGGAGCAGTACCCCGTTGAGGCGCGCGAGTTCTACACCCAAAAATGCAAGCAGTGCCACGCCGACAGCGCCATGATGAAGCGCAACAACCTCTCGGATAAAATGGTCGCCTATTACGAGGGCACCTACCACGGAAAGGTCCAGGAACTGGGCTACCCGGCGCCGGTGGCCGGCTGCGGAGACTGCCACACCAAGCACAACATCCTGCCGAAGGACGATCCCCGTTCGAGCATCCACCCGGACAATCTCGAGGCAAGCTGCGGGCGCTGTCACACGGGCTTCCACGCCCGCTTCCTGAGCTACCAGGCCCATCCGGACTACACGGACCGGGCCAAATACCCCGCCCTGTATGTTACGTTCCTCCTCATGGGGGCGCTTCTCGTCGGCACACTCGCCTTTTTCTGGGTCCACACGATCCTCTGGTGGCGGAAGGTTTACTGGGAAAACGACCGCATGGAAAGAGAGGGGATCGTGCCGCACTCGGCGGTCGCAACGGGCGAGGGCCTCCAGCAGGTGGAGCGTTTCTCTGCCAAGTACCGGATCATGCACGTGCTCCTGGTGCTCTCATTCTTCACGCTCGTGCTGACCGGGTTCCCCCTGAAGTATGCCGGCACGGAGTGGGCGCAGACGATCACGCGACTCTGGGGAGGGGCACACATGGCGGGGCTCTTCCACCGCGGGGCGGCCTTCCTGCTGATCGTCGGGATGGCCTATGTCAGCTTCGAATCCCTGCGTTTCCTCTTCCCCAAGGGCGAGGGCAAGAAGGGCTGGCTCAGCCGGCTGCTCGGCCCCGACTCGCTCTTCCCGAACCTGAAGGACCTTCAGGACTTCAAGGCAATGATCCGGTGGTTCTTCAACAAGGGCGAGCCGCCGAAATTCGACCGATGGACCTACTGGGAAAAGTTCGACTTCCTGGCCGTCTTCTGGGGCATGTTCGCCATCGGCGGCTCCGGGATCCTGCTCTGGAAGCCCGAGTGGTCCTCCTACCTCGTGCCCGGCTGGGTCCTCAACATCGCTGCCCTGGTGCACTCCGAGGAGGCGCTGCTGGCGGCGCTGTTCATCTTCACGATCCACTTTTTCAACACGCACTTCATCCCGAACAAGTTCCCCATGGACCGTCTCATCTTCACGGGGACCTACCGGCTCGAGGAGCTCAAGGAGCAGAGGCCCCTCGAGTACGAGCGCCTGGTGGCCGAGGGGCGCCTCGAGTCCATGAAGCGCGAACACCCGAGCATCCCGCTGAAGCTCATCTCGGCCACCTTCGGCCTGGGAAGCCTCCTGCTGGGGATGTTCCTGACCGTGGCCATCCTGTGGTCGATCCTGTTCGGGTAGAACCGACACATATTCGAGTCCGGGGCTCGCGGGCCTTTGCCGCCGATTGGCCTGACATCCGCATAAATAATCAGGAGGCAGGGCCGACAAAGCCCTGCCTTTTTTGTTTTAACCATGCTATTTATTATCTGCTTTTTTGACCAGATGGACCAGAGAGACCAAATAGACCAGATAGACTGAATCGACCAACCCATGGGCCTCATACGCGACATCTTCGGCATCGGAAAGGACAGCGGCAGCCTCCTGCGGGACCTTGCGGCCATCCGCAAGAAGACGCGCGGGGACCGGAACCGCCTTCTCTCGGAGATCGAGTTCAACGCCGCCCTCATCCTCGAGCATTGCCTCAAGATGGGGGCTGACGAGGCCAAGATCATCGCCAAGCTGAAGCTTGAAAATCTCACCCGGCTGATCGACGAAGGGTTTGATTTCTCAACGGTACGGAAGGGAACGGTCCATGAAACCATGGTAAAAAACGTGCCCGTGCTCCGTCAGTACGCGGGCATTGACCTTGAGGGATTCCTGAAACAGATCCGTTTTCATCTCGAACAACTGAAGCTGTTGCCGGATCTCTATGACATCAAGAAAACGGACAAGGTGAACATACGTGTGCGTCTCGAAAACCTCGGACGGCGATACGTGCTGCTCATCCGGTTTCTGAAAGAACCGTAAACAAGGAAGGGGACTCTTATGAACGGTGCGGAAGCTCTTCTGAAGACAGTGGCGGCAGCCGGGATCGACGTGTGCTTTGCCAACGGAGGCACGACGGAGATGCCCATGATCCTCGCCTTCGACACCATCACCGGGATCAAGCCCATGCTCGGACTGTTCGAGGGTGTCTGTTCCGGCGCTGCCGACGGCTACGGGCGCATGAAGGAAAAGCCGGCCCTGTGCCTTTTGCACCTGGGGCCGGGACTGGCCAACGGGGTTGCCAACCTGCACAACGCAAAGCGGGCCCGCACGCCCCTGCTCAACGTGATCGGCGAGCATGCCACCTGGCATCTGGCGGCGAACGCGCCCCTGGCCATGGATATCGAGTGCCTCTGCAAGACCTTCTCGGGGTGGCAGCGCACGGTCCGATCCGCCGAGACCATTGCCAGGGACACGGCCGACGCGATAGAGGCGGCCTTGCGCGGGCAGATCGCAAGCCTCATCGTCCCCTGCGATCTCCAGTGGAAAGAGTACCGGGGAGACATTCCCGCGGTAAAAAGCCCGGCCTGCGAGCGCCCTGAGAGGCGCGTGATCGAGTCCGCCGCGAAGTTGTTGAAGTCGGCGGAAAAGACAGCGCTCATCATGAACGGCCGCGCCCTGCGGCGCCGCGGCCTCGAGGCTGCGGGACGTATCCGGGCCGCCGTGGGCTGCGATCTCTTCTGCATCAACTTCCCCGCCTACGTCGACCGAGGCGTCGGGATTGTGCCGATCGCCCGCGTGCCCTACTTCCCGGAGCCCGCGGCGGCCGTGCTTGCGCCCTACAGGGCCGTGGTGCTCGCGGGAACGGATGAGCCCGTCAACTTCTTCGGCTACGAGGGCCAGTGGAGCAATCCCGTTGCCGCGGACGTGCAGAAACTACGCCTTGACATCGATTCACAGGATGCAGCGGAAACTCTTGAGGCGCTGGCCGATGAGCTGGGCGCGCCCGGCAAGGACGCGGTCAGCAAGTTCCTCGCGGGATATAAAATCCCCGATGTCCCGTCGGGCAAGCTGACCCCCGAAAAGGCCTGTCTCACGCTTGCGGCCCTGCAGCCCGAGAATGCCATCATCGTCGACGAGGGCCTGACGGCGGGCACGTCGTACTTCCCGCTGGGCGCAACCGTTGCCCCTCACAGCTACTTCATGATCACCGGAGGCGCCATCGGGCAGGGCATGCCCTCGGCCACCGGGGCCTCCGTCGCCTGCCCCGACAGGCCCGTTATCAACCTGCAGGCCGACGGCAGTGCCATGTACACCGTCCAATCCCTCTGGACACAGGCCCAGGTGGGGATGAACGTGACGACGCTCATCTGCTCGAACCGCAGCTACAACATCATCAACGTGGAGCTGCAGCGCGCGGGGATCACGAACCCCGGCCCCAGGGCCCGCTCCTTCACGGATCTCGGGAATCCCCCCATCGACTGGCCGAGCCTGAGCAAGGGGATGGGCGTGCCCGGCGTCGCCGTCGACACGGCAGAAGACCTGGCCCGGGAGCTGAAGAAGGCCCTCCGGGAACCCGGCCCGCACCTGATCGAGATGATTTTGTAGTCACTGAACACCAAGGGGATCATGCATTTCATACGGATATGACTGATTGGTATCTTCTCACGAATGATGATATGCGAGAAGAACCGATTCGGTATCTTAATGATTCTTCGAAGGCTCGTATCCTTTCAGAAGAGAAACGTAATGAAAATTAAATCGTTGAAACTCGCATACTTTTCGCCTTCAGGGACAACGAAGAAGATTGTTGAAGCAATAGCACAAGGACTGAAGCATCGTTCCACAGAGCACATGGATATCACGAAACCGGAAAACAGAAGACGACAGCTCCAAGCATCGGAAGATGAGCTGCTTTTAATCGGTGTGCCGGTCTACTTCGGCAGAGTCCAGACGGATGCGCTTGAATGGTTGAACACCATTAAAGGACACAATACTCCCGTGATCTGCGTTGTTGTTTATGGCAATCGGGAATACGATGATGCCCTCCTCGAACTGAAAGATACGATGGTAAAAAACGGGTGCGTACCGATTGCCTGCGCGGCCTATATAGGAGAACATTCCTTCTCCAATTCTGAGACACCCATAGCGCCAGGACGCCCTGATGCAGAGGACCTGAAACACGCAACGTCATTCGGGGAAAAAATAAAGGAGAAAACAGCGTCGATTTCATCAATCAGTCACGTTGCCGATATCCCGGTACCTGGCAAATTCCCCTATCTCGACATGGGAGACAGAAGGAAGAGCCTGTCCGGTGTCGATCTGATCGATGTTGATGACCATTGCCTGCAATGCGGACAATGCGCCGATCTCTGCCCTGCTGGCGCAATAGACCCGGAAGACAGTGCCTCAATCGACGTCCACCATTGTATCCTGTGCCATGCGTGCATCAAGAACTGTCCTGTGGATGCACGAAAGACAAAGAATGCCATGATGAAGAGCATCGCACTTCGGTTGAGTCAGACATGCCAGTCACGGAAAGAGCCTGTGTTCTTCATGTGAAAAAAGGATCGGGACATAGCATCCCCATCCTTTTTTTCTTTTCGCTTTTTCTTCCCCTGTACCCGATCTCCTGTTCTTACATGCTGAGCTCGACGATGTCCCTGTCCTTCAGTATGTAGGTTCGTTCGACTTTCATGCCATCGAACTTCGCCGAGCCCCAGACGCGGGCGTACTTCAGCTTCGTCACGAAGTCCTTGTGGACCTTCTCGGCTACGTCCATGACGGTGGAGCCCGCGGGAACCGTGTAGGGCATGGACAGATCGGGATCCTTTCCCGGCGGCTTGGAGTAGACGCGGATGATCCGTGCGAGGGTGAAAAGTTCCTGCTTCAAATCTTCCAGGCCGTCTTTCTTGAGACAGGAAAGGGCCACCACGGGATAACGGTTCCCATATTCATGCTTGAGCTTTTCGAAGTTTTCGGCGGCCCCGGTCTGGTCCTTTTTGTTGGCCGCCACCAGTGCCCGCTTCACCAGGACGCGGGGCTCTCCCTCTTTCGCACGCTCCGTCCGGATGTTCCACTTCCCGAGCTGATCGAGAATGAGCTCCATCTGGATGTCGGCATCCTCGGTGAGATCGATCACGATGAGCAGGCTATCAGCGACTCTCATGATCCCGGACACCCAGCCATCGGTTGTCTCATTGGGTATGGGGGGAAGATCGACGAGCTGAAACTGGATGTCCTCGTAGGGCATCATGCCGGGGCACGGCAGTAACGTGGAGAGCGGATAATCGGCAATGACGGGGGTCGCCTTGGTAAGGTTGGCTACGATGGAGGACTTGCCCGAGTTGGCAAAGCCGGTGAGCGCAATCTGCGCGGCGCCTTCCCGGGGGATGTTGAAAAGGCTGTCGCGGCCTCCGCCTTTCTTTTTGCGCTGCTCGAGGGCTTCCTTGTTGTGCTGGGAGAGCCGGCGGCGCAGGTCGGCCCGCAGGTGATCGGTGCCCTTGTGCTTGGGGACCGTGGCCATGAGGTCCTCCAGGGCAGCGATCTTCTCGGCGACCGTGGAGGCCTGCTTGTATCTCTTCTCTGCCGCGAAATAGTCGGGCGGAAGGTTGGCCGGCATCGGTGAATCCCCTCCCGAATGTCGGTCTGGCGTTTGACGTGCCCATTCTAGGGCGGCATCTCGGACAAATCAAGCGAAAGAACGATGCCGCATCTAACGTTCCAGGATTTTCCCGTCATCGCAAGGGACTTGGGACCAGGGTGTAGGGTATAAGAGGGATTCAGGATTCCGGATGAAAAATCCTTCCGGAAGCCTGATGCCTGAAGCCCGGAGCCTGCGCGAAGCGCTTACTCTTCTTCCTCCGCGACCGTCTGCGGCAGTTTCTTCAGATCGTAATTTTCGGCTGCCTTGATTCCCGCCCGCAGGGCCTTGAGGTTGAGCTCCTCCGTGCCGGGCGGCACCCGGGAGATGACGGCCTCCTCGAGGCTCTCCTGGGAAACGTCTTGGCTGAGAAAGCCCAAGGCTCCCAGAGCCACCATGTTGGCCACCAGGTCCGTGCCGAATTCATCCCTCGCGATCTGCGTGAAGGGGATGGAAACGGTCTTTGCCGTGGGCACCTTGCTCACCAGGGTGCTGTCCACGATGAGAAGCCCCGTCGACTTGAGATCGCCGAAGTAGGTGTTCACGGAGGCCTGGTTCATGGCAAGCAGGAAATCCGGCCTCGACACTTTGGGGTAATCAATGGGTGCGTCGCTGATGACGACCTCCGCCTTGCAGGTCCCCCCCCTCGCCTCGGGTCCGTAGCTCTGGGTCTGGCTTACCTGCTTGCCTTCATGGACACCGGCCGCCTCGGCGAGCACGATGGCCGCCATGATGATCCCCTGCCCCCCGGAACCGGCCAGGCGGATCTCGTGGCGAACTGCCTTGTCCACACTCTTCTCCGGCATCTGCGTCATCCTTCGCACCGCGCAGGCGGTTTCGGCTCGGAACTGATCCCCCTTGCCCGCTCGCGGACCTTTTCGTATTCTTCGTTGTATGAGGTTCTTTCCGAATCGGCCAGGACGCCGATGACGAATTTCCCCTGCATCTCTTCGGGTTTCATCTTCGATGTGGCGTGCATCCTCACGGCGTTTTCCTTGAACCACTCGAGCATCTTCACGGGGCTCGACATCTTGTTTCTGCGGCCGAACTGAGTGTGGCAGTTGGAGAGCACCTCCACGGAGCTGAAGCCTTTCTTGCGGATGGCGCTCTCGATCAGCTGGTCGAGCAGGGCCGCATGGTACACGGTGCCCCGGGCGACGTAGGAGGCCTCCGCCGCAACGGCAAGGGCCGAGATGTCGAAGGCGTGCTCCACCATCCCGTAGGGCGTCGTCGTCGTCTTCGAACCATACGGCGTCGTGGGGGAATACTGGCCGCCCGTCATGCCGTAGATCTGGTTGTTCACGATGATAGCCGTCATATCCACGTTGCGGCGGGCGGAGTGGATGTAGTGGTTGCCGCCGATGGCCGTGGCGTCGCCATCACCCATGATGACGATGACCGTGAGGTCCTCCCGGGAGAGCTTGAGCCCCGTGGCGAAGGTGAGGGCCCGGCCGTGGGGTGTGTGAAGCGTGTTGAAGTCGGCGTAGGTCGTCATCCTCCCCGCGCAGCCGATGCCGGAGACGAGGGCCACTTTGTCCTTGTCGAGGCCGAGGCGGTCGATGGCGCGGATGAGTGACCCCAGGACGATGCCGTTGCCGCAGCCCGGACACCAGATGTGGGGAAACTTCTTGTCGTGCCGGAGGTACTTGTGTACGAGCCCGGTCATGCCCTCTGCCATAGGTTGCTTCCTCTCAGTAGTACATCTTGATCAGACAGTCACTGATCTCACGCGGGGTGATCAGGCGGCCGTCGACGCGGTTCAGGGTCTCCACGCGGGAGCTGTTGAGGTGCACGCGCTTGACCTCCCGGCTGATCTGCCCCATGTTCATCTCCGGGACGAGGACGGCCCGGCATTGTCGCAGGACCTTCTCCACGTATCGTCGGGGAAAGGGGAAGAGGGTGATGAGCTGCAGAAGCCCCGCCTTCACCCCGTGCTCCCGGGCCTCGATGACGGCCCGCCGGGACGAGCGGGCCACGGAACCGTAGGCGATCACGGCAATCTCGGCGTCCTCCATCATGAAGGTCTCCACCCGCTGGATCTCGTGGAACCCCTGGGTGATCTTCCGGAAGAGCCTGCGCATCAGCACGTTGATCTCGTCGGAGCGCTGCGTCGGGAATCCTCTTTCGTCGTGCGTCAGTCCCGTCACGTGGTGGCGATAGCCGTCTCCGAAGGCGGCCATGGGGGGGACCCCCGTCCCCGTGTCTTCATAGGGAAGATACCATTCGGGCGGAACCGTCGGTGTTACGCGGTCGAAGACTTCGATCTCGTCGGGCGAGGGAAGGACAAAGGTCTCCCGGGTATGGGCAACGATTTCGTCGGAGAGGATGATGACGGGCACGCGGTATTTCTCGGCGAGGTTGAAGGCGAACACGGTGATCTCAAAGCAGTCGCGGACCGAAGAGACGGCCAGCACGATGATGGGGTGATCGCCGTGGGTCCCCCAGCGGGCCTGCATGACATCGCCCTGGGAGGCCAGGGTGGGAAGCCCTGTGCTGGGCCCGCCCCGCATAACATTCACGACGACGCAGGGTGTCTCGGCCATGCAGGCATAGCCAAGATTCTCCTGCACCAGGGAAAAGCCGGGACCGCTGGTGGCCGTCATAGCCTTCATGCCGGCCAGCGATGCCCCGATGACGGCCCCCATGCTGGCGATCTCGTCCTCCATCTGGATGAAGCTGCCGCCCAGGGCCGGGAGCTTGAGGGCCATGTGCTCGGCAATCTCAGAGGCAGGGGTTATCGGGTAGCCGGCAAAAAAGCGGCATCCCGCGGCGAGCGCCCCTTCGGCAAGGGCCTCGTTTCCCTGGAGAAGCAGCACCTTTCTGTCGTTCTTCCGTGCATTCATGACGATTTTACCCCCGGTGCGGCATCCCGTTCCTGCACCGAGACGGCCAGATCCGGGCAGTGCATCTCGCAGAACCGGCACCCGATGCACTCCTCGGGCTTGTCCACGTGAACGCCCTTGTCGTCGCAGCGATAGACCTGCTTCGGGCAGAAGGCCACGCAGATCCCGCACTTCTTGCACCAGGCCTGGATAATGAAGGGCCGATAGCTCTTCTTGGGCTTTTCGGGCTTCCGGGCATCGCCCGCGCCGCCCGGCTCCTTGGAATCGGGTTTAGTTTTCGTAACCGGTGCTTTACCCATGTCGGATCCTGTCTTCAGGCATTTGGCTTCATTTGCGGAAACTCGCCTCATATCATGTCATTGGCACTGCGACAAGCTTTTTTCGCACCCCTTTCGTGCAGCCCGGGTAACGGATCCGAACTTTAAAATCCCGTTGACCGGCACCGGCGTCTCCGCTATACGTGGGGACGACAGGTATGGACGAAAAAACCGTTATCATCGTTGTTGTGGCCCTTTTCATCGGCTTCATTGTCCTATTTATCGGCCGGTCGGGGGAGAACTACGGCATGCTCAAGCCCAGTGAAGCCGTCACGGCAGCCTTCGAGTCGCACCGCCCGGCGGCCGATCTCGATTACTGGTTCAGCGGACCGGAATCGCAGCCCATCGCAATCATCGCGGTGGAGAGAAGGTTCCGTTTCGACTCGGCTGATCACTGGATGAAGGTAAACGAGGGGGAGGAACCCATGAAGAAACTGATCACGGGCATGCAGTCAAGGGCCCTGCAGTTGAATCGGAACCTCCGCGGCTTCGAGATGGTCGACCAGCGCGGCGAGCGCATCGGCGAGTGGTATTCCGCAGTGGGGATCCAGGCGGTGATCAAGAGAACGGGCATCGACAGCGTCGAGATCTGGCCGCCGTCACCGGCCAAGGTAGAGCCATAAAAAAGTGCCTGAGTGTCTGAGTGTTTAAGTGATTGAGTGAAGATAAAGAATTTGCCTCCGGATCACGGTCTTAAGCGTTGTGCATTATCTCTTCACTCAGACACCGAGACACTCAGACACTTCTTTCACTGCCGCGCAGCGGCTCGTAACTTACAGGCCTTTTTTCTCGAAAAACCAGAAGAGCCCCAGGAATCCTGCCGTGATGACCGCGATGACGGGCCAGGGCCCCACGCCCAGGACCGTCGGGATCGTGATCTTGCCGTAATTGCCCCAGGTCAGGATTGTCGCCTTCACCAGCGGGTAGGCCTCCGCAAAGATAGCCGCCCCCACGAGCATCCCCGCCAGGCCGAACAGCGCGTCCCACCGCCCCTCGGCAACGGCCCCCACGGCCGTCCCCGGGCAGTAGCCCACGATGCCCCAGCCGATGCCGAAGAGTAGACCGCCAATGATGTTGGCGCCGATGATCGTTTCCTTGATGCTGAACTTGATGAGACCGAACTCGTAGAGGCCGTAGAGCCCGATCATGGAGACAAGGATCGAGGACAGCATGAACTTCATGATGGTCATGTCGAGAAGGCGCATGGCGCCGAGTTGCTTTTCATACCGGAGCACCTGCCCCTTCTGGAGGAGGAAACCAAAGATCATGCCGGTGATGAGGCCGGAGTAAAGCTCATTCATCTTCTGTTACCTCCATAAAGGATTCGCGCCACGATGATGCCGGCACCGAAGAAACAGACCAGCGCAATGTAACCGCTCACCGCTATTTGAGCCAGACCGCTCAAACCGTGGCCGCTCGGTCACCCATCGGCCATGCGGGCCCCGAACATCAGCACGATGCCCCCGAGGAAGGCCGCAATCCAGCGCTTGGCCTTGGAGGATCCGAAGCGGGACTCCCACATGGGCGGCACGGGAGTGGACTTGAAGTCCCTCGTGAACGCGGCAGCCGCGAGGGCCCCGAAGAAGATCCCCGCAACGAACATCCACTGCCACTCTATTATTATTTTTTCCTTTTTGTAGTACTCCTGCCCTGCTGCGTGCTCCGGCGCAACGGCCTGCTCGATCATGCCCGCCGTGCGGACGAAGGTCGTCGAGGCGCCGAAATACTTGCCCGTCAGAAAGACGGATGCCACCAGCAGCACGCCGACGAGTCCCCCGGCAATATAGGGCGACCATCCCCTGCGCGTCATGACCTTCATCTTCCCCTCCTATCAACTACCGTTCGACGAACAATTTTTTTGGCTTCGTTTAAATCATGGTCTAAAGCTGACGAGTTGATTGGTTGATAAGGGAAGTCATGATATCAACTTATCAACTCATTAACTTGTCAACTCATTACTGTGCGATGCGCAGCACGATTTTCCCGAAATGTCTGTCTTCCTCCATCATGCGGTGGGCCGCCTGCACCTCCTCGAGGGGGAAGACCTTCTCGATGAGAGGGACGATGGTCCGGTCGGCAAATTTCGGCAAGGCGCGCCGCGTGAATTCGGCCACGATCTCCCCTTTTTCCGAGACGGGCCGGGAGCGAAGCACCGAGCCGATGATCCGCTGTCGCTTCACCATCATGAGAGCCAGGTTCAGCTCTGCCTTGATCCCGCTCGTCACCCCGATGAGAACGAGCCTCCCCGCATAGGCCAGCGAGTTCATGTTCGGCTCCAGGTATTTCGCCCCGATGTGATCCAGGATGACATCGGCGCCTTTCTTTCCGGTGAAATTCTTCACGGCCTCGGAGAAGTCGGGCGCCTCCTTGTAGTTGATGACCAGGTCAACGCCGAGGGCTTTCACCCTGTCCAGCTTTTCGGGGGATGCCGTGACAATGAGTTTCGTGTCGGGCACAAGGGCCTTGCACAGCTGCACGGCCGCCGTGTTGACCCCGCCGCCCCCGCCGTGAAGGAGCGCGATCTGACCGTCGGCCAGCTCCCCGAGGATGAAGACGTTCAAAAATGCCGTGATATAGGACTCACAGACGCAGGCAGCCTCCTCGAAACTCATGCTGTCGGGGATGCGCATGGGGTGGTTCGCATAGGCCACGGCGTACTCGGAATACCCGCCTCCGCCCACGAGGGACATGACGCGCTCGCCCTTTTTCCATCCGACCCCACCGGGACCGCTATCCTCGATAACACCTGCCACTTCGAGCCCCAGGATGTCTGATTCCCCCAAGGGCGGCGGGTATTTTCCACCGCGCTGGACCAGGTCGGGCCGGTTGATGGAGGTGGCCATGACGCGGATGAGCACCTGGCCTGCTGCCGGTTGTGGCTTCGGAACCTCCCCCACCTTCAGAACATCGACTCCTCCGAACCCTTCCATCAGGACCGCTTTCATGAATTCCTCCAGGCAATTGAAGTTCCCCGCCCACAGGGCGGGGCTTCCCGGCAAGATGGTTCGACAAGCTCACCATGACAAATCAAGTTACATGCCTGATCCTTATGGTGACTTGCCTGTCCTGAGCTTGTCGAAGGGCGCGCCCTAACCCCGCCTACCAAGGGGGCCTGCGGGACGCGCCCCCGGTCAAGGTTGATGGGGTTTACCGCCCCAGGTAAAAAAGCAGGCTCCCGCGGCCTTGCTTAAGTTGAAAAGATACCCGTACAGGCGGGCGGAGTCAACGGGTTTGTGCGACCCCGTGAAAGGAAGGAAGGCTCACGTGGATTGAGGCTTCATGGGTTGACGGAAGCGTCCGGATACTCTAAGCTACATGTATGTTAAATCGAAGCGGATCACCTGCTTGTACAAAAAGAATGAAATGAATCAGGCACCCCCGTCTTCCCATCTCCACATGATTGATCTCCCATTACCGATGACCGGGTTCCGGCACTTTGTCGCAAGCTGGCTTTATACCGGTAGCGATGCGGTTGTTCTCGTGGATCCCGGTCCCGCATCGGCGATTCCGGCCCTCCTCTCCGCCCTGGAATACCGGGGAGTTAAAACCGTCGATCTCGTTCTCCTGACCCACGTCCACATCGACCACAGCGGCGGTGTGGGGCACCTGCTCCGCCGTTATCCGGAGGCGAGGGTGATTTGTCACCCCAGGGGAGCGCCTCATCTGATCGAGCCCACAAAGGTCTGGAACGTCTCCTTGCGGAACCTGGGCGAGATTGCCGAAATGTACGGAAAGCCCGAACCGGCCCCGGCAGGCCGCATCGGCTTCGAGGAGACAGTCCGGATCGGCGGGCTAACCATCGAGAGCATTGAGACGCCGGGTCATGCGCCGCACCACCTCGCCTTTCGGCTGGGAGGCACACTGTTCACCGGGGAGGCGGCGGGCATTTTTTTCCCCCTCGCCGATGCGTTCTACCTTCGGGTCGGCTGCCCGCCGGGCGGCTTTGACTTCCCGGCGTACCGCCGATCCCTTGAACGGATGAGATCCGTCGATGCCTCACTTCTCTGTTTCGGACACTACGGGTATACTCGGGATGCCCGCAAGGCCCTGAATCTTGCCCTCAGTCAGCTCGATCTGTGGATGTCGGTGGCACGCAAGCATGCCGGGGAGCCGGAAGGCGCCTTCGAGCAGAAGACTCGGGAGGAATTGCTTGCAACAGACCCGGGAATTGCCCGGTTCGGGGATCTGCCGGATGACGTCAGAACGAGGGAGCACTGGCACCTGATTCACAGCATCGCCGGTTTCAGGCCTTATCTCGCTCAGAAATAGCCCTTTGTAGGCACCTCAGGTCTCATCGATTTCGCGATGAAGATCTCCGCCGGGGTGGAGCGGTATTGAAAAATACCACCAGTTCTTCTTGGACGTCCAGCCCTCCTGCCGGGCCGTCTCGTCGCCCCAGAGGCACCTGCCTGCCGGCTTGACGAGCCACTGCATCTTTGCATCGGCCTGCCGGATTCGCTTCAGAAATATATTTTTTTCTCCCGCAGGCGCGATGTGAAGGACTTCCTCAATCAGCTGCCGTCCGTCCATGTCGTTCAGATAGTCGTCAAGCCCCAGACTGTAGCCCTCTTCAACGGACCGGACTATCTCTTCCCAGTTCTCCGCAAGCCCCTGAAGCCCTCCACTGACGACGTGATCCGGACATCCGCGCTTGCGCAGAAACTCCCCCACCGGGTCTTTCTCTTTCATTTCATCCTCTCGAGATGAGTATTGAGTCTGGTGACTGGTCTTTTCTCTTTCGCCTACACCCTACACCCGAGTCCCTACACCCCCCCTCATCAATGTTTTCTCCCCAACTGGCGCCTGTAATACGCCTCCCCGTCCGTCGGCCTGAAATACGTGCGGATGATGCCGTCGCGGTTGAAGGCGAGGAAGTCTCCTGTCTCGCGATCGTACCGGGTCACCACCCCCTCTGGCCGGACGGACTCGAGAATCGCTCCTCCTGCCGGCCGGTCGCGAAGCTCCTGGGCTTTTCTCAGGTACTGCTCCATCGTGGGCGCCCCGAACTCACGGCCGTGCTTCTTGTAGTGATCGACAAGCTTTTGCCGGCTGGCAAAACCGATGTCCGGGCGCTTGACGTGCGAAGGGGCAGCGCTCCCCTCAAGGGCAGCCTTCCCTTTCTGGACTTCTGCCGGAGGGGCCTGAGGGGATCCGCAAGCAAGGACAAGAAACACCAGGACAACAAGCGCCCCCGCCCAGGGTTGTTTCAACCGGCCCAAGATTCTTCTGCCCATGGCTCATCCCTCGCCGCGTTTCATCGCTTCCGAAATTTATCACAGATGCCCGGCGTCGGGCGAATGAATTTTCAGGGATACCCCCCGCGCCGGTTCGAATTCTTCTTCTGTAAATTTTCCAGTTGCAACCCCTCCTGCAACCGCGCTATAAAATTGCCGGTTAAGGCATTTCAGCAAACCGGAAGCGACAGACATCAAGGAGGGCGAAAATGAATCGGCTTACCGTATCGGCCCTGATCGGCCTGATGATCGCGATTTATGTTCTGGTGCCCGGCGCTTCGCCGGCACAGCAGAAGGGCCCATCCGATGACATGATCAAAGGGGCATATCAGCAAATTCTTGCGGAGGCCGACAAGAACCGCGACGGGAAGCTGAGCATGAGCGAGTGCCTGGCCGTCTGGAAGGACAAGAAGACGGGCGAAAAGAACTGCAAGTACTGGGATGCCAACGGCGACGGGGTCATCACGGAGGACGAGTACGTCCAGCAGGTCCGGAAGATCATGCGAAAATAAACAGGGACGCAACCGTTCCGAGTGCGGTTACGAAGGCCGGTGAAACACCTATCACGGATCAAGGAGGAGACATGAGCGGTTTGAAGACAACAGCACGGTTGGGTTCCATTTTCACAGTCCTGCTTGCAGCAGGGGTCATCCTCGCGGGTTGCGCCACGGGGTTCAACTATTCCTTCGACCCCGCAGCTGGCTACACGGGACTGAAGAGTTACAACTGGGTGACGACGGGGACCATGGGGCAGGCCAGCGACCTGGTTGTGAAAAACGTCCAGTACCAGGCTGATCAGGTCCTCGAGAAAAAGGGTTTCCGGAAGACCGCCGAGAACCCGGACATGCTGGTCTCGGTCAACTACGAAAACGAGATCGGCATCAACCAGTATGGCTACCAGCTCCGGATGCTGACGCTCGGCATTCAAAAGGCCGACGGCAAGCAGCTGATCTGGCGGGGAACCGCAACGGGGACGATCAATGCCGATGCGGCTTCCAACGACCTGAAGAG
The DNA here is from genome assembly GCA_964619035.1 of uncultured Syntrophaceae bacterium. Classification (GTDB taxonomy): domain Bacteria; phylum Desulfobacterota; class Syntrophia; order Syntrophales; family UBA2192; genus UBA2192. Next base: position 6,177 of record CAZUBX010000048.1, on the reverse strand, counting down.
CGCGGTAGAGGGGATTCTGAAAAACTTTCCGCCGACGAAATGAAGACAAGTGGTCAGTGGCCAGTGATCCGTGAGAAACCGAAAGAAAAAACGCCGCAGGCAAGGCTTGCGGCGCTTTTTTGTACTAACGTTTCCTTGTAGCCCTGTCAGAACAGATGTACCTGGAATCCAAGCTTGGCGAGCTTCTTCGCAACGATTGCCTTGTCAAAGGGCTTGACGACGTAGTCGTTGCAGCCCGCCTGGATGCTCGTCATCAAGGTGTCCTTATCGGATCGGGCCGTCACCATGACGACCTTCACCCTCTTGTTCTCGGGAACATTCTTTTCACGCTCCATTCCCCGGATCCGGTTCAGGACCTCTACACCGTCCATCTCCGGCATCTGAACATCCAGGGAGATCAGGTCATAGGGGGTCCAGCCGTTCCAGGCGCCCACAAACTTCTCCACGGCATCGGCCCCGTTTTCGACGGCCTCGCACTCGCCGAAATGGCCCATGATCATCTTCATCTTTTCCCTGCTGACCATTTCATCGTCCACAACCAGGATTTTCATTCTTTACTCCTCTGTCTCGACGCGCAGTCTCAGGGTTTGTGAACAAACTCGTCCAGGCGCCTGTATGCCCTCTCCAGCCTCTCCAGCCCCCCGGGGGCATCGCCGAGCGAGCCCGATTTGGCCGTTTTCTCGAGCTCGGCTGCAGCAGACGACAACTCCGCAGCCGTCAGGTTCGCTGCACCGCCCTTGATGGCATGAGCCTCGCGCCTGAGGATCTCCGCATCGGCCCGATCCAACGCCTCGCGAATGGTGCCGAGCTGGGCCCGCACATTCTCGAGGAACTTCTCCAGAAGCCCCGTCAGGAACTCCCGGTTTCCTTCGAACTCCTCCAGGGCCCTTGCGAAATCCATGGGCTCCGCAGGAGCCTGATGAGGCGCCGACGCCTCGGAAGGCGGCAGCGCGCCACCGTCTTGCGCGTGCCCGCTGTCGACCCAGTGATCCACCTTGCCGAGCAGATCCTTCCGGAACACGGGTTTGATCAGGTAGTCATCCATGCCCGCCTCAAGGCACGCAACGATGTACTCTCTGACGGCGTGCGCCGTCAAGGCAATGATGGGGATGCGGCTCGCGCTCCCGCTGCCCTTCTCGATGTCGCGGATGCGCTTCGCGGCCTCGATGCCGTCCATGACCGGCATCTGGATGTCCATGAAAATGAGATCGTAATTCCCGTTTCCGAAGGCGTCGATCGCCTCCTGTCCGTTGCCTGCCAGCGAGACGCTGTGGCCTCCCGCCTCGAGATGCCTCCGGGCGACTTCCAGGTTGATGGCATAATCATCGACCAGGAGGATCCGGCGGCCTTGCCGGGATTCCCGCCCGTGCAGCCCGGCCGCAGGACTGCGGGCGTCGTCCTCTTTTGCTTTTGCCGCAACCCTCTCCAGGCTCTTCTTCATCTTCGCGGTGAACCAGAACGTGCTCCCCTCGCCGGGCTCGCTCACCACCCCGATCTCGCCGCCCATCATCTTCACGATCTCTCTCGCGATGGCGACCCCGAGGCCGGTTCCGCCGTATTGCCGGGTCGTCGAGCCGTCGGCCTGTTCGAAGGCCTCGAAAATCTTCTGCTGCCGCTCCAGGGGGATGCCGATCCCCGTGTCGCTGACGGAGAATTGAATCACCACCCCGTCGCCCATGTCGCGCACGAGCTCGCCCGAGACCGACACTTCCCCCTTTGGGGTGAATTTGAGGGCGTTGCCGACGAGGTTGACCAACACCTGGCGCAGCCGCACGGCATCGCCGAACAGCCCCGTCGGGACATCCGGAGCGAGGAAAGCCACATAGTCGAGCCCCTGCTGTTTGGCCCGCAGGGCAAAACCGTCGGTGACAGAGCGAACGAGGTCCGCGAGGTCAAAGGGGGCCTCCTCCAGCACCATCTTTCCCGCCTCGATCTTGGCCAGATCGAGAATGTCGTTGATGAGGCCGGAGAGATTGCGGGCTTCGCCGTAGATGGTATGCAGGAGCCCAGTGAGGTGATCATCGGGATTCTGTTCCAGGCAAAGCTCCGTCATCCCGATGATCCCGTTCAGGGGGGTGCGGATCTCGTGGCTCATCCTGGCAAGGAACTCGCTCTTGGCGCGGTTGGCGATTTCGGCGGCCTCCTTGTCCTTGCTCAGAGACTCCGCCCGTTTGCGCTCGGTAATATCCCTCGTCACCCCCTGGATGCCGACGATCAGCCCGTCCGGTTCGACGGTGATGCTCACCTGCGTTTCGCCCCAGAACGTGCTGCCGTCCTTCCGGACGTGCTCCACTTCCAGCGTCTCCGAAAACCCCTTGCCTGAGAGAGTCCTCTGCTTGATAAGATCCTTGATGACTTTATAGAGGTCGAGGACCTTTTTAGCGGAGTCGGGAGTCAGCATCCTGTCAAAACGGAGTTCCGAGGCTTCCTCCGTGGAATATCCGTATTGGGTCAGCATGGACGGGCTGACATAGGTCGGGTTCATCTTCAGGTCCATGGTCCAGATGAGATCGCTCATGTTGTCGGCCATGAGGCGATACTGCTTTTCGCTTCGGCGCAGGGCCCTCTCGGCCTGCTTGCGGGCGGTGATGTCGACGAAGCTCTCCAGGAGGCACTCGCGGCCGTCCACGAGCAGAGGGACGACGGTCTTGATGATGGAACGCCGGGTGCCGTCTGATGTGAGCATGATGTGCTCTGCGTTGTCGATGGAGCGCCCCAGATCCGTCACCGGACAGCGCCCCACATGGGATGGGCAGACGAATTGGTGGCAGGGCTGACCGATGATACACTCCTGCGGCAGGCCGATCATGCGGGCTGCGGCCGGGTTGACCTCCTGGATGATGTGCGTCTCCCGGTCAATGATCAAGAGCCCCGCGTGAACAGTGTCGAACACGGCGTTCAGGCGTCCTTCGCCTTCTTCCGCACGCTTGCGGTCCGTGATGTCCCGGACGAACACAAGGGCCCCGTCGTGTCCTTCATAGTGGATGGGAACGGGGGCCACGGACACATTCACGGCAGTGCCATCGAGCTTCAGATAGACCTGGTCCAGGGCGGGAACCTGCCTTTTCTCTTCGTTCAGGAGCCGGGTCCGCTCCTTCGCGCTTTCACGACTGTCGGGGTGAATCCGTTCGAACAGGGGCCCGCCGATCAACTCATCGGGGGACTCGGCCCCGAAGATGCGCAGGGCGGCCTTGTTCAGATAGGCAAACCGGCCCTGGGTCTGCACGAAAATGCCGTCCGGTGCATTTTCGATCAGCAGGCGGTAGCGGCTCTCGCTTTCCCGCAACTTCTCCTCTGTTTTTCTTTTCTCCGTCAGGTCCTGCACATTTGCAATCCGGTACAGCACCTTTCCCTCTTCGTCCCGCTTGACCGTGATGTCATGCAGCGCCGGGAATCGGGTCCCGTCTTTGCGGATGTGATCCAGCTCGAAAATGTGATGGCCCTTTTCATTGGCCTGGCGGATGTTCTCGACAAAAACCTTCCGGCAATCCGGGGCAACCAACTCCATGACCGGCCTGCCGGCCAGTTCCTCGATCGTGCACCCGTGCATTTCGGCATAGGCCGGGTTCACGATGTCGAGCAGGTCGCGGACGCACGTGATCATACCCGTGCGGGAGTTTCGGAAAACGTCGGCAAGCTTATGCAGTTCCTCCTCCATCCGCTTACGCTCCGAGATGTCGCGGATGATCCCTTCGATGCCGACGGGGTTCCCGTGGTCGTCGAAGCAGTAGGAACTGCTGACCGAAACGTCGAGGGGGGTCCCGTCCTTTTTCTTGAGCTGGACCCCGTAGTCATCGACGTAGCCCTGTTTATGAAGCGCTTGCAGGTATTCATCCCGTCTCGAGGGGTCCATGTATAACGACAAAACGTTGAGGCCAATGAGTTCGTCGACGGATTCATAGCCCATCTTTGGCATGGAGGATCGGCTCACCATGACGAGCTTTCCTTTGAGGTCGCACCGGAAGTAGATGTCGCGGATGTTTTCGACGATCTGGCGGAATTTCTTCTCGCTCTGTTGCAGGGCATCCTCGGAGCGCTTTCGCACGGTGATGTCGCGGGAAAGCCCCCGGAAGCCCGCCGGCCGTCCGTTCCTGTCGCGGATCAGCGAGACCGACACCTCGATGGGAACGCGGGAGCCGTCTTTGCGGATGAGCTCGTAATCAACATCCTTTTCCGGCTCGCCGGTCCGGAAGACCCGGTTGAAGACCTCGTGGACCTTTTTCCCGCCCCCGCCGTCCATATAAGCCCGGTAGTTCATCCCCAGCATTTCACTGGCTTTATAACCGAGCATCCGGCACATGGCCGCGTTGCAGAAAGTGAAACTTCCCGCCAGGTCCACCTCGTAAAAGCCATCCTCGATGTCGTTCAGGATTGCGCGGTAGCGCTCCTCGCGGAGGATGTCGCGGGGGCCTGCAGGATCGGTCTCCGGACGGCGGAGCGCGTTCAGCTCTCTCTGAAGCCGCTCGTTTTCCTCGATCAACTGTGCCTTCGTCTTTTCCGTGCCTGCCATCGATCCGTTCGATTTTCCTTGAGTATTTCCCCCGTAGGGATTATGCAATTTCCGTGTAACGCAGGGGGGGCCGATAAAATCGGAGCACCTCCTAACCCTATCGGACGTCGGGGAGGATTTGTTGAGCACAATCAAGGCGGTGATCTTCGACTGGGGGGGCGTGCTGATCGAGAACCCGACGGAAGGAATCCTCCGATATTGCCGGGAAGTTCTCGGCATCGGGTCCGGGTGCATGCTGGCGGCCTACCGCAAGCTGATCCCCTATTTTCAGGAAGGGAAGATCTCGGAGGAGGAGTTCTGGAAGGGGCTGCGCAGACGGACAGGGGCGAAAGGGGAGATGCCCGCTTCGTTGTGGCTCGAGGCGTTCGAGCATTCCTATGTGGAAAAGACGGATGTCTTTGCCGTGGCCCATGCGCTTCACGCCAGGGGCTGTCGGACGGGCATCCTTTCCAATACGGAAAAGCCTGCCCGGCCTATCATGGAGAGGGATTCCTACCGCATTTTCGACCCCCTCGTGCTTTCCTGGGAAGTGGGGTCGGCCAAGCCGCAGGGAAGGATCTTCGAGGTTTTGATCGAAACCCTGTCCATGGACCCGTCGGAGATTCTTCTCATTGACGACGTGGCGGCAAACATCACCGCCGCGAAGGAGCTTGGTCTCCAAGGCCTGCTGTTTACCGATGCTCAGACCCTGCGCAACGATCTTGTGCCGCTTCTCCGATGAGTTTTTTGCCACGTATCGACTGCAAGGTTTTGAAAAAAATCCCCCTCTTTCCCCCTTTCATAAAGGGGGAGGAAGGGGGATTTGTCTTGGTCTTTCCCCTGAACCCTGTACCCTGGACCCGATACCCTGTCTTTACTTCACAAACATCGGCGGCACCCTGGCCGGCAACACCTCGATTTTGCGCCACACGTCCCCCACGACGTAGGGTTCGTTCTTAAGCCAGGCGTCCACATCGGCCCGCGTCGGGAAATCCACAACCAGGGCGGATCCGATCATCTGTTCGCGCTCATTGAGGATGGCCACTCCGTAGACCGCCTTGCCCTCTTCCTTCATCTTCACGATGCCCGCCAGGTGGGCCTCCCTTGCCGCCATGCGGCGCTCCGGGGCCTTGTCATCGGTTCCGTCGTAAGCTATCACCAGAAACTGCATACATTTACTCCTCTCTGCGTTTTTTCACTCCCCTCGCCGCACTCCTTCTGAGCCTTACCCTATGAGGCTCCTCAACTCGTCGAGGAGCCCCCGCTGACCCTCGAGAATCTTCTCCTTCGCGAGATCGACGGCAAACCACCCGCCCCGGTCCACCTCGGGAATCTCCTGCATCCTGCCCGATCGCGGCGGCCACTCCAGGGTGAAGGTGTTGCTCCGGAGGGCTGTCGGGTCGCAATCCCCCTCGACGGCCCAGGCATGAACAATTTTTCCACTTCTTTGCCGGACGGGTGTCAACTCACGAAAAATCCCCTCGGGCCTGAACCCCGTCTCCTCTTCGAACTCCCTGCGGGCCGCGCCGAGCGGCTCCTCGCCTTCGTCTATTTCCCCCTTGGGGATGGACCAGACGCCGAGATCTTTCTTCGCCCAGAAGGGGCCTCCGGGATGGACGAGGAAGACCTCGAGAGCCCCCCCGCGGACACGGTATAGAAGCAACCCTGCGCTGTGTTTCGTCATGCCT
>CAZUBX010000047.1:0-24505 GCA_964619035.1 uncultured Syntrophaceae bacterium | reverse complement strand
CCCGATCCCTGTCTCATTGCCGCTTTGTCCTGATGACCTGCTCGAACCATCGGAACGTCTCGTCGTCGGCAACCCCCAGCTTTCGGGCCGACTCGGGGGTGAAGGTGGCCCAGAGCCCCGTGGCCCGCGTGCAGATCTCGCCCGCGTCGTTGGTGATGGTGCCCTCGGCCACGGCCTCCCGCTCGCTGCGGACCTCCAGGATCCGTCCCTCCACCTTGACTTCCCGGCCGTGAGGCACGGGCTTGAGGTACTCGATGGTCATCGACTTGGTGAGGATGAATCGCTGCAGGAGATAGATCATGGTGCGGCCCATGATCTCGTCGAGGGCCGTGAAGAGGATCCCGCCGTGGGCCAGGTTGCTCCAGCCGGACAGGTGCGGGGGCACGGTGATCCACGAGGCCACCGTCTGGCCGTTGGTGTAGAACTGCATCTGCAGGCCGTGGGGGTTTGCCGGCCCGCAGCCGAAGCACTTGTTGTCGGCGCGGTTGGGGAGAAGAGTGTAGCCGCTTTTATCCATTGTTTGTCCGCTTTCTTTTTTTCAATGTTATTGTCATCGCGAGCGAAGCGTGGCGTTCTGAGTTTTTGACAGGGATTGCCGCGCGCCTTTCGTGCGTTTCTAAGAAACAGTGATGAGAATAAAGTGTCATTACGAGCCGAGCCGTGCGAGGCGTGGTAATCAACGATTTAATATCCGATAACGTAGATTACTTCACTTTGCTCGCAATGACTCATTTTTCATATTTCGTCGATTGTTTCTTCAATCGATAACCCCGAACGAAGTCGGGGTCCGGGACTCGCAATGACCCCTTTGCGGTCGACATGCGCCTCTCTTTCCTGATTCTTTTGACGTCCTTTATAAACCTGACGGCTTTGTAGCGCAAGAGAAGTTGCCGTGGTGTATCCCCGGGGCAGAAAAAAGCCCCCCCGCATCGGGGATGCGAGGGGGCCGGACTGTTGCGAAGACAGGATTACATCTCGCCGGCGAGCTTCGGCGTCGTCACGGGAAGACGACGATTCTTCGTGCCCTGCTCGTAGGCGTAGCCGATCTCGATCAGGAGCCCTTCCGTCCAGGGCCGGGCCAGGAACTCGATCCCCACGGGCACGCCGATCTTTGCCGACTCGGTGGGTTTCGTGAATCCGCCGGGCACCACGATGGAGGGGAAGCCCGTCACGGAGCCGAGGCTCCCGTTGCGCTCGACCTGGGTGCCGCCCACGGGGACGACGGGCCGCTTCTGGTGCGGGAAGATGAGGGCGTCGAGCTTCTGTTCGGCCATGATTGCCATGACGCGGTCCTGGAGCTTGGTGCGCTTTGCCAGGCGCTCGTAGTAGCTCGCATCGCGCTTCAGGGTCATGGCCTCCTTGATGTTCTTCTCGATGCCGGGGTGGAACTTGCCCGAGGCGATGATCTGCTCGAGCGACTTCACCGGGGTGTTGGCCTTCGGGTCGCCCAGGTACGAATCCAGGTCCGGCCTCAGGTCGTAGAGATGAACGCTGATGTCGCCCGCGATTTTTCCGGAGTCGACGTCCGGCGTGTTCAGCTCGACCAGGGTGGCGCCGAGCTTCTTGCAGTCCTCGATGGCCTTGTTCGTGACGGCATTCACTTCCTCGTGAATGGGCTGCGTGCCGAAGAAGCTCCGGAGGATGCCGATCCGCTTGCCCTTGAGGCCGTCCTTCTTCAGATACTTCGCGTAGTCCTTCTGGATGTTCCCTATGCTCCAGGCCGTTGCCTGATCACCGGGATCGTAGCCGGTGAGCACGTTGAGCATCTTCGTTGCGTCCGTGACAGTTCTTGCCATGGGGCCCGCGGCGTCCTGCGTAAAGGAGTAGGGGATGACGCCGTCGCGGCTCACGAGCCCGATCGTCGGGCGGATACCCACGATGCTGTTGGCCGATGCGGGGGATCGGATGGAGTTCACCGTGTCGGTGCCGATGCCGAGGATGCCGAAGTTGGCCGCCAGACCCGCTCCGGTGCCGCCGCTCGAGCCGCCGGGGGTCCGCGTGAGGTCATAGGGGTTCAGGGTCTGGCCGAGCATGGAGCTCACCGACTCGCCCCACACGGCAAACTCGTGCAGGTTCACCTTGGCGATGATGATGGCGCCCGCATCGCGCAGTTTCTTCGTGATGAAGGCATCCTTCGGCGGGACATAGCCCTCGAGGCTCTTGGAGCCGCCCGTCGTCGGCATGTCCTTCGTGTTCACGTTGTCCTTGAGAAGGACGGGGATGCCGTGAAGCGGTCCCACGGGGCCGGACTTTTTGAACTTTGCGTCCAGTGCGGCGGCCTCTTCCAGGGCCTTGGGATTTACGTAGATCACGGCATTGAGCTTGGGCCCTTTCTGGTCGTAGGCCTCGATCCGTTTCAGGTACATCTCGACAAGCTTCTTCGCCGTGAGCTCGCCGGACTTGAAGGCCTGGTGGACGTCGGCGATGGTCGCTTCTTCGAGCTTGAACTTCGCCGATGCGGCGGTGGGCGCCGCCACAACGAGAGCAAGGACTGCCGCCGCGGCGATCATGGGGAACAATACGCTACGCATAAAAACCTCCTTTTCATTTTTGTGGAAGTGGTTGGTGGTCTTCCCGGAGCGGCTGCCGGGGACAGGTGCATGGACGACACGACGACAAAGGGAAGAAAAAACAGGGGGAAGTCGTTCGGCACTGGGCTGCTGCCTGTCTTGCAGGATAGTGCTCAGGAAGGCAATCGATGAAACGTGAATGAACGCTGGCGAGTACTATACCCGAACTCGACGTCTCCGGCAACGGCTTATTCTTTTCCGGGCAGGATCATCTGGGTGCAGCGGAAAAGGGCAATGTCTCTCCCCGATTTTTCATCCCAGACTCGGGCATCCCAGACCTGGGTGCGGCGGCCGATGTGGGCGGGTGTGCCTTCGCAGTGGATGACGCCGTCGCGGGCCGTCCCGAGGAAGTTGGTCTTCAGCTCGATTGTCGTGAAGCCCCCTGCGCCTTCGGGGAGGTTGACGATGGTTGCAAACCCGCAGGTCGTGTCGGCCAACGCGATGACGGAGGCCGCGTGCAGATAATCGTTGGGCGCCAGGTGATGCTTCGCGATGGCCATGCGTGCCAGGACGCGTTCCTTCGATACCGAAACCAGCGTGAAGCCGAGAAGTGCCGGCAGATAGCCCTCGCTACGGCTATTCATGAGCTCGGCCAGTTTTTCGGGGGAGAGGTCCTTCCAGCCTTTCGGCTTTTCTGTGTGATCGGCCATGGTCAACGTCCTCTAGTGCGGATGCGCTTGCATGTGAACGAAGATATGATGTCGGAAAAAGAACAGGGGCCGGCTGTGACAGCCGGCCCCTCAAAGATTACTTCAGGTAGCCGGGCAGATCCTTGTCGTCCTTGCCCTTGAAGCTGCAGGCGCCGATCGGGCAGGTCTTGCAGGGGCTCTTGATGCCGGGAAGGGGCGGCTCGCCCTTGATCTTCCCCTCGATGAACTCCATGCACTTCGTCACGCCTTCATCGGGCCCCTCGACGATGATCGTCACGCAGCCCTCGGCTCCGCCCCATCCGCCCGAGGCAAAGTGAATGGCCGACACATCGAAGAGCGTTTCCAGGGCGTCGATTTCCGTGAAGGGCCTTCCGTCGGCAACGCAGGCCAGGCCGGCCTTGCAGCCGATCGATTTGCCGATGACCATGGTGCCGCCGTAGCGTGCCGACTCCTCCACGGAGGGGATGAGTTTCTCGAGGCCCACCGTGTAGATGATCTCGAGGCCGCGGGCCTTCATGCCCATGTAGAAGGAGCCCATGGTGCCGCCTGCCGGGTTGACCATGATGACACCCACGTTGCCGAAGGCATCGAGTGCGTTGCCCCCCTTGATGACGATATCGCCGGGGCCCAGCTTGTCCGCCACGGTGGTCGGTTCCACGGACAGGACCTCTCCCTTGTGGAGGGTGATGGGCTTGGCGCGATCCCCGGCGTCGAGCACACACATAACGCCCCGGATGGTCTGGCCTGCAAGGTAGCGCTCCTTCTCGATCTTCTCGCCCATGATCTCCTCGAGGCAATAGGCCGTCGTGGAGCCGCGGCTCACGAGGAGGTAGCCATTCTGTTTCGCGTTCTGCACCTCGGGAAGGGCTGCAATGCCTTTCCCGATGAGCCGCTTCGATTCCGCCGGTGTAAGGGTGAACAGAGCCTGCATCGCTGAAACTCCTTTCATGCTTTTTTGATGAAATCTTGTGTGGATCGGGGACGAAAAAATCTGAAGTAACAGCTTACCCTTTTACCATAATACACGGGGCGGGAACAGGCGGAACTTCGGCGTGTAAGGAAATCTGACGGGTGCCATCGATAATTCATTGCAAGAGGCTTTCCTTTTCTGGTATTTTGACGCCCTGCTGTCAAATACCACTCCCGGAAGGAGGGGTTACCGAAAGGGTGACCTCCGGGGTGGCATCGGGCTGTTGCAGCCGTCCATCTCAAGGTTCAAAAAGCGAGATATTTCAAACTGTTGACAGGGCAGAGACTGCCGCCGCCTTCCGGCCCCCTTTTTTTGATTTTGTGCCATTATGGCACCATGATTGCAAGTGTCACAGTGAAATGCCATTGCTCGAAATCGAGCCGGGTTTACACGTGAGACACAGAGCCCTTAACCGAGTCAAAGAGCCGCCGAAATTAGGGATGCCATGCCCAAAAGAGCTGGAATAACAGCTTTTGTCCTGACCCTCGCCCTGCTATTTCTGTCGCCTCCTGTCCTCGCCACCTTCCCGGAATCCTCTTCTCCCATGGACCCCGCGGCCCAGGCGAAAGCGGACTACCAGGAGGCGCTGAAACGGATTCAGGCCGGTCGCAACGACGAGGCGATCCCGCTGCTGGAGCGGGCCCTGAAGGCCCTTCCGGACGACAGGCACCTCCAGGCCGACTACGCCCTGTGCCTGGTCTGGACGGGGTCCTACCAGAGGGCCGTGGAATTCTACGGTGCCCGGGAAAGGGACCTCCGGCAGATCCGCTACATCCCCCGCCACATGGCCAAAGCCTACTACGAGTTGAAGGAATACCCGAAGGCCCTCGAGCTCTACCGCCTCGGCCTTTCCTACGACCCGAAGGACGACGAGGCCTTCAAGGGCATCGTCTACACGCAGATGCGAATGGGCGACGGTGCCGGGGCCTACATCTCGTGGCTGGAGGCGAAAAAGAGCGGGCAGATATCGGGGTCGGCGCTCGATGCCGTCAAGGTGGTCCTGCTGGAGCAGTACGGCGCAAGCCTCGAGGCCCTCGTGGTCGCAAAAGAGGGCAGGGTAGGCGGGCCTGCGCAGCTGCAGTCTCTCGAACTCGACAGGGCCGTGACGAAGCTGCGATGGGGACTCGTCGACGAGGCGATCGCGGAGATCGAGGCGATCCTGGTTAAAGACCCCGAGAATCTCCGGGCCCGGGGAGATTACATCGTCGCCCTTCGGCAGAAGGACCGGATGAGGGAGGCCCTGCAGCAGTTCGAGATCTACAGGCAGGCAGGCGAGCCCATCCCCTCCTGGGTGAGCCAGGCCGTCGCCGACGCATACCTCTATCTCCGAAAGCCCGAGGAGGCCGAGGTCTACTACAGGATGACCCTCGAGAAGGACCCCGACAACTTCGGGGCGACGATGGGGCTCTATCAGGTCTGCTCGGATCTGAGGCAGTGGGATAGGGCCTCGCAGACCCTGGGACGCCTCGATGAACTCGTCGAAAAGGAGAAGAAAGCCCTTGCCTGGAACGAGTCGGTCCTGGCAAGGCAGCGCTACCTTGCCGATTCCAACAGCCTGATCTCCACCAAGGGCTGGTTTCTGCTCTCCCAGGACAAGCTCAAGGAGGGCCAGGCGTATTTCGATTACTACCTGGGCGAGGCAGCCTCCGAGACGGGTCTGCGCTCGGGCCTTGCCCACGCGTACCTCTGGCGCCATTGGCCCAGGCGGGCCCTGGAGCAGTTCGAGGTCAACCGCAACCTCGATCCTCTGGATGTCGGGAGCCTTACCGGCCTCGGATGGACGCTCAACACACTGAACTACAAGCGCGAGGCGAGGGCGCTGGCCGACGATCTGCATCAGAAACATCCGACCCATCTCGCCGTCTACGATCTCTGGGAGACCCTGAAGGTTGAGGACATGTGGCGGCTCCAGCCCGAGTTCCGGTTCACCAAGGAGTTCGATGGCGCTACGGAGTACTGGGCCTCGCTGCTGCTCGAAAAACCGATCACCCCGCTCTTCAGCCTCTATGCCCAGATCCTCCGCGAGGAGGCCTGGGGGGACGACAACGGCACGACAAACCGGGCTGACTGGGACCGGTTCGGCCTGGGGTTCCGGTGGATCGTGATGCCGGAGCTCATCTGGTGGCAGGGCCTGAATTTTGATTACACCAACGGCGACGATTTCGGCCTCGACACGCGGCTGATGTGGTCTCCCACGGACCCCCTGCGCATCACGGCGGGATACAACAGCTTCAGCTTGAGTGTGCCTATCCGGGCCCGGGTCCAGGGGATCACGGCCGACAGCGCTTATATGGATGTCCTCTACCAGGAGAGCGACCTCCGGGAATACGGTGCGGCGGTGGGTACCCAGTGGTTCTCGGACAACAACGTCTATATCGCCGGGACGGCCCGGTACGACCAGAATGTCTATAACACGCCCGATCTGAAGATCCGTGGCGGGTTCGCACTGGGGTTCGGCACCTACTCCAAGCAGGACGTGGACTATTACAGTCCCCAGTACGAATGGAGCGCCCTGCTCACCTCCGCCATCCAGTGGGTCAACTGCATCCGCTACGAGAAGAAGTGGATGTCGGCTGTCTACCTGCGTGCAGGGGTGAGCGGCGAATACGACTACAGCATTTATCCCGTGGCGGGGATCACCTTCGAGCAGAGCTACGTCCACTCGAAGACCTTCAACATCACGGGAAACGTTTCCTATGATCTGAGAGTATACGATGGGGATTACACGAATGTCGTTGGGGCATACCTTACACTCAATTGGTATTTCTGAAAAACAGGCTACAGGCTGCAGGCTTCAGGCTTCAGGCATGAAGAAGTTGCTCCTGGGTGCCGTCGTCGCTATGGCGATTGCGCTGATGGCGTCGCCTGCCGCTGCGGCGGAGAGCTTTATCACGCTATGCTACCATGACATTCCCGAAACCCCCGTCGAGAAGGACGACATCTCGCAGAAGGACTTCATCAACCAGATCGAGTTCCTCCGCACCCACGGGTATACCTTCGTGAGCCCGGCGGATGTCCTGGCGGCCTCGCGGGGCGCAAAAGCGCTTCCCGACAAAGCCGTCCTGCTGACCTTCGATGACGCCTACGAGAGCTTCTACCGGTTTGTCTACCCGGTCCTGCGGCTCTACAACATCCCGTCGGTGCTCTCCGTCGTCACCTCCTGGATCGACAACCCCGAGACATCGGGCTACAGGACGAAACGGTTCATGGGCTGGTCGCAGATCCGCGAGGTCTCCGACTCGGGCCTCGTCACGGTCGCATCGCACAGCGCCCGGCTCCACCGGCTGCTGCAGGCAAACCCCGTCGGGAACGTCGAGCCGGCGCCGGCGTCCTTCCTCTATTTCCCGGAAAACAGACGCTACGAGACGGAGCCCGAGTTTCGCGCCCGCATCGGCAAGGACCTGGCCTTGAGCATCGACGTGCTGACGGCGAAGCTGGGCACAAAACCCGCCATCCTCACCTGGCCCTACGGGAGCTACAACGCCATCGGCCTCGAGGAGGCGAAGAAGCTCGGCTTCGAGATGATCCTCACCCTCGATGACGGGTATTCCAGCATCCGCAGCCTCGACCGGGTCAACCGCTATTACCTGGAATCACACCTCGACTGGCTTGCGGCGTTCAAGGACTCGCTGAGGCGCGGTCTGCAGGAGGATTACCGCATCCGGGGCGTACAGGTAGATCTCGACATGATCGTCAACAAGAACTCCGTCGAGGAGAGCGACAAGAACCTGGGGCTTCTGCTCGATCGGCTCGTCAAGCTGGGCGTGAACACGGTGTTCCTCCAGGGCTTCTGCGACGTGGTCGCCACGGGCAACGTGAAGTCGCTCTACTTTGCCAACTCGGTGCTTCCCGTCGAGATGGATTTTCTCAGCCACGCCGTCAACCGGATCCGCTCCCGCGAGATGAAGGTCTTCGTCTGGATGCCGGCGCTCGCCTACGATCTGCCGGACCCTGTCCTGAACGAGGAGCTCAAGGTTCGGGAGTGGAAGGGCGGCAAGCCCGAAGTGACCTCGTCGTGGTACCGCAGACTTTCCCCCTTCGACCCGCGGAGCCTCGAGGCAACCCGGAAGATCTTTGCGGACCTGGCGGCCCGCGTGCAGTTCGACGGGATCCTCATCCAGGATGACGCCTACCTGGCCGAGACGGAAGACTTCCACCCCGCCGCCGTCGAGGCCTTCCGCAAGCGCTATGGCGTTGCGCCGGAGCCGGAGAAGCTGAAGGCGGACAAGGATCTCAACGCGAAGTGGGTTGCCTTCAAGACGGAGGCACTCGACCGCCATGTCGGCGAGATCGTCACAACCGTCCGGACCTACCGTCCCGGCGCTGCCATCGCCCGCAACATCTACAGCTCGGTGGTGACGAACCCGGATGCGACGACGTGGTTTGCCCAGGATTTCAAGCGCTACCTCAGGACGTACGACTACACGGTGGTGATGGCCTACGCCGCCATGGAGGGCCAGAAGGACAGCCGCAAGTGGTACCGCGAGCTCTTCGAGGCGGCAGGCGGCCGGGAGAATGCCGGCAGGGTGGTCTTCAAGCTGCAGGCCTACGACTGGAAGGGCGAGAAGTGGGTGAGCGACGGGGCGCTGAAGGACGATTTGACGTTCCTGCTGTCCCTGGGCGCCCAACACGTGGCCTACTACCCGGACAACCCATACGAGAACAAACCGGACGTGGACACAATCTCCACGATCCTCTCGGCAAGAGAAGAAGTGAAGCGCAAGGAGACCCCGCCAGCGAGCACCCCGGAGAGCGCCCTCGAGAGGCTGTTCAGGAAGCTGTTCAGCCAGAACCCTTAACGGATTCATTCAGGAAAGCTGGCGGGACGGGACCCTGCATCACACCTGCACCCGCTGACAGGGAATATGTCGATATACGAAATCATCGGGCTCTTCGTCTTCCTCTACCCGCTCTACATGAGCATCGTGTGGATGATCGGGGGCATCATGTTCAGCCTGCGGCATGAGGGCAAGACGGATCCGGGGCTGGAGTACTTCCCCTACTTCACCGTCATCGTCCCCGGCCACAACGAGGAGCAGGTCATCGAGGAGACGGTCCTCAACCTCAAGGACCTCAACTACCCCAACTACGAAGTCATCGTCGTCAACGACGGGAGCACCGACGCCACGCGGGAGATCCTCGATCGGCTCGTCGCGGAAAACTCGAGCTGGCTGCGGATCATTCAACTGGAGCCCAACAGCGGAAAATCGAAAGCCCTCAACGCCGCGATCCTGGTAAGCCGCGGCGAGTTCATGCTCACGATCGACGCCGACTGCCTCGTCGACAAGGACGTTCTTCTGTGGATGGCCACTCACCTGGTGAACTACCCCCGGGTGGGCGCCGTCACGGGAAACCCCCGCGTGCGCAACCGGACCTCGCTGCTGGCGAAAATCCAGGTCGGCGAGTACTCCAACATCATCGGGCTCATCAAACGTACCCAGCGGATCCTCGGGAAGGTCCTCACCGTTTCCGGCGTGATCGCGGCCTACCGCAAGAGCGCCGTCATCGAGTGCGGCCTCTTTGACAGCGACACCGTCACCGAGGACATCGACATCACCTGGAAGCTGCAGCGCAAGTTCTGGGACATCCGCTACGAGCCGAGAGCCCTGTGCTGGATCCTTGTCCCCGAGACCCTCAACGGCCTGTGGCGCCAGCGGGTGCGATGGGCACAGGGCGGCGTGGAGGTGCTCCGAAAGCATCTCGACATCTGGAAGGACCACCGTCATCGCCGTCTGATACCGGTTTACATCGAGTACTGCCTTGGGCTGTTGTGGGCCCACACCTTCATGGCCATGGTGTTCCTCTGGCTCTTTTTCCTCGTCATGGATGGCCTGTGCCACTTCGCCCAGGTGCCGATCTGCACGCCCGTTCTGGAGGTCTACCAGAAGTTCTTCGCCGGCTGGAATCCCCTGTACCCCCGCTGGTACGGAGCCATCCTGGGGTTTGCGTGCCTCTGCGAGTTTATGACGAGCTTCTACATCGATTACCGATACGAGAACAAGGCCTTCGCCAAGTATTATTTCTTCGTGATCTGGTATCCCGTGGGGTACTGGATCCTGTCGTCGCTGGCGGCCATCAAGGGCGTCTACAATTACACATTCCAGAGCAAGGAGGTGACGGTCAGATGGAAAAGCCCGGACAGGGGCCTCCACACCCTGAAGTCTTCGTCCAAGACGAAGTGAAATCTCCTCTCCGGAGGATCGTCGAGGACTTCATCACCGTCGTCTGCTGGGGGATCTATCTCTACCTTCTGCTGCCGCTGTTCACGCTGGTGCTGTGGGTCTTCGGCATCCAGACGATCTTTGACCAGATCATCGGGGCGAAGGGCTACGAGGAACTCCTCCGGCTGCTGGCAAACGGCGGGATCACCGTGCTGGTGGTTTTCCTGATTGTCACGGGCTGGACGTACTACAACTACCTCTGGTTTCTGCGACGGGGGGAGAGGCGCGGAGGCCAGGTCCGGATCAGCAGCGACGTGGAGATGGCGGGACTCCTCGGCACGGACATCACGGCGATGGAGGAGATCCGCAAGTCCCACCGCATGGAGATCCGCGTCGAGGGCCCCCTGTACCGGATCACCGCGAAAGATTGACGGGCCGCCCGGTCAAGGCGGCCAAAGGGGAAGACCCCGCCCGATGTGGGGTCTTTTTTATTGCAAATCCCCGCCCGCTGTTTTATGGTCTGCGACGGTTGCAACCCATTCAACGAATGTATGCTTGAAAGGCGTGCCATGACCAGACGTTCCCCGTCCATCATCACCGAATTTAACGTCATGATCATCGGGATCGGTCTCGTTGCTGGGGGGCTCGAGGCCTACCTTCGGGTCACGGCAACCCAGAAGTCGAAACTCTACGAGGGGATCGAATCCGTCCCGGAGATCGCCGACACCTACTTTCAGCATGTCTTCCTCGAGAAGCACGCCACGAAGGATGCCTGGAACAACGCCAACTACGACCCGCAGCTCGGCTGGGACTACCAGATCGCGGCTTCGCGCATCCGGGGGCCGCGCAAAACCGGCCCCAAACCGGCCGGGATGTTCCGGGTCATCACGCTCGGTGACAGCTTCACCTGGGGCATCGAGGTGGGGGAAGACGAGCACTTCCCGCACTACCTGGAAAAGATACTCCAGGGCCGACGGGCGGCGGAGGTTTTCAACATGGGCGTGGGCAGCTACGGGATCGACCAGATGCTGTTAAAGTACCCGAGCCACGGCCGGCAGCTGCGGCCCGACGTCGTCGTCCTGGGGATCTATCCCCACGATTACGACCGGACGCGGCTTTCCTTCTACTCCTACAGCAAGCCCATCTTCCAGCGCGATGGGAAAACCGGGCAGTACGTCCTCGAGAATGTGCCCGTGCCGCCGCCGAAGGAGGTCTATGCGTCCCTGAAGAATACCCTCGACGGCAACGGCAGCTATGCCTGGGTATTCTTGAAAAACCGGGTGCAAAAACTCCTCTCGACCCTCCCGGGGAACAACGGCTACTACGCCGAGACAGACCGTCTCGTGGAATACCTGCTCGTGCGCCTGAAGGAAGATCTGGACAAGACCGGCACGAAACTGCTCGTCGTCCACATCCCCCCGGGGCAGGTCTTCGAGAACGGCGAGGCGCTCTCGAAGGGGAAAAGCGAGCCTCAGACCGCGCACCTCAGGGCCCTTTATGCGAAACTGGAGATCCCCTTTGTCGATCTGCTCGAGGCCCTTCCCCAGGGCCGTCCCCTGGCGACGATCTACAAAGAGCACTACATCCACCGGCCCGACGGCTCCATCGGGCACTTCACGCCCGCAGGCAATGCCGAGGTGGCAAAGATCATCGCGGAGTCGCTGAAGGCGAAAGGCATGCTGAAAAACGGCGGCTGATCGGAGGAGCATGCTGGGCCGCTGCGCGGCAGTGATCAGTGGCCGGTGACCAGTGACCGGTGCGGGAGAAAGAAAGGACCAAAGAAGAGGCATAGATGAAGACAGCAGACGACATTCAATGAAATATGGCTTCCTGTAAGCGGTAGGTCGATTAATCTTGATCATATGCTGGATTTCAGTCGCAAATAATGGTGTGTACGATACCGAAAAAAATTGAACGTAAAGGGTTTCTGCAATGGACATTCCACGAATCTTCAACATCACCGAAAGTGCTCACCGCATCCATAACCCGTTCACACCCGAAAAGCTCGCCACTCTCGGCGCGGCGCTGCGTCTGGAAACGGGGACCCGAGTGCTCGACCTCGGCAGCGGTTCGGGGGAGATGCTGTGCACCTGGGCACGCGATTACGGAGTCATCGGCACCGGCATCGACATGAGCCAGTTGTTCACCGAGCAAGCGAAACTCCGCGCTGAAGAACTCGGCGTCGCCGATCGAGTGGAGTTCATCCACGGTGACGCTGCCGGCTACGTCGCCGACGAAAAGGTCGGTGTGGCAGCCTGTGTCGGTGCCACGTGGATCGGTGGGGGAGTCGGCGGCGCAATTGAGCTTCTGGCGAGGAGCCTCCGCACCGGAGGGATCATCCTCATCGGTGAGCCCTACTGGCGGCAGTTACCGCCGACGGAAGACATTGCCAAGGGATGCCTTGCCGGTTCGATCTCCGACTTTCTCATGCTTCCAGAGCTCCTCGCTTCTTTCGGCGACCTCGACTACGACGTCGTGGAAATGGTTCTGGCGGACCAAGACAGCTGGGACAGGTATGAGGCGGCCAAGTGGCTCACCATGCGCCGATGGCTCGAAGCGAATCCCGACGACGACTTCGCGAAAGATGTTCGAGCCGAACTGACCTCAGCACCCAAACGCTACGCCGCGTACACGCGTGAATACCTGGGCTGGGGCGTGTTCGCACTGATAGCGCGGTGATGAGAGGCAGGCGTTGCGTCCTCAGTTGGCCGAGCGCCTAACATTGCGTTCAAGGCGGACGGCTTTGCCGCTGCTTAACTTTGGCGTTCCTTTCAATCCGTAATCGTCAGTATTGATAAATGAATCCGGCCGAGCACTTGCAGGTGAAAGACGCCGTCTGAATACGCTTCCGGTCACCGGAACCGTCCTCGAGATCACTCTTCCCCGAGACCCCGCCACTTCACTCCTTGACAGCCGTTTTCCAATCCATTACAAATTACGCAGCGTACAGTCGGTCCCTAACCAACCAATCAGCTTAGACATCACATAGAGCGCCCCTTCACAGAACCAGGCATACAAGATTACTGGATAATATAACATCCTGTTCACCGAGCCCCGCCCTGTGGGCGGGGAGCTTCAATTCCGTTTGGCATGACCATTACGCAAGGAGGCCCTGCCGTCAAAGTCATCATCAATGCAACGGAAAGGAGGATTGCATGAAATACCCCGATCTGAGCTTTGAGCCGTTCTTCACGTGGGCAAACCGGCCGAGGATCCTGTACAAGGCCGGCGTGCGGGAAGAGTTGGGTTTTGAGATGGAAAAACTGGGGGGCACGAAGGCGGTCCTCTTCACCGACAAGGGTCTTGTTCAGGCCGGTGTGGCCCAGATGGTCATCGAGGCCATCGATGCTTCCAGCCTGGAGTTGGTCGGTGTCTACGACAAGATCGTACAGGACGCCCGCATCGAATTGATCAACGAGGGGGCGGCTTTTTACCGCAAGTGCGGTGCCGACTGCATGGTGGTCGTGGGAGGGGGCAGCGTGATGGACACGGCCAAGGCCATCAATATCATGATCGGCGGAGGCCATGAAGACTTTTCACCCCTTGCGGAGCAGGTCGGATTATTTGATGGCGCCCAGCCCTTGCCGCCGCACATTGCGTTTCCCACCACAGCCGGGACAGGCGCTGAAGTGACTTATGCCATGGTGGTTTTGAACGACATCGCCAAGGCAAAGGTGGCCGTGGGCCATCCCTATTGCACCCCGGACATCGCCATGCTGGATCCGGAACTCACGGTGAAGCTTCCCCCGAAGATCACGGCATTCACGGCCATGGATGCCATGACGCATGCCATCGAGGGCGTCACCACCGTCAGCGCCAATCCCATCTCGGACGCGTTGGGACTGCACGCGATCCGGATCATCACAAAATATCTTCCCGTGGTCATGAAAAACCCGGGGAATGTCGAGGCGAGGGGTTATCTGCTGATCGCGAGCACCATGGCGGGCATGTCCTTCATCAACGCCTTCACCGGCGGGGTCCATGCCACAGCCCACGCCCTGGGCGCCCTCTACGGGATTCCCCACGGCCTGGGCAACAGCATCATGCTGCCCCACGTGATGGCCTTCAATCTGGAAGAGAAGCCGGAGCGCTTCGTCCTGATCGCCGATGCCATGGGGGTGAGAGTCGACGGCATGACTCCTGGTCAGGCGGCCCGGGCCGCCGTTCAGGCAGTTAAAGATCTGCAAAAGTCTGTCGGCCTGACGCAGACCCTGAAGGATTTTGATGTTCCGGACGATCGTGAAGCCCTTCAGCCGCTGCTCGATCTCGCCATGGGGGATTCCCAGCTTCCCTACAACCCCCGCGATCTGGAAGAGGACGACGTGTACAATCTGTATCTGAAAGCTCGATAACTTAAAAAGGAGGAAACCATGAAGTATTGGCAAGACGAGACGGAACCCGTCAAGGCGTTTGTCACCCTCTGGGAAACGCTGTCCAGGGAGCAGGAATTCATCGACGGCATGAAGAAGGTCAATCAGCTCATCTGGTTCGATTACACCGAGGACGGCCCCAACTGCTCCTTCCACGTCGACGGCCGCGACGGAAAGTTCCTCGTCAAAGCCGGCAAGCCCGCCGAGGCGCCGGATCTCACGATGAGCCTCACCGCAGACAACGCCCATCTGTCCTGGGCCAACAAGCTCAACCCCGTGATGGCCATTACCCGGGGGCAGATCAAGGTCAAGGGTTCCGCCACGGGACTGCTGAAGCTGGCCCCCAAGCTGAAAAAGGTGGCCCTGTACTACGAACAGATCCTCAAGGACTTTGGCTGGGCGGACAAACTGGCAAAATAGGCGTGCGCGGCAGAAAAGGGCTTTTGTCATTCCGGGCTTGACCCGGAATCCAGTATTTCATGGATTCCTGCCTGCGCAGGAATGACATACCATGTGCCGATTTGACAGGAGCAGACATATGAAAGGGAACACGGGGAAGGTCATCCATGTGGACCTGACGGGCGGCAGCGTCCGGATCGAGACATTGCCGGAAGAGTACTACAGACAATACATCGGGGGCAGCGGCTTGGCCGCAAAGATTTTCTGGGAGCGGGGGCGCTTCGATATCGATCCCCTTGCCCCGGAGGCCATGCTGATCTTCATGAACGGGCCTTTTGCGGGCCTCAGGATCTCCGGGGCCAGCCGCAACAGCGTTGCCGGGTGCTCCCCGCTCACGGGGCACTGGGGCGACGCCTCATGTGGTGGCTACTTCGCACCGGAGCTCAGATATGCGGGCTATGACGGTCTGATCATCACCGGCATGGCATCCCATCCGTCTTATCTGCTGATCCATGACGGCACCATCCAGATCCTCGACGCCGGGGAATACTGGGGCAAGGGGACAGAAGAGGTCACCGCGGCCCTGAAGGCAAAGCTCGGCAAGGATCACCGGACCCTCGTGATCGGACCCGCCGCGGAAAAACTTGTCAAGTATGCCATCATCCTCAACGACGGCCATCACGCAACGGGCCGGGCCGGTTTCGGCGCCATCATGGCATCGAAGAATCTCAAGGCCATTGCGGTCAAGGCCTCTAAAAAGGACATGGAGGTGGCGAACAAGACCGGATACGAAGCCTTCCGGAAGGAGCTCAACAAGCGGCTCGTGGAGGCCTTGCCGGCAACGGTCATGCACGAGGACGGGACGGCCGCGAACCTGACGGGCGGGGTCTACAGCGGGGATGTCCCGGTGAAGAACTGGCAATCCAACTTCTGGGAGGAATCGGCCGACGCCCTGGCGGGAAGCACCCTGAGCGAGATGTACCTGACAAAGCGCACTGCCTGTGCGTTTTGCGGCATCGCCTGCAAACGGGTGGTCGAGGTCAAGGAGGGAGCATTCGCCGTACCGGAAGGACCGGGACCGGAATATGAGACCATCGTCTCCTTCGGGACCCTCATCGGCTCCATTGATCTGGCGGCCACCTGCAAGGCGGGCCGTGTCTGCAACGATCTCGGCATGGACACCATCTCCGCCGGGGGCACCCTCGCCTGGGCCATGGAAGCCTTCGAGAAGGGGGATCTGACGCTTGCCGACACGGACGGCATTGCCCTGAACTGGGGAGACATGGAGACGGTGATTGACGTGGTCCTGCCGAAGATTGCCGGCAGAGTCGGCAAGCTGGGGCAGCTCCTGGCCGACGGCAGCGTGGCAGCGGCGAAAAAAATCGGAAAGGGGTTGGACTACACAGTCCACAGCAAGGGACTGGAAGCGCCCATGCATGACCCGCGGGGAGGGGGGCACGGCATGGCCCTGACCTATGCGATGAGCGCCAGGGGGGCCTGTCACGTGGCCGATCCCATGCTGTTCGTCGAGATGGGCGCGCGATACTATCCGGAGATCGGGTTCGATTATATCACGGGAAATGAGCCCCGGAGCGACGAGAACAAGCCGGAAGCGGCTGTGGTCTCCATCACCTTCGGTGCCCTGGAGAACAGTGCCTGCTGGTGCGCCTTCGCCGACACCCTGACCATCCCGGACTGGCTGAACCTCTTCAACGATGTGGCAGGTTACGGCTGGGATATTGAGAAAATGATGAAGGCCGGCCGCCGGGTCTTTTACCTGAAGCGGCTCATCAATTATCGTTACGGTCTCACGGCGGAAGATGACAGCCTCACGCCGCGGATGCTGGAGCCGGCCCGGGACGGGGAGCCGGAGGGCATCGAGATGAATTTTGAAGGGATGAAATCGCGATTCTACGAGCTGGCGGGATTCGATCCGGTCAAGGGCATCCCGACAAAGGAAACACTCGAGGAATACGGCATGGCCGAAGAGGCCGGGAAGGTGTGGTGACGCCGGCTCTCGATCTGTCATCCAGCGCGATGAAAAGACCGGAAGGTAAGCAAACCACTCTCTGGAGGACTCACCCATGTCAATCCTGTACTCGAAATACGCTGTCGGCCCCCTGACATTACAGAATCACCTGGTCATGGCGCCACTGACGCGCAACCGCGCTACCGACAATATTCCCAATGCGCTCATGGCCGAGTACTACGCGCAGCGGGCCACGGCGGGACTCATGATTACCGAGGGTACGTCGCCCTCGCCGAACGGGCTGGGTTATCCGCGCATACCGGGAATATTCTCCCCGGCCCAGGTCGAGGGGTGGAAGCGCATTACCGATGCGGTGCATGCCAAGGGTGCGAAGATGTTCGTGCAGCTCATGCACTGCGGACGAATTGCCCATCCGCTGAACCTTCCCGCAGGAGCACGCATGCTGGCGCCTTCTGCCGTGGCGGCCGCAGGAGAGATGTACACGGATGCCGAGGGCATGAAGCCGCATCCCGCGCCGCAGGCGATGACCGAGGCGGAGATCAAGAGCACCATCGCGGAATATGCGAATGCCGCGAAGAATGCCGTGACAGCGGGGTTTGACGGCATCGAGCTGCACAGCGCGAACGGCTATCTGCTGGAGCAGTTCATCCGTCCGAACACGAATCAGCGCACCGATGGTTATGGCGGTCCGATCGAGAACCGCGCGCGTTTTGTGCTGGAAGTGGCGGAGGCGGTGATGGGTGCCATTGGCAAGGACAAGGTGGGCATCCGACTTTCCCCGTTCGGTGTGTTCAACGACATGCCGTTGTACGACATGATGGAGGCGGATTACACCTACCTGGCGCAGCAGCTCAACGCCCGCGGCCTGGTTTATATCCACCTCGTGGATCACTCGCCCATGGGCGCGCCGCCGGTGCCCGATGCCATGAAGGCGACATTCCGCAAACTATTCAAGCGCACGTTGATCCTCTCCGGCGGTTACGATGCCGAGCGTGCCGAAAGCGACTTGGCCGCAGGCAAATGCGATCTCATCGCCGTAGGGCGGCCTTTCCTTGCCAATCCCGACCTGGTGGCACGATGGAGAACCAAGGCAGCCGTGAACGCGCCGGATATGTCTACCTTCTACACACCCGGATCCAAGGGCTATACCGACTACCCGGCCTTGCAGAAATAGAGGAAGGAAGCCGACACGTATCCATGCATAGCCACCCAACCCCCGGTTGCAGCCGACTCGCTTCGCCGGCGCCCGCCAACCGGAACTAGAACGACTGGATGACGAACAGCAGCGCCGGCAGGACAATGATCAGCAGCGCCATGGTGATCAGCAGGCAGGAGTTGGCCAGGTCCAGATCGAGGTCGTAGATCGAGGGCGGGATCAGGGCGTTGAAGGCCACGGGCATCGCAGAGAGGATCAGGACGACCTTGAGCGGAAGCCCGCCGTCGATCGAGCCGAAGCCCATGCCCCAGGCAATCGTGGATGCCATGAGGGGCACCATGGCAAACTTGATGGCGGCAACGGAGGCGCCTTCCCTTAAATAATCCCCCACCCGGCGGAACCGCAGGGCAAGCCCGATGGAGACCAGCAGCAGGAAGGCCCCCAGCGGGATGAAGACGGCATTGACCGTTGCATAGATAGGGGGCCGCTCAAGGCCGCTTACGTTGAGGGCGGCGCCCAGAAGGAGGCTCGAGACCGAGACGACGATGAGGGGATCGCGGGCGAGGCCCTTGACCCGGTCCCAGCGGCCTTCTGTGACAGTGCTCCCGCTGTAGTACTTCGCGATCGGAAAGCCCGTGGAGTAGTAGGAGAGCTCCTCGAAGATCTTGTAGATGGGCACGAGGGCAAAGCCGGGCTCGCCCAGGAACATGTAGCAGACAAGCGCTCCGATGGAGCCGATGTTGGTGAAGGAGCCGCAGCAGAAAAGGGCCCCCGTTTTCTTCGGGGGGAGCTGAAGGAGTCTTGCCGCCCCCAGGGCGAGCGCGCCGCCCGTGACGATGGCGAAGAGGCCGACGAAGGGCAGGGCCACGAGGGCCGCGTCGCGGATGCTCACGATCCAGGTGGCGCCCACGATGGCCACGGGGTTTACGAAGAGAAGGGCCGTGCGCTGGAGCCCCTTGCGCAGCGCGTCCATCGAGACGGGAAGACGGATGAGACCGCGGGCTGCGAGCACCTGGGCGGTGTAACCCAGCAGAAGCCCGGAGAGGATGATGCCGAAGGAATAGAGGAGCATGGAGATGACCATCTGCGTGTGAACCCGCCGGGAAGAGTCCCTCCGGCGTCTTATACCCCGCTCGCCGCACCGGCCGCAATGGAAATAGGACAGCTTGCACTGCGGACACAAAAAGAGGCCGGCCGAAATTCGGCTGACCTCTTTGTTTCCGGATGGTGGAACCCGGAAATCTCAGTTGGATGGGGACTGCACGATCCCGATCAGCTCCCGCGCGTTGTCGATTTCCCTCACCAGCAGGGCGAGGGATTCCTCGAAGTCCTTCTGTGAAAGGCCAAGACGGCTCATGGCCTCATCCAGCCCATCGTAGGCCAGCCCGTCCGCACCCCGGCCGATGCCCAGCATGATGCAGCCCTGGTCGGCGAGATGGACGATCCACGGCATAGGATCTTTCTTGTCTGCCAGGCGGTCAGGCCGGTGATGGAAGGCGATGGCGTTGCGGATGTCTTCCGGGAATTTCCAGGAGGCCGCAATCATGCCGCCCAGCGTGGCGTGGTTCATGCCCAGGACTTTCTCCTCCGCCTCGAGGAACGAGCGAGCTTGTTCCTCGACGATCTTCTTGATCTCAGCGTACTTGTCCCTCACGAACTCGCCGAGGACGATCTTCCCGATGTCGTGCAGGATCGCCGCGGTAAAAAGGCTCGAATCCTCCCTCCTCAAGATCTTCCTGGCCAGGATCTGCGCCATCAGGGCTGTTCCCACGGCGTGCTCCCAGAGATCCTTCGCCTCGGCCTCATAGCCCGGTGTGTTTTTGAAGAAGCGGGACGTGCCGGCGGCCAGGACGGCCCGGACGATGTTCTGTCTGCCGAGGTACATGATGGCGTCCTGGACGTTGTCCACCTTGTGCCTGAGCCCGAAGTAGGCCGAGTTGCACATCCGCAGGATGTTGGCCGTGATGGCCTGGTCAAGCCGGATCACATCCACGAGTTCCGTCATGGCCGAATCGGGGTTGTTGATGAGGCTCGTCACCCTGTGCACGGTGGCGGGAAAGGCCGGAAGCTTGGTCATTGAGCTCTTGATTGCACTGTCCAGGTTCATCGTAGTTCCTCCCAACTCCCGTTGGGTCCTTTCAGGTAGGTTTTCCCCGTCGCGATTTCCAGCCGGACGGCGCGATTGTGATTGCCGCCGGTGTCTTCCGTCGTCAGCGGGATCCCGAGGTCGGCGAGGATTTTTTTTGCCGCCGCGATGTTGCCCTCGCTGATGCTGCGGGAGATCCCCTGGCCCATCAGGATCGAGCCCCCCGCCAGCCTCGCCGTGAGCGACGCCGTTCTCGCCCCCTGCTCGCTGCAGGACGCTACGAGCAGCGGGATCGCCACGTCGGCAAACATGGCCGGGTAATCCGTTGCCCTGCGGGACTCCGATGCGGCGCTCGGGAGCATAAAGTGGACGATGCCGCCTGCCCGGGCCCCCTCGTCGTGAAGGATCACGGCGGCGGTGGACCCCAGCCCGTAGACGACCAACTGGTCATCGGGGTTGTTGCTCACGGCAAAATCAGCGAGTTTGACGAGAATCTGTGACATTCGCTACCCTGCAAGGGTGAAAAAAGTAAACTTTCCAGAATATTTGCATCCTTCATGCCACGCCCCCCTAATACTTCCTTCGTAGTTAAAATCATGAATCTTTGGTACTTGACTTCCATCCCCATTCGACTAAGCTGACAGTCAAAATCATTAATCATCTCGTGTCATTAGGGATGGGTGCCGGGGCGGGGCGAGCCGGGACGCAGGCGGGGGGAGTCGGGGCCTGAGAACAAGTCCGGGGGGGCGAGGGTTCATGGGTGAAGAGAGGCTTCTGGAGCGCATCCGCACCTGGAAGAATGAGCCGAAGAGGCGAAACCGGGGGGAGGCGCGCAGGCAGATCGATTCCATCGTGGCCCACCTGCAGCGGATCCTCAACACGCGGCAGGGCAACGTGCCCATTGCTGATGGCTACGGGGTGCCGGACCTGACGGATTTCATGCTGTCCTACCCCGAATCGGTCACCGAGATCGAGAAGAGCCTCCGGCAGGCCATCGAGGAATACGAGCCGCGGCTGCGCTCCGTGCGGGTGAGTTTCGTGCACCAGGAAGAAGACCTGTTGTGCCTGCGGTTCCAGATCGTAGCGCAGCTCCGTGCGGAGTCGGGCAGGAATGTCCTGATCGAGACGATCGTGGATTCCGACGGAAAGGTCAGCTTGAAGGGCTGATCGGTTGCCTCATCGAAGGGGTTCGTGCAGATATGTTCAACCGCTATTTTCAACAGGAGATGAATCAGCTCAGGGAGCTCGGCGCGGACTTCGCGAAGGCTTACCCGGCCCTGGCGCCCATGCTGAGCGGGCCCGTGGCGGACCCGGACGTGGAGCGCCTGCTGGAGGGCGTTTCCTTTCAGACCGCCCTGCTGCGCCAGAAGCTCGACGATGACTTCCCCGAGATCATCCAGGACCTGATCCGGATCATCTGGCCGCACTATCTCAGGCCGATCCCTTCCACCTCGACGGTCGCCTTCACCCCGAAGCCCACGCTCCGGCAGTCCGCGACGATTCCGGCGGGGATTCCCCTGGCCTCGGTCCCCGTCGAGGGGACCTCCTGCCTGTTCCGGACCTGCAGCGAGGTGGAGATCCATCCCCTTTCGATCGTGGAGGGCGTCTTCGAGCAGCCCTCGGGCCAGCCGCCGCAGGTCAGGCTGGTGATGGAGCTCAATGGGATCAAGCTGACCGACTGGCGCCCGAAGTCCCTGCGTTTCTTTCTGGCCGGCGACTATGCAGGCGCCGCCGATCTGTATTTCCTCCTGATGCGTCATCTCAAACGAATCGTCCTGAGGCCTCTGGACGGGGGCAAAGAGGCAGTGCTTCCCGCCGAATGCCTCAAGGCGGCTGGCTTTTCCGAAAGCGGGGCCCTCATCCCCTATCCGACCCATGCCTTTCCGGGCTACCGTATCCTCCAGGAGTACTTCTTTTCACCGGAGAAGTTTCTCTACGTCGATCTTTCCGGCTGGGAGCAGTGGCGGGGCAGGGGGAGCGGGTCGAAATTCGAGATCCGCTTCGAGCTGGATTCCCTACCCGTGCGCCCCCCCCGGGTGACGCGGGACCATTTCGTCCTTTTCGCAACCCCCGTCATCAACCTCTTCCCGCACGAAGCGGACCCCATTTCGCTGGACCACCGCCGGCCGTGGTACCTGGTTCGGCCGGCCTGTTCCGATCCCGATCACTACCAGGTCTATTCCGTGGACAAGGTGACGGGGTTCATCCAGGGGACGGCCGAGGAGAGGCACTACCAGCCCTTCGAGCATTTCAACCCCGACTTCCGCGAAACGCCCGTCTATCACATGACGCACCGGCGATCGCCGATCAAGCCCGGGGCCGATGTGTTTCTGTCTGCGGCCTATCCGCCGGAGGGGGGCACGCCCCGGCCGGAGACTCTTTCCATCGCGCTCACGTCCACCAACGGCACGCTGCCGGAGAGCCTGCGCATCGGGGACATCTGTGTCGCCACCGGGGCATCCCCGGAGTACGCGACCTTCCGGAACATCAAGCCGCTGACCCCGACGGTGTTTCCTCCGCTGGGACCCAACGTCCTGTGGCGGCTGATATCGCACCTGTCGCTCAACTACCTGTCCCTGGCCAGGAAGGAGCATTTCCGGGCGCTCCTGGATCTCTACATTTTCCCGGAGTCGCGCGATCAATCGGCCATCCTGGCCAACAAGAAGCGGATCGGCGGGATCGAGCATCTTCAGGACAAGCCGTCGGATCGACTCGTCGGCGGGATGCCGGTGCGGGGGCGTGAAGTGACGATGAAGCTCCGCCAGGATCATTATGTCTCGACGGGCGATCTGTTCCTCTTCGGCTCCGTCCTGGACTGCTTTCTCGGGGGCTACGCCTCCATCAACTCATTCACGAACCTGATCATCCACGAAGTGATGAGAGGAGACACCTATCGATGGCCGGCAAGGCTGGGCAACCACCCGCTGATCTGACGGCGGAGCTGCTGAAGAAAGGTCATGAGTTCTCCTTCCTCCAGGTCCTGCGCCTGCTGCGCCTCCTGGGCCATGCCGCGGAGAGCCCCGAGGACCCCGCTGCGCCCGTCCCGGCGAATCGGACCTTGAGGATCCGTCCGCAGAATTCTCTTGCCTTCCCCGCGGCCGACATCGCGAAGATCGAGAAGACCGATGGCGAAGAGCCGGGTTTCCGGGTGACGGCCACCTTTCTGGGCCTCTACGGGCACGCCTCGCCGCTTCCCACGTTCTACACGGAAGACCTCCTGGAGGACGAGACCTCCGACGAGCCGGCGACCCGGGACTTCCTGGACATTTTCAACCACCGCCTCTTCGCCCTTTTCTTCCGCTGCTGCATGAAGTACCGCCTGTTCTTCCAGGTGCTCGAGGGGAAGAACGCAGACGATCTGGAAAGGCTCTTCTGCCTGCTCGGCCTCGGCGAGCCCGGGCTGCGCGAGGAGATCCCCCATGCCTATTCCCTGTCCCGCTATATCGGCATCGTGACCCAGTACCCCCACAGCGCCTGGGGATTGGAGACCATGCTGCGGGATGCCTTTCGCGGTGTGCCGGTTGAGGTTATCCAGTGCTTCCGGCGACGCGTGAGAATCCCGTCCGACCAGCGCCTGTGTCTCGGGCAGGCGGCAAGCCGCCTCGGGATCGACAGCGTTCTCGGTGAAGAGATCGAAGACCGCATGGGAAAGATCCGCCTCCGCGTCGGCCCGGTGGATCTTGCGACGTTCCAGGGCCTGCTGCCGGGCAGCCCCGATCACGACAGGCTGGCCATGCTGACCAGACTCTACCTGCAGGACCCCCTCGACTACGACGCGGAGCTCGTCCTGGCCCGGGGGCAGGCCCGCACGGCCCGCCTCGGGGAATCGACGCTTTCGAGGCTGGGACTGGACACCTGGGTTTTTTCGGGCGGGCACATCGGGGAGACCAGCGTCGCCTTCCCGCTGCAGTCGTGAATGTTGCAATAAATTCCTCCCCAACCCTCCCAATGGAGGTCCTCTCATCGATTTCCCTCTCCCTTGAGGGGAGAGGGTCAGGGTGAGGGTGATGGTTCGACAGGCTCACCATGGCAAATATAAAAAGTCATCCTGAGCTTGTCGAAGGACCCCCTCACCCCAATCCTCTCCCGCCAGGGGAGTGGTCTTGCCCCGATTTAGTGGACAGGGGGTTAAGCTGCCAGTTGCCGTTGTTCG
>CAZUBX010000046.1:0-25006 GCA_964619035.1 uncultured Syntrophaceae bacterium | reverse complement strand
TTATTCCCCCTCACCTCAATCCTCTCCCTCGGAGGGGAGAGGAAGATTAGGGAATAGGGTTATCTCAGGGGATTTTTCCCCGGGGGATTTGTGGATTTCATCAGGGGGACTCCGTCATGCGCATCGTCATGAAATACGGCAAAGATGGTTTTCCCCTCGATCTGCCCGATGACCTCGAGGTGACCCTCATCCGGAAAAAGGCCATGCCTGTCCTGGAAAACCCCCGGGAGGCCGTCAAGTCAGCCTTCTCAAACCCCGTAGCCTGCAAGCCGCTGAAAGAGGAAGCAAAGGGCTGCCGAAGCGCCTGCATTCTCATCTGCGATATCACCCGCCCCGTACCCAACGGCCTCGTTCTGCCCCCGCTCGTCAGGGAGCTGATCGAGGCGGGAATCACCCCCGATTCGATCACGGTTCTCGTTGCCACGGGCCTTCACCGGCCCAACGAGGGAGCGGAGCTTCGCGAGATCGTGGGCGACGACTGGGTGCTCAATGCAGTCAACGTGGCCAATCACTTCGCCCGCAATGACGACGACCATGTCTTCCTGGCGAATACGTCGGAAGGGATCGAGGTGGGCATCGACCGCCGGTTCGTCGACGCCGATCTGCGCATCGCCGTCGGCCTCGTGGAGCCCCATTTCATGGCGGGCTACTCGGGGGGAAGGAAGATCGTGGCGCCCGGCGTCGCCCATGAAAGGACCATCCGAACCTTCCATTCCGCCAGGGTGCTGGAGCACTGCCGGGCCGTCAATTGCGTCATCGAGGGCAATCCCCTGCACGAAGCCCAGCTCGAGATCATCAGGATGATCGGGAAATGCCTTGCCCTCAACACCGTGATCGACGAGGAGAGAAGGCTGTCTTTCGTGAATTTCGGGGAGATCGAGGCGAGCCACCTCGAGGCGGTTGCATTTGTCAGGCCCTATGCGGAAGTCCCGATGAAGAAGAGGTTCCATACCGTCGTCACCAGCTCGGCGGGCTACCCCCTCGACAAGACCTACTACCAGACGGTAAAGGGGATGGTGGGCGCCCTTGAGATCCTCGAGCCGGGAGGGACGCTCATCACCGTCTCGCAATGCTCCGAGGGGGTCGGTTCGGCGGAATACGCCGAATCGCAGCGCAACATGATCCGCATGGGACCTGAAAGGTTCCTGCAGGAAATCCTCCCCAAACGATACGCCGCGATCGACGAATGGCAGTCGGAAATGCAGGTCAAGGCCATGAAAAAGGGGAAGGTCTGTCTCTTCAGCGAGGGCCTCTCCAAGGACCAGAGAGCCCTCACCGGAGTCACTCTGATCGCCTCACCCGCTGCAGCCGTCATGGAGAGCGTAAAGGCCTCCGGCGATCGCCGGGTGGCCGTCATCCCCGAAGGACCCTACGTGATCCCGCTTTTTGCGGCGTATTGATTTCCGGAACAAGCCTTTACAAAAAAGAGGGGATCACCGCGGCGGTGATCCCCTCTTCGTTTCTGGCGTCCCCACGGGGAGTCGAACCCCGGTCGCCGGCGTGAAAGGCCAGTGTCCTAGGCCACTAGACGATGGGGACGCTTGTGTTCTCTGTAAAAAGAGGGCCGGAGAGATCCGGCCCGTTTTTCCATCGGAAGGGACCTTATAGCCTTCCCGGCACAAAATTGTCAAGCATGAAAATTTAAAACACTACCGGTTCCCTCAGCAGCAACTCCCGTGCTTTCCATGCCAGGTCGGCCACATCCGGGTGGGTGTGCCGCAGGGCGGCGATCTGCCGGAGGTTGTCGGCCGTCCGGGAGACGAGCATGGCCATGTCGCCGTCGGCAAATCCGTAGCGCTCGACGATCCGGTCCCATTCGCGCCCGCGGGCCCAGTCGTAGATCACGGCTGCCGTCCAGAGGGGCAGGGGGTGCAGGCCGAAGCCCTCGGCATCGAGCTTCTCCATCATGGGGAAAACGGTTTCGACCACCCGGTCGTAGGCCTGAACCAGCCGTTTGGGCAGTTCCTTCCTTTTCACGGGGATGTCCTGCCCCCGGTCATAGACGAAGGGTGCGATCACGGCGGCCAGCAGTGCCGCGTCCTGGTTCGGGAGCGCTCCCCGCCGCAGGCACTCGGCAATCAGCACGGGGTGGTCGAGCCGCAGCTGGGAGGTCCAGGCCCCGTCGGCCGTGAGCCGGTCGTTGTCGCCCACGAAACCCTCGGCCTTGAGGAACGACACGTGCCGCTGGAAGGCCCGCCAGAGTCGCGAGGCGGCGTTTTTCTTTCC
This sequence comes from uncultured Syntrophaceae bacterium, assembly GCA_964619035.1. Classification (GTDB taxonomy): domain Bacteria; phylum Desulfobacterota; class Syntrophia; order Syntrophales; family UBA2192; genus UBA2192. Next base: position 22,780 of record CAZUBX010000046.1, on the reverse strand, counting down.
ACCCCTTCGCTCTTCGTCCTGCTGGAAGTCCGCAAGCGAGTTCTCGAAGATGTGGCGGACGTTCTCCATCGTCTGGGACAAAAGCAGGTTCAGCACCATGGAGAAGTCGTTCTTGATGCGGCTCTCGATGTCCTCGGAGCGCGTGAAGACAAGCCTCCGGACGTGCTCCAGGTCCATGAACCGGCCCGGCACCAGCAGCATGAAGCCGATGTTGTCCTGCCCCCGGCGGCCCGCCCGGCCTGTCATCTGGTGAAAGGCGGTGGCACCGAGCGGCACGCACTCGTGCCCGTTGAAATAGTCCGAGTTGAAAAGAACGATCGTCCGCGCCGGGAAGTTCACCCCCGCCGCCACGGTGGACGTGGCGAAGATCGCATCCAGGTAGCCGCGCTTCATCATGCTCTCCACGACAAACTTCCACGGCGGGAGCTGCCCCCCGTGGTGGGAGGCGACCCGGGAGAGGCGCAGCTGCGCGAGCTGCTTGTGCTGGGCGAGCCTCGGCGTGCGGTCGATCATCTCCTGAAGCGCATCGTCGAACTCGACGTTCGCCGGGCGCGTGATCTGCCGGCAGCTCTTCACGGCGTTGTCGCACTCGGCCCTCGACTGGAGAAAAAAGATGGCCGGCAGCAGGTTGAAGTGCCTCAGTACCCGGAGGATCTCGCCGTAGGGCGTGATCCCCCGGCCGCCGCGCTGTTGCTTTCCCCGCTCGCGGGCAAACTGCTCCACACGGCCGTAGAACCTTCGCTTGTCGAGAAAGGGCATGAGCCGGCCCGACGGGTGGAGAAAGAGCGGGTACAGGGGCACCGGCCGCCGTCTCTCCTCGATGACGGCGCATTTCTTGCCGCGCAGGGCCTCGAGCCAGGCGGCGATCTGGCGGCCGTTTTCGATCGTGGCGGAGAGCAGCAGGAGGTTCACCCGCGCGGGCAGGTAGATCATGATCTCCTCCCAGACCACACCGCGCTCCACGTCGCCGAGGTAGTGGGCCTCGTCGAGGATGACCAGATCGAAGGGCAGATCGCGTCCCTCGTGCATGGTGTCGTAGAGCTGGTTCCGGAGGATCTCCGTCGTCCCTACGATCACGGGCGCATCGGTGTTCTCTTTTGTGTCGCCCGTGAGGATGCCCACGTTCATGCTCTCGAAGAGGTCGCCGAACTCCACCCACTTGGCATTCGACAGGGCCTTCAGGGGAGAGGCATACCAGCAGCGCTTTCCCTCCCGGAGCATCTTCCGGATGGCCTGCTCGGCGATCCAGGTCTTGCCGGAACCTGTCGGGGCCATGACGAGGCAGTCCGTGCGCCCGATGGCCTCAATGGCCTCGAGCTGGAAGGGGTCCGGCCTGAAGAGTACTTCGTCGGGCTTTCCGATCCGGGCGAGCGCGTCGTTCAGGGCAGGCTCGGCCTCGGGTTTGAGCCACGAGGAGGGCTCTTCGCGTTTTGTTTGCCTTCGACGCCGGGTCGGGAGAGGGATGCGGGTGCGGCTTCCGTGCATGGGATAGATGGGTTCCTTGGAGGTGCCAGTTTATTGTCTCTTGTAGCATAATTCAGCGGCCGCGTAAAGGAAGTGGCAGAAGTGGAAGAAGCCGACAGCCGGCAGTCTAAAGCCGACAGCAAAGAATCATTTTCTCTTCTGGCTGTCGGCTGTCTTTGATTCCAACACCCGATACCCCTTCTTTCGATTGACAAAAGGCCTCTCCGGGTCCTAGATGGAGCGATGCCGATGACGGGTGAAAGGAATACCGAAGAGGGGATTTTCTGGGGCTGGTATGTCGTGGCGGGCTCCTTTCTGCTTCACGCCGTCAGCTACGGGGCGCGCTACAGCTTCGGCATTTTCGTGCAGCCGCTCACCGTGGAAAACGGCTGGTCGCGTACCGTCATCTCCCTGGCGGCCTCCATCAACATGCTCTTTTTCGCCGCGGGAGGAATCTATGCCGGCAGGCTCCTGGACCGCATCGCGCCGCGCTGGATCGCCACGGCGGGAGCTGGCGTCGGCGCCCTGGGATTCATCCTGTCGGCCTTCGCGAGCACTCCCCTGACCTTCTACCTCGCCTACGGTCTGCTCTGCGGCCTGGGATCGTCCTGGACGGGCATCGTCGTGGGGAACTCCTCCGTGGGCAAATGGTTCGTGCGCAAGCGGGGGCTGGCCATCGGCCTTGCGTCCATGGGTGTGAGTTTCGGCACGATGGTCATGACCCCGGTCGTGGGCTGGATCGTGAAGGATTACGGCTGGCAGGCCGGCTTCATCGTCATGGGGATCACCCTGCTTTTGCCGGGGGTGCTGATCGCCCAGGTCTTTCTCGGAAGGATGAAACCGGAGGATTACGGTCTCTGTCCCGACGGCCGGCAGGCCGTGCCTGCGGCTGGTGGCGTGGCGGATAGTAAGGACCCGGAGACGACGGTCACGGCACCCATCGGGGAGGCCCTGAGGGATTCCCGTTTCTGGGTCCTGTCGGTCTGCCAGGGAACGGCGGTCATGACCGTCCTGATGGCGTTTGTCCACCAGGTGCCCTACGCACTGGATCTCGGCATCGATCGCATTGTCGCCGCCTCCTCCCTGGGCGCTATAGGTCTTGCGGGCTTTTGCGGGCAGTTTTTTTTCGGATGGGTGAGTGACCGCCTGCCCGATCCCAAGTACTCCGCCGTGCTGGGCTATGGGTTCATGGCTGCGGGGCTGGCTGTTCTGCTCCAGGTAACGACCGTGGAGGGGCTCTTTGCCTATGCGCTCATCTTTGGCTTCGGGTACGGGTGCCTCGGGCCCATTTTGCCCATCATCGCCTCGGGCCGCTTCGGCAGGGAGCGCATGGGGTCGGTCTACGGGCTTCTCAACTTCTTCGTCGCGGGCGTCGGCGGGGCCCTCGGGCCCATCGTCGGCGGCATCCTCTACGATGCCCTTGGCTCCTACAGGTTCGTGTGGACGCTGAATATTGTGCTTCTTCTGGCCGCAATGGCGGGAATGCTGGCGTTGAAGCGGGGACCGGATCTGTCCGGGTCGTGACGGTCAAAGGAATCGGTGATGGAAAAAAAGAGAAAAGCGGTGATTCTTTCGAGCGGCGGTATCGACTCCACGACGGCGATGGCCGTGGCGAAGCGTGAGGGGTACGAACTCTACTGCCTGAGCTTCGATTACGGACAGCGTCATGCCGTGGAACTGGACGCATCGCGGAAAATAGCCGGCGTCCTCGGCGCCCGGCAGCACCTCGTCATCCGGATCGACCTCGGGAAGATCGGGGGCTCGGCCCTCACGGCCGATATCGCCGTGCCCCACGGCCGCGGCGAAGAGGAACTGGTATCGGGTATCCCGGTGACCTACGTGCCGGCGCGAAACACCGTCTTCCTGTCCTATGCGCTGGCCTGGGCGGAAGTCCTGGAGGCAGCCGACATCTTCATCGGCGTCAATGCGGTGGACTACTCGGGCTACCCCGACTGCAGGCCCGAATATATCCTTGCCTTTGAGGCCATGGCGAATCTTGCCATCAAGGCCGCCGTCGAAGGAAAAATGAAAATCGCCATCCGGGTTCCGCTCATCCACATGACCAAGGCCGAGATCATCCGGACGGGCACCGAACTCGGTGTCGACTACCGTCTCACCCACAGTTGCTACGACCCGGATGCGCAGGGCTGGGCCTGCGGCGATTGCGACAGCTGCATTCTCCGGAAGAAGGGGTTCCACGAAGCCGGCATCCCGGACCCGACGGTGTACGGCCGGTGATCACCGGCCGCGAGCTTCAATTTTCTGTTGACGGGGAAAGGGTTTGCCGTTAATTAGTAGGTAACCGCGTCCTGAGTTTCCTTTTGTTCATCTGTCATTAGTCCACCCGCTCACTCCGAATTGATTTTTCCACAGCCGGCGTACAGGCAACGACCCAGTCATCCATCACACCAAACTCAGCCGTCATCAAAGGTCCAAGGAGGAATGCCATGAAAAAGATGATTGTACTCGTGTTGGTCTGCCTTCTCATGACGTGGGGGTGCGCCTCCATCGTCTACGTATCGCAGGAGACGGGCAGGGGACAATTGATGACGGCCACGGATGAAGTCCCGCTGCTACCGTCAGCCCTGTTTGTGACCGCCTTCGACGATTCGATGCCCGATGTCTCGCACGACGGAAAGTGGGTGGCCTTCAAGCGCGTCGTCGGCGGGTTCGACCGCATCATCGTGCGGAAGGTGGACGATGCCGCGGGCACGACCGAGAAGGACCTTGCGCAGGGACTCCGGCCCCGCTGGTCCCCTGCGGGCGATTGGGTCCTTTTCAGGAACCAGGGCAAGATCTACCGGATCCGGCCCGACGGAACGTCGCTCACGCAGATCACCAACCCCCCCGCGGGCGTCACCGACATCTTCGGTCATGACTTCTGGAACGCGAACACCATCGTGTTCGGCCGCGGCACGGGCACGGGGCCGGGCCAGACCGTGGGGATCTATCTTCAAGAGATCACTACGGGGACGGTCACGGGGCCCATACTGGCCGGCAGCAACCCCGTCGTCTCCCACGACGGAAGCCTGCTGGTCTCGGAGGTGAAGATTCCACTGGCAGCGATGATGCTTCACTACATCAACATCAACAGGGTCCCGTCGCTGCAGTTCGTCAACCGTTTCAGCTTCGCCTACGGCCCGAACCCGACAACCATCCAGAACATAGGCGGCATCGCCTTCTCGGCGAATGACGAACGGCTGCTCTTTTCGGCCATTCCGCCCAATGAGACGAAGAGGGAGATCTATTCGATCAAAGTCGACGATACGACCGGCGCGACGCAGCGGCTGCTGACTAACACCTGGGACGATTTCTATCCCGAAGGGTACAAGTAGAAAGACAGGGTAAAGGGTATTCGTATCATTAGTATAGTGTGTTTTCTGAATTATTACTGCGGCAACTAAACATCGCAACCATGTCATACCGGACTTGATCCGGTATCCAGTCATTTGTGGATTCCCGCTTTCGCGGGAATGACGCTATTGCGGTATTTTGTTGCCTGTCTAATCAGTTAAGGAGACAAAGATGAAAAAAGCGTATCTCGAGATCACGATGAAGGTCTCCGCGACGGACCTCCCCAAGGCCGGCGCGGTCTACTCAAAATACAAACAGCCGTTTCTCTCAACGATTCCCGGCGCCGAGTCCAAAGACCTCCTCCTCCGGGAAGAGGATGTGCAGGTGCTTCACGGCTTCGATTCGCGAGCATCTGCAGAAAGCTACTTAAAGAGCGCACTGTTCGTCAACGATGTCGTCGGAGAGTTGAAGCCCTACCTCATGGCGGATCCGGATATCCGGATTTACGAACGCCAGTAGGGCGCAAGCAGAAAGTACAGGCTAAAGGGTAAAGGGTAAAGGGTAAAGGGTAAAGGGTAAAGGGTAAAGGAACGGACCATCTAACAGACAGAAAGCCCCGGGCTGCCTTGAGCACCCGGGGCTTTAATTTTTCCCTGGACCCTATATCCTGAACCCTGGACCCTGCAATCTGACGCTCCGCGTCAGATCGCCTCGTCCTCGATAGTGACGCCGGTGCTGCGGTGCAGGATGCGGGTCACGCGGAGCACCTCCTCGATCGTCGTGATTCCCTCGAGGACCCTGCGCGCCCCGTCCTGGACCAGCGTCGACATGCCGCCGCGGACGGCCTCATCGTTGATCTGGTTGGAATCCGAAGTCCTGAGGATCAGCTTCTTGACCCCTTCGTCCATGATCATGATCTCGAAGATGCCCGTCCGGCCCCGGTAGCCCGTGTTCATGCAGGAGTTGCAGCCCTTGCGGCGGTAGATCGGCTGGCCGATGACGGCGTTGCGGGGGATCCCTGCGTCGATGAGCGACTCCGTGTCGGGCTCGTAGGCCTCCTTGCAGCGAGGGCACAGCACACGCACGAGCCTCTGGGCCACGATGGCGATGACCGACGAGGCCACCAGGAAGGGTTCGATGCCCATGTCGATAAGCCGCGTAATGGCGCTGGCGGCGTCGTTGGTGTGCAGCGTCGAGAATACGAGGTGCCCCGTCAGCGAGGACTGGATGGCGATCTCCGCCGTCTCGCGGTCGCGGACCTCTCCCACCAGGATGACATCCGGGTCCTGGCGCACGATCGAGCGCAGCCCGGTGGCGAAGGTAAGGTCGATCTTGGGGTTGACCTGGATCTGCCCGATCCCCTCGATCTGGTACTCGATGGGGTCCTCGATGGTGATGATGTTGATCGAGGCGCTGTTGATCTTCGAGAGAGCCGCGTAGAGGCTCGTCGTCTTGCCGCTTCCCGTGGGTCCCGTGACGAGGACGATCCCGTAGGGCGATTTGATGAGCCGGTTGAACACGCTGACTTTCGTGTCATCCAACCCCAGGTCTGAGAGAGTCAGAATCGACTGGGATTTGTCGAGAAGACGGAGCACCACCCGCTCGCCGAAGGCCGTGGGGATGACGGAGACGCGGATGTCGACGCTCTTTTCGCCGATCTTTACCTCGATGCGTCCGTCCTGCGGGAGGCGCTTCTCGGCGATGTTGAGCTTGGCCATGATCTTGATGCGCGACACCAGCGGCGACTGGATGCGCCGCGGCAGGTTCAGCAGGTTGTAGAGCATGCCGTCGATCCGGTAACGGATCTTCAGCGAGTTGGTGTAGGGCTCGATGTGGATGTCGCTCGCGCGGTCCTTGATGGCCTGGGCGAGTACGAGGTTGACGAGCTTGATGATGGGCGCGTCGCTCGTATCGTCCAGCAGGTCGGCCGCCTCCTCGATCTCGGAGATGATGCTGTCGGCCGAATCGCCGTTCATGATCTGGATGAACTCCTGCGCCGAATCACGGCCCAGGTCATAGGCAGAATTGATGGCCGAGAGGATCGCTCCCTCGGAGGCCAGCACCACCTCGGCGTCGTCGCGGCCGAGCAGCCGCATCAGATCGTCGACGGCCTGGAAATTGGAGGGGTCGTTCACCGCGACCAGGAAGGCGTCGGGCGTCTCCACGGGGACCATCTTCTGCTTCTTGAGGTATTGGATGGGGACCTTCCGGGTGAACTCCACGCTCATGTGGTCCGTGGGGAGCTCCGGCAGCAGGGGGATGCCGAATTTCAGGCTCAGGCTGTGGAGCTGGCTCACCTCGTCGGTGGCCTTCTTGTGGGTGTAGATCTCCCCGATGGTCCGGCGCCTCGCCGTCCCGCCCTCGGGCACGGGCCCGAAGGCCTCATCGAGAAGCTCGACGATGGGCTTTCCGTCGGAATGGATCAGGCCGGGGAACTCCGCGGGCCGGGGATCGCGTTTGTCTTCTTTTGTTTCCATCTGTTATCAGCCGATCCCGGTTACGGGAGTTTCTTGTCCGCTTCCCCGGGTTTTTGAGGACCGTAACTTTTGATCACCCCTCCCTCGAAAGCTTCGATCTGCTCGCGCTTGATCTCCTTCACCGCTTGGGCCTCGGCCATGGTTTCGATGACATGCGGGGTGATGAAGATGAAGAGATTCGTCTTCTCGCGCCTCGTGTTCTTCGATTTGAAAAGCCATCCCAGCAGCGGGATGTCGCCCAGCAGCGGGACCTGGTAGTTGCGCTGCGTGGAGCTGTCGCCCATGAGACCGCCGATGACGATCGTCTGCTTGTCCTTGAGCATGACGGTCGTCTTGGCCGTGCGCTTGAGGGTCGTCGGCAGCCCCACCGTGGATTCCTCCTGGACAAGCGTAGAGATCTCCTGGCTGATCTTGAGGCGCACGAATCGCTCCGTGTTGATGGAAGGGGTGATGGTCAGGATGACCCCCACGTCCCGGTATTCGAAGTTCGTGTAGTCCACGTTGGTTGTCGACCGCTCCTGCCGCGTGATGTAGGGGATGTTCTTGCCGACGGTGATCGTTGCTTCCTCGTTGTCGCTTGTGAGCAGCTGAGGGTGCGAGAGGATGTGCACTTGAGAGTCCTGCTGCACGGCGTTGACGACCGCGCCGATATTCGGGAAGACGATCCCGCCGAGCGTGATTCCCGCTGCGAGAACGCCCAGCGAGAAGCCGCCGGGGAACGCGGGTGCAGTCGAAGTCCCCGGGAACAAATTATAAGCGCCGCCGGTCCCGGAGCCGCCGGAGCCGCCGAACCCGGCAGTCCGGCCCGTGTCAAAGCCGCTGGGCGTGCCGAGATCCTTGATGAACCGCCACTCGACTCCGAAATCGAAGGTTTTGTTCACGTCCACTTCCATGATCAGGGCCTCGATGTAGACCATGGACCTTGCGATGTCCACCTTCCGGATGACTTCCTCGAGGATGCGCCAGTCCTCCTTGTTGGCCGTGATGATGAGCGTGTTCGTCGCCTTGTCGGAAACAATCTGCACGTCGCTCGAAAGCAGGGCAATCCTGCCGCGCAGCCCTGGAATCGCCGCGGGCTGGCCGGGCGCCGCGGCCGCCGGCCTGGCATCTTTCGACGGCAGGTTCATCAGGACCTTGGCCAGGTCCTCCGAGTTGGCGTATTGCAGGCGGAAGACATGCATCTTGGATTCGCCCTGGGGAATATCCCGGTCGAGGATCGTCACGAATTCGCGGACCCGGGCGGCAAAGACCTCAGAGGCCAGCACGATGAGGCTGTTGGTGCGGTCGTCGGCGATGATCCTCATCGTCATCGTGGCTTGCGGCCGTCTCGCCGCCTGGTCGAGCTGGAAGATCGAGTTGAGCGATGCCGCCGTGTCCGAAGCCACGGCGTGCTTGAGCGGGATGATGTGCATCTGTTCGCCCGCCCCCTGCACATCCAGGGCGTTGACGATCTTGACGAGCCGCTTGATGTTGGACTGGACGTCGGTGATGACGAGCATCCCTGTGGGCGGGTAGGAGAGGATGACGCTTGCCTTCGACACAAGCGGGTCGAGGACCTTTTTCATGTCGTCGGGGCTTGCGTGCTTCAGAGGTAAGATCTGGGTCACCACGCGGTCATTGGGGCCAAGGCCCTCGGCTCGCAGCCGCGTCTCGATGCTCTTCTCCCTCGCCTGCTGGCTGGGGACGATCTTGATCACGTCGCCCGAGGGGACCGTCGTCAGGCCGTGGATCTCGAGGACGGATTCGAAGACCCGGTAGGCCTCGTCTGAGGAGATCTTCCGCGGTGAAAACACGCTGACCTTTCCCTTGACGGCCTCGTCAACGACGAAATTCTTTCCCGTCAGCTCGCTGATGAATTTAATGAAGGCGAGGATGTCGACGTTGTCGAAATCGATGGTGACGTACTTGCCCAGTTTCCCGTTTGCAGAGCCGGGCTTTCCGGGTGCGGCCTTCGCGGCGGGAATGTCGCTGTCCTCGTCATCGTCTTTTGCCGCGAGCTGCCGGGACGGTGCCGCTTTCTTCGGAGGGGCCTTCTTGGCAACCTTTTTCTTTACCGGGGCCTGCTTTTTCGTGGCCGGTGTTTCTTCCTCATCGGCGGCCTTCTGCAGGGCTGTGCCTTCCTTCACCGGCTCCGTCGACGTGGTCGAGACCGGTTGAGCGTTGCCGGCCAACCGGGCTGCCGAAACGGCCCCCTGGAAAGCGAAGAGCAGAACGAACACGGCCAGGGCCGTCGTGATAGGTATCTGTTTTCCGGAAAGGGTCGGCATGCGCATTCACCCTCTAGTTGACTATTTTATGGTATTCCGGTTTAGAGCGTAACGGCTCCAGGTCCGAATCGTTTTTTGCCCACCCCTTGAGTTCCTTGTTCATCCACAAGGCTACCTTGAGGTTCCAAAGGCTTTTCGGGACGTCCCCCTGCCGGCTGTAGAGGCAGGCGAGATTGTAGTAAGGATCGGCCCAGTCGCCTTTCACGTCGATGAGGCGGGTGAAGATGTCGATCGCCTCCTTGTCCCGTTTCTGGGACATGCAGATCACCCCCAGGTTGTTCAGGGCGCTGAGATTCTTCGGGTCCGTCTCGATGGCCCTGCGGTAGAGGGCCTCGGCCTCCGCCGGGTTCTCCGACTGCTGCCGCCTGAGGCCCGCCTGGAAGAGGATCTCGCTGTCCTGGGCCGGGTTGTCCGGCGCGAGACGCTCCGGCTGACGGCCGGCCGCGTCGATCTTGGCGCGGTGGGCCATGGAGGCAACGTAGAGGTTGCCTGCCTGGTTCGCGTCTTCTCCCTGCCCGAAATAGATGATGAGCGAGAAGGCCGTCGAGGCCACGAGCACCAGCGAGGCCAGGCAAATGCCGAGGATCAGGCGTTTCTTTCCCCGGACCCTGCGTCGCGGCCGAGCCGATATGATCTCCCGGTACGGCAGATACCGGTCGTCGTTTGCCCGCTGGGCTCGTTTCAGTGCAGTCGTTATATAACTCATTGTTCCTCAAGAACGTTTTAGGTGTTACGTTTTATGTTTTACGAAACATGGAGAAAACCATGTAAATAAAGCTACTTGTACGTAAAACCTAAAACCTGAAACGTAAAACGGATTCTAGGAAAACAATCCTTTCCTACGTCTTGCAAAAAGGGTTCCCTTTTTCACGTCGCTCGACTTCAGGTCCTGGATGGCCAGCTTGATGATCTTGCGGTCGATCTCGAGCCCGTTCCCGGCGTAGGCGATCAGAAGCGCCCTGTCGCAGAGGATGTTGATGCGCCTCGGGTTTCCCCGGCTGAAGTCATAAATCTTGCCGAAGGCGTCGTCGGCAAACGAGAGTTGTCCCGTGTTGCCCGCCACGGTGATGCGGTGCACGATATAGTCGGGCACGTCGTCCTCCAGCAGGGCATCGAGGTGGTAGCGCACGGAGATCCTCTCGTTGAGCTGCCTCAGCGAGGGCTGGGCGAGGAGATCCCGCAGCTCGGGCTGCCCCACCAGGACAATCTGGAGCAGTTTTTCCGTCTCCGTTTCCAGGTTGGAGAGCATCCGGATCTGCTCGAGGACGTTCCGGGAGAGGTTCTGGGCCTCGTCGATGAGAACGACGGCATTCTTCCCCGCCCTGTGATTGGCCAGCAGGAAAGCATTGAGGGCGTCGATGTAACGCCTCTTTGTTCTTTCGACCCCTGTCAGCGGAATCCGGAACTCCTGGTTGATCACCTCGAGAAGTTCCATGTCCGAAAGGTACGAGTTGAAGATGAGCGCCGTTTCCACGGAGGGATCCATCCCGGAGAGAAGCGCCCTGGAGAGGGTCGTCTTTCCCGTACCGATTCCTCCTGTGACAACGATGAACCCCTTTTTTTCCTTGATCCCGTATATCAGATGGTTGAGGGCCTCCCGATGCTGGCGGCTCAGGAAAAGATACTTCGGGTCAGGCGTGAGGCTGAAGGGATTTTCCCTCAGTTTGAAATGGGAGGTGTACATACCCGGGGCTCATCCTTGGTCATTATTAGTACATCAAGCAACAAATTGCCACCGCGAATTTTCTCGTCTTGCCGCCTGCGGCGACGACTCGAAGTCTACAGTCTACAGTCAACAGCGGTGATCTTCTGTTTGCCGGCTGTCTGCTGTCGGCTGGCTGCCGTGAGGCAGCCGCTTACTCCACCTTGTGGTTAAGCACCACCTGTCTGCCCGAACGGGTCACCTTGACGGACAGGCTTGTCCCCGGCTTGAGGTCCCGGTACATGGACACCAGATCGGCCACCCCGGTTACGGTCCTGCCGTTGACCTCCTGGATGACATCCCCGTTGACGAGCCCCGCGTTCTCGAAGAGGCTCCCGGGCTGGATCTCATTGATGATGACCCCGTCGGGCTTGCCTGAAGATCCGGCCGATACGTTGGGGATCACGCGGGCCTGGGTCAGCAGGCCTGCCAGATCGGCGGCCGAGCCCGAGGGGCCTGCCGCCGGGGGACGGGGCGACGGCCTGGGGGAGGGAGCGGCTCCCGGCGAGGCTGGCTGTGCCTGCTGCGGGGCCATTCCGGGCAGTGCCCGCCGCTCGGTACCTGCCGATGCGATCTCTTTTTTCTTCAGGACCTGGTCCTTCTCCCCGAGCCGCAGCACGACGGCGTTTCGCATGATCTTGACGATCGTGGCCCCGGCGACCTTGTCGCCGACCTTGTAGAGGCGCTGCCTTTTCTTGTCGCGCTCCTCGATGATGGCATAGCCCCGGCCGCCCTCCCCGGCGATGGTCCCGTAGAGGTCGAGCAGCAGGGCTGTGGCCTCGAGCGAATTAGGGTCCGTCTGGTCTACGACGATGGGCCGGTCTGTCGTCCGGAAGAGGTTTCGCTCGACGATGACGGCATAGGCTTCGAGGGGGTCTTTCGTCATGTCCGCGGCTGGCGCGCCCGCCGCTGCCTGGGGCTCCGGCGCGGGAGGCGACGTGTTGAGTTCGATGAGCCGGTAGGCGATGTCGACGACCAGATACACGACGACGGCGATCACGAGGAGGACCATCAGCGCGTGTTGCCTGTTTTTCATGAAGGTTCGCATACCGTTTCCTGACGCCTCAGATGGGCGTTACGACCGGGCTGGCAACCGTGCCGCCCACATCGACGGCAAAACGCTCCTGGCCCGCGGAAGGCAGATTCACGTCACCCCGCAGGGCGATCTGGCTGCGGGAAAAGTCCCCTTCGAGGCGGATACTTCCCCGGAACTCCCCCTGGAGGTGATCGCCTGCAACCTGGAGACGGTTCACCTGGAGGGTCCCGTTGCCAAGGTCCATATTGCTTTCCATTCTCGTAAAGATCATTTCCTGCAGACCGAACAGGGGGGCCTGGAGGGAGATCAGCCCGTTGACGAGCGCCAGTTCCATGTGCCCCGACCCGGAAGCCCACTGCCCCGGTAGCCCTTCGAAGCGGAGCCTGCCGTCCACACGGCCCCGAACGGCGCGTCCCAGCAGCTCGGCAATCCAGGGGCACTCGGCGGCATTGATGCTGCCGAAATTGAGATCGGTGCGCACAGGGCCGCTGGCGGAAAAGCGATCCCTGAAGGCAATATCACCGTCAATCCTCCCGCCCATGGACGTCGCCTGGATGCGAAGGGCCAGCCGCCCCGTCAATAGAGAAAGCAGCGCCGGGTGCGCTGTGACCGTGTCGGCCTCGAATCTCAATCCCCTGCCGTGCTTTGTCTGCACGGTGAGCCCCGTCAGCGTGACCCCGAATGGGAAGACAAGTTCGGCAGAGTCAAAGCGCACCAGGGCCCCCGCCTGATTTTTCGATACGACGGAAAGCACGAGCGAGCGGACGGCCTCCGAGGGCATCCGCAGCCACGCAAAAAGAACGAGCACCACCAGGCCAAAGAGAACATAGGCGCCGTATTTCCGGAAGGCTTCGTTCATCGGCAATCCGTCTTATCCCCCCTTCCTGGCCGGCGCGTTGCCTGGCCTGGGGGCTGTCGCCGCCTGGTAAGTGGCAAGCTGAACCGTGGCCGTGAGGTACTCGGGACTCTCCAGGCTCTTGCGCACGGTGAGCTTTCGGATTCTCACGGCATCGCGCGGTGAGTCCGCCTGGTAAAGGAACTGGACAAGTTGCCGGAGTGTGATCTTCTCCAGGCTCACATCGGCCATCGTCTCCTCGTAGGTCCCGGCGCTCATCCCCCGGGAGGGGTTGATGGCCTTGACGTTGGGGCGCACGCCTGCTTCCCGGGCCTTGCGTTCCACGAAGGTGTACAGGGTGAAATCGGACGGTCTCGAAGCCATAACCCGCTGAATGGAATCCATGTCTCGCCTGAGCACACGGTATTCGGTGAGCTGGGCGTTCATTTCCTTGAGGATCTTCTCCTGGGCATCGATGGACTTTGCCACGCGCTCTCGTTCCTCCCAGAAGGGCAGGATCGCGAACTGGACGAGGAGGATCAGTGCCGCGATCCCCATTCCGGCCAGGATGTAGAGCTTTTCCCGTGCTCCAAGGTTGTCCCAGAATTTCTTCATGGTTTCTTCGCCAGGGTGGTTTTCAACTCGAACTCCACACGGCTCCCCTGCTTCACGTTGGAGGAGCTGACGGCGATACTTTCGTAACGCTCCGTTTTTTCCAGTTGCTTCTTGATGGTTTCGGCGGCGTCGAAGCCCGTCGCCTCGCCCCGGATATCGACCCTGTCGCCGTCGAAAACGAGTGCCGTGATGAGGAAGTCGGAGGTCTCGGGGACAGACTCGGAGAGGTCCTTCATGACGCCGAGGACGGAGCCGCCCGAGGCTGCGCCCCGGGACGCCGTGGCGAAGCGCTTTGCCTCGGCGATCTTCGCCCGGAATTGCTGTGCCGGGTCGACGACGCGCGTCACCTCGGGAAAGGTCTGCTGCAGAAGGGCCGCTGTCTCGGCCCTGAGCTGATCGAGCCGGGCTTTGTCTGCGTAATGGGAGAGGGTGAGATCGGCGCCGGCAAGCAGGAGGATCAAGGCCGTCACGGCGCCCGCCCACTTGAGGTTGATGCCGAGGTCGAACTTGAGGGGCATGCCCTTGCGTCGCAGATTTCCCTGCCGGAAGTTGAATCCCGGTCCCTTCGCCAGGGGCCGCAGGGCCAGGGCCAGGGCGCCGTTCATGATCATGGAATCCCAGCCCGCGTCGTCTCCCCCTACGGGCTTGATGCCGGCGAGCTGGGTCACGTTGACCCGCTCCACGGGCGCCGCCAGGACCCGGGAAAGCTCCTCGGCGAGCTTGCGGTAGAGACCGCCTCCTCCCGTCAGGTAGACCGTCGTCGGATCCTCATCGACAAGCCCCGACATGCGCAGCGAGCTAATCGTGTTTTTCAGGGATGCAAAGAACTTCTGGCAGGCCTCGGTGATCTGTTCTTCGGCCTGTTCCGTGTCGCCCCGTTTCTTGCGGGCCTCAGCCTCGACGAAAGCGACCCCCAGGGCCGCGGAAAGGGCGTTCGTGACGTGATCGCCGCCGAAGGGGTAGGAACGGACCTGCAGGATCCTGCCTTCCTTGAAAAAGACGCCCGTCGTTTCCGAGGCGCCAACGTCCAGAAGAAGATTCAGGGAATCCACCGGCGCGGCCGTCATCAGCTGAGCCGCAACGGGAACCGTGTCGATGTCGATGGTCTCGGCGTCGAAGCCGTAATCGGACAAAAGCGTGATGCGCTCCTCCACCTCTGCCTTGGGGATCACGGCGGTGAAGAGATCGGAGCCCTGCGCCTGACCGAGGACGGTGAAATCGATCAACACGCTCTCCACGGGGTGGGGGATCTGGGACTCCAGCTCGAAGGGCAGGGTCTGGAGGATTTTTTTTCGGTCCTTGAAGGGAAGCTTCATGTTGCGGAAGGAGAAACCCTTGGCCGCAAGCGATATCTGGCATGCAGGTACGGTGAGAACCGGGACTTCCTGGATCCGCCGCAGGGCTTCCCGGATGCCGCCCGTCCCGGTGATATCGACCTTTTCCCAGGCAACGATGCGCATGCTGCCCCTCAGGCCTGCCTCGATGAGGACAGCCTTCAGGCAGCTTTTGCCGATATCGAGCCCGAGAATGTGCTTCGCCATCAGCCGAGCCTCCAGGCGACAACGGAGAGTTTTTTCTCGCTGTCGCGCTTCACGATACCACGGATGGTGCGTTTCATCGTCCCCAGGTGTCCTATGGCGGCGATCTGGAAAAATTCGCTCTTCGTTACAACGGTCACCGAGTCGATAGCCGTGTTATTCAATCCTGCAATCCTTCTGTACCATGAGGGATCCGTCAGGTTGTTCGCTGCGTTTCTCCGGTAGTCGTCCATCCGGTTGGCAACATCCTCGGTGATGGACGGCGCCAGGGCCCGGAGCACTTCCTTCGGCGCCGTGTTGATATTGATGCTCCCTTCCCCCTGAACCGTCAGAAAGCGGGCCAGTCCTGGCCTCTCCGAAGTACCGTAAAAGAGCTCCCGCGAGATTCCCCGGACGAGCAGCAGCTCGTCGATCGATTCCATGGGCCCGTTGCGTACAGTGTAGGATTTGCCAAGGCCCTGATAATATGCATTTTCTGCACCAGTTGCCGTTACCTCCGAGTCCGCGTCGATCCAGTCCTTGATGGCATTCAGGAGGTCTTGCACCTCCTGGTCCTTGAGCTTGAACTGCGGCTGGGACAGAAGGCGGGACAGCACTCCCTTCACGGCGTTGTTGAAGCCGTTGCCCTCGACGAGCTTGTTGATGTTGACCTTCCCGGCCTCGTCCTCGATTACGAGCTCCAGGTGGCCGCCGTCGAAATAATCCTTCGATTGCTCCGAGAGCGCTTCCGTGCGGGCCCAGGCCTCGTTGAGCGTATCCGCATCGCCCCGGTCCTCGGAGAGAAGCCCCATCCCCGCAAAGATGCCGGACTTGGCGATGTAGAGGACCCGGATCCCGTCGCCGAGGTTGGCGGCCTCGTGGACCTGCGACCTCGAGGAGACATTGAGCTGCAGGGTGAGCACCACGATGACGCTTACCGTGAGCAGGACCAGGATGAGGGCGACCCCCTTTTCGTTGGTTATCAGTTTTTTCATCCTATCACGTTTTGGTAGAGCCCGTCAGGAGCAATCGGGTCATGAACTTGTACGGGTTGGCCGCGTCGTCGGGGTTGATGAAGTTGAGCTCGATGACGATCGACGACGGGACATTGTTTCGCTGGGCCTCCGAGCCCGTGCGGCTGTCCCACAGGGGATACTCCCGGCCGCTGGCGTCATAGAACCGCAGGTTTACGAACTGCAGGCGCCGGCACAGGGTGTAGCCTTCGCCGCCCGAGGAGCCCTCGCCCTGCCTCAGGACGTCGCGGCGGATGATGGAGAACCCTCCTGAATCGGGGTCGCCTTCGAGCTCGTAGCTGATCTGGGCCACGGCCATCGAGTCGCCCGGGCCGCTGAAATCGAGGTGGGCCCGGGACAGGAAAGAAACTCCCTTGAGGGGGAGCTTGCCCGTGGGATCCTTCAGGGTCGTGAATTCGTAGGAGTCCTTCTCCTTGCAGGTCGATTGCAGGTCCAGGACCATTCTTTCCAGGGTGATTCGGGCCATGTAGTAGATCTCGTCGCCATACTCGAGGCTCCGCACGATGCGCATCGTGGAAATGTAGGAGACGTAGATCGTCGAGAGCACGACGGCCAGGATGGCGATGGCAACGAGAATCTCGACCAGGGTGAAACCGCGCCGTGCGCCGGCACGGCGCAGGAGCGAGGCTCGAGGAACGAGGCTCGAGGTCTCAGGAGCGAGGATAAAGGATCGAGGATCGAGGTTTTTCTTTGTGCCTCGTTCCTCGTACCTCGGTCCTCGTTCCTGTCTTTTATCCTTGTTCCCGTCTTTCATCCTCGTTCCTCGTACCTCGGTCCTCGATCCTATATTTTCAAGTTGCCAATCACTAATCACTAATTACTGTTTCATTGTCGCCGGCCGGTACAGGATCACTTTGTATGGCCTCTTCAGGTAGTAGTCGTGAACGACGGTGATCTCGATTTTTCTCAGGAAGCCCGAGCCCAGGCCCTGCGGCTGGGTGATGCTTGCCGTCCAGGTGTAATTGGGGAAGTCGTCTCCGAAAATACCGCTCGTCTGGCCGGTCGAGAGGTTCTGCTGGCCCTCGACTTCCGCCATGCGGCTCTGTGCGAGCAGTGCCAGCGTCGTCATCGCCCTGGACTCGTTGGCCATGGCGATGCTCTGGGACTGGGAGTGAAAAACCGTCACGAGCACAATAGCCAGGATGGCCATGGCGATCATCACTTCCAAAAGGGTGAAACCCTTTTGGAGGGTATCGGGTATCGGGTATCGGGTATCGGGCCGAAGAAAATCCCCCTCTTTCCCCCTTTCACAAAGGGGGATGGCAGGTGAATTTGAAGCCTTGCGGTTTGTGGCTTGTGGCTCGTGGCTCGTGATGTCTGCCACCTGCCACCTGTCACCTGTTACCTGGTACCTGTCAGTTCTCATTTTCTTCACTAGCCACTAATCACTATTCCCTAATCACTGGCACGCTTCAGCGTGCTATTTTGACTTCTGCCACACATCTACATACTTGTCCTGCACTTCGAAGGTACTCAGAAAGGGCTGGAAGATCAGGGTCATGGTACGCTCATCGTCGGTGAGGTGGATGGCGGCGGGCTGGACGTAGCCCTGGCTGAAGAACCGGATGATGACTTCCCCCTGATTCTTCTTGCCCTCGTCGGCAAGCGCGACATCTACGATTCTCACACCCGAGGGCAGCGAGCGTGCCCGGCTCCTGCGGATCGTCCGGGTCTCCGCCGTCATGTCGTCTCGGGTGCTCCAGAGCACGCGCCTGTCCAGGTCCAGGTGCAAATAATGGTCGACCTGCTCGCGAACGGCGTTTGCCTTGAGCTCCCGCGCCGTCCCGGAGAGGTTTCGCACGGCCGATCGCATCCGGTCGCTGGTCAGGGTATCCTGGACTCTCGGGATGGCCATCAGGAGGATCACCCCGATGAGAACAATCACGACGGAGATCTCGATGAGGGTGTAACCCTCTTCACCGGATGACCCGGGGGACAGGATGCTTTTCATTCTCTTTTGTATTCGAGCGCCTGCTTAGTCCTGTGACCAGTTGGTAATATCCTTGTTTTTCCCTTCGCCGCCGGGCTGCCCGTCGGCACCGTAGGAGATCAGATCCATCTCGCCCTGCGTACCGGGGCTCAGGTAGACGAAGTCGTTCCCCCAGGGGTCCTTGGGGACCTTGCCCTTCTCGAGATACCCTCCTTCTCGCCAGTTTCGGGGCACGGGCTGGATCGTGGACGCTTCCACGAGGGCCCTGAGCCCTTGCTCGGTCGTCGGGTAGAATCCGTTGTCGAGCCGATAGAGCTTCAGTGCCGTCTCGATCCCCTCGATCATGATGCGGGCCTTGGTCTGCCGCGCCTCGTCGGGGCGCCCCATGATCCGCGGGATGATCAGTCCGGCGAGGATACCCAGGATGACGATGACGACCATGAGCTCGATCAGGGTAAAACCCCGTCCGCCTCGCCGCATCCGATTCCTCAGGGAGATCAACAGTTCCTTTTTCATGCCACCACCTTTTTCGGCCTGTCGGGTTTATCGTACGAGCTGGTTCATTTCGAATATGGGCAGAAGGATCGACACCACGATGAAGCCGACAGCCAGACCCATGACGAGGATCATGATCGGCTCCAACAGCGAGGTGAGCATCGTGATGCTCGACTCCACTTCTTTCTCATAGGCTTCGGCGATGCGGTAGAGCATGGGCTCCAGGTTTCCGCTCTGCTCGCCCACGGAGATCATCTCGACGGAGAGCGCCGGGAAGAGACCGCTGCGGGCGAGCGGTGCCGAGAGGCTCTGCCCCTCGCGTACGTCGTTGCCGGCCTTCTGGATGGCATCGCTGATGAGGGAGTTTCCCACGATGTTCCGGACGATTTCCAGGGAGGCAAGCAGGGGGACCCCGCTCTCCAGGAGAGTCCCCAGTGTCCGGCTGAAGCGCGCCACGGCAATCTTGCGGTTCATCTGGCCGACGATCGGCAGCGCGAGCAGGGTCCGGTCCAGCAGGGTTCGGCCTTTCTGTGTTTTCGACAGGAAGTACTTCAGGCCCACGAATGCGCCGATGAGCCCCGCCACGATGAGCCACCAGAAGGTTTCCAGGAAGCGGCTCACGCCGATGAGCACGATCGTGATGAGCGGCAGGGTCTGGTGCATCTCGTCGAAGATCCTCGTCACGTTGGGCACGACGAAGGTGACCAGGAAGAACAGCACGACGCTTCCGATGAGGAACATGAACAGCGGGTAGGCGAGCGCCGCCCGAACACGGCCTTTCAGGGCCTGCTGCTTCTCGCTGAAGTCTGCGAGCCGTTCGAGCACGAGATGCAGAGTGCCCGAGGCCTCCCCCGCCCGGACCATGTTCAGGTAGAAAGCCGGAAAGACCTGGGGGTAGTGGGTCATGGTTTGCGAGAAGCTGCTGCCCTCGTTGACCTCCTCCTTGATCTGGGAGAGGATCGTTTTGAGCTGCGGGTGGGAGGTCTGCGCAATCAGGGTTGCGAGCGACTGGACCAGGGGCAGTCCGGCCCCAAGCAGGGTGGCCAGCTGCCTCGTCATGACCGTCACCTCGCGGGACCCCACTTTACGGAACAGGCCTCCCAGGGGCTGTTTCAGGGGGCTGTCCTTCTTCGCCCCGGAGGTCTCCTGCAGATCGGTCAGGTAGATATTGCTCTCGCGCAGCTTCTGCCTGGCCGCAACCGTGCTCTGGGCGTCGATGATCCCCTTGAGCTTCTTGCCTTTGTCGTTAAGGGCTGTGTACTCGTAAACCGGCATAACCACGCTAACCTGCAAACAATTTGCCAATTGCCATCATGATCGTCCGTTTAACACAGGAAAGGGGGAGAATGCAACCGACGCACCCCTTGCATCCTGGCGGGCACCGGAGGCCTCTTCACGGCGGCTTCGTCATGGAATTTGCATAGAATTAAAATTCCTCGCACAAAGGTGCCAGGAATCCAGAAGTGCAGGGTTTTGTTTTTTTTCTTTTATTATGCTCACTTATCCCGCAGCAACGTTCGACTGGCTTACGTCGGGCGCTGCGGGATGCGCGTGCAATCGTTTTCAATGCACTTCATTGTCGGGAGGGAATGTGAGGAAGCTTTTTCTCGTTGCGTTATTTGCCCTGATGGCCGGATGCGCCTCTCTGCCGCCCACGATCGATCAGGGCGAATACCAGAGCTACCGGTACGGGTTTATCGTTCGACTGCCCGATGACGGCTGGCTCATGACGAAAACCGTCCCGGAAAGCTTTGCCGCCTATCTCGTGCCCGAGACCCCCGAGAGGGTTCTCCTGCTTTTGCACAACCCGCAGACCCGGGGACTGATCGCTCTCCGGGGCGGGACGCTTTACCTCTCCTACGAAAACGCCCTTACGTTGCAGGAACGGCTCACGGAGTTGATTGAACCCGTCCTGGATCTGGACTGGACCCGGCTCGTCCGGGAAATTCCCGAAAGCAGGGGCTCCTATCGTCTGGGCCACTGGGACGCTTCGGGACTGCAATGGCAGGAACGTTCGGAAAGCAGGCCGCTGCCCGGCATCAAGCACACCTCCATGGGCTATTACTATCCGCTCAATGGGGAGACCTGCTATGTCACGTTCTATCTATTCTCCGAGCCCGACACGTTCGATAACAACGTGAAGGCGCTTCAACGGATGGCGGGAACCTTCTCGAGCGGGGAGGTGTTTACCTCGCGGGGATATGGCTGGTGAAAAAAGTGTCTGAGTGCCAAAGTGTCAGAGTGTTTGAGTGAAGAGGGATCGGTGCTTTTTAATTTGTTCACTTAGACACTTCTACACTTATACGCTCATTCACTTCCCTAGGGTGGTCGGTTTTGGCCTGGGCGAGCCGGATGGGATGCCTTCGGTGAGGGAGGCCTTTTCCATGGCCTGGTCGACGAGGGCGACGAAGGCATCCAGAGATTCCTTTGCTTGTTCGCACTGCAGCGCTGTGACGAGATCCCCCTGTTCGGCCTGAAGCCTTGCCGCCAGTTCCTCGAGCTCGATCTGACACTGGATAATTTCGCTGAGGTTCTCGCTTTTGAACCCCACCTCGAGCATCGTGGCCGAGAGCCTGATTTTTCTCAATGATTCAATCTTTTTCACGGAGCCTGCCTCAGACATTTCTACCCCTTTCTTGACAAGATCAGCGACCAGGAGGAGATCTTGCCGCTCGAGGAAAACAGGGTGCCGCGGTTGATATAGCGGTCCGCTGATTCCTGCAGCAGGAACTCCGTGCCCGTGAACCGTGCGTCTGTGGATGTGCAGGAAGACAGGATGGCCTCACCGATGATGATAAAATGCCCGCGAAGCGTCCCGAGGGCCGGGTTGACGGTTTCCCAGCTTGTGAAATCGGACCCTTCGGTGAAGGGGACAATGCGGTAGAGGTTTTCGATCTCGACTGTTTTGCCGCCTATGCTGAGGGTCATGCGACCCTCGTTGAGCCACACATCGGGGCCATGGATGACCTTCGTCTCCCCTTCGAGGGAACCCCGGTTCATCGCCTCGTCAACGTATTCGCCCTTTGCCACCCAGATGCCTTCCTGGAATAAAAACGTGTGCACGCGCGCCCTCCGCAATCCTCTGTCTGACTACTAGTTATCAGTCCGGGCCCCGGGGTGTCAATGACTGAGTGGGTCGCGCAGGGAACAGAGGACAGGCAACAGTCGACAGGCTAAGGGAAAAATCCGTCTGAAGCCTGCGGCCTGTAGCCTGTCGCCTGTGAAAGGTTTGTTGCCCCCGGAGGCTCTTCGATGCTATAACCCCGGTTCATTGAAACTGGAAGGTGAGATGTGACCGGAACACTGGTGAACACGGGCGCCGTCGTGGTGGGGAGCCTTCTGGGTGTGGTCATCGGGAAGCGGCTTCCCGACCGGATCAAGACCATCGTCATGCAGGCCCTCGGGCTCTCGGTGATCCTGATCGGCCTCCAGATGGCCCTCTCGGGCACGCGGCCCCTGCTCGTCATAGGGTCTCTCCTGCTCGGGGCCATCACGGGCGAGCTGCTCGATATCGAAGGGCGCATCGCCGCCATGGGAGAGTGGCTCAAGCGGCGCTTCCGATCCGAGTCGCCCACCTTCGTCCAGGGTTTCGTCACGGCCTCCGTGCTCTACTGCACCGGGGCCATGGTGATCGTCGGCGCCATCCGGGACGGCACAGTGGGGGACCCGAGCATCCTCTATATTAAATCGCTGCTCGACGGGGTGGCGTCGATCGCCTTTGCATCGTCGCTCGGATCAGGGGTTGCCTTTTCCGCCCTGTCGGTATTCGTGATCCAGGGGTCGATTACCCTGCTGGCCTCAAAGCTCGCCTTCCTTCAGGGTCCCGGGGTCATCGAGGCCGTCACCGCCACGGGCGGCCTGCTCATCCTGGGGATCGGCATCAATATCCTCGAGATCAAACAGATCCGTGTGGGCAATCTCGTTCCGGCGCTCGCTTATGCGATCCTGGCGGCACTCTTCATTTAGCTGCTGCGCGACAGTGACCGGTGAGGAAAGTGTCTAAGTGTCTAAGTGTCTGAGTGAAGAATGACAAATCCTCCCCAGCCCTCCTTTTGCAAAGGAGGGAGCAGCGGACCCCCCTTTGAAAAAGGGGGGGAAGGGGGGATTTGATTAG
>CAZUBX010000045.1:0-25030 GCA_964619035.1 uncultured Syntrophaceae bacterium | reverse complement strand
CGAAGGGGCCTGCACCCACGCGGGTCGTGTAGGCCTTGACGATGCCGATGACCGAGTCGATCTTCGTGGGACCCACCCCGGCGCCGCAGCAGGCGTTGCCGGCCACCGTGTTCGACGAGGTGACGAAGGGGTAGGTGCCGTAGTCCACGTCGAGGTGGTTGCCCTGGGCCCCCTCGAAAAGGATCTTCTTTTTCTGCCGGATCGCCTCGTCGAGCAGAAGCGAGATGTCCGCCACGTGAGGCCTCAAGACATCGGCATACCCCATGTACTCATCCAGGATGGGCTTCTCGTCGATGGGCTGCTCGCCGAAGAGCTTCGTCAGATAGAAGTTCTTCTCCTCGACATTGCGTTTTATCTTCTCGGTCAAAACCTCACTGTCCAGCAGATCGCAGATGCGGATCCCGACGCGGGACACCTTGTCCTCGTAGGCCGGCCCGATTCCCCGCTGGGTCGTCCCGATCTTGCCGGCCCCCTTGGCCGCCTCGCGGGCCGCGTCGATGCGGCGGTGGTAGGGCATGATCACGTGCGCCTTGTCGCTGATGACAAGCTTCGTGTTGGGCGGGAAGCCATTCTGCTTCTTCAGGTAGTCGATCTCCTCGATCAGCACCTTGGGGTCGATCACCATGCCGTTGCCCAGCATGCACGTCTTGTAATCATGGAGAATCCCCGAAGGGATCAGGTGCAGGATGGTCTGCTTGCCCTGTACCACGATCGTATGCCCCGCATTGTTTCCGCCCTGGAAGCGCACAATGGCGTCGGCGTCCTCAGCATAGAGGTCGACGATCTTGCCCTTTCCTTCATCGCCCCACTGGGTCCCTACAACGATCACGCTTGACATAGGCTGTCTCCGTACTGGTTTACATCTCCAACTGGGTGAGGGATATGACGTTCGGGAGGTCCCTGAGTTTTTTCAGGATATCTTCGGGGACCACGGTGTCCGTCGAGAGCACGACGAGTGCCTTGCCGTCCACGTGCTCGCGGCTCAGCTGGAAACGCGCGATGTTGATGCCGTTGTTGCCCAGGGTGTTGCCGATGTTGCCGATGACGCCGGGTTTATCGTTGTTGTACAGCACGATCATGTGCCCCTCGGGGATCACTTCCATGGAAAATTTCTCGATCCGCACGATGCGAAGGTCATGCTTGCCGAAGATGGCCCCGGCGGCGGAGCTCTTCTCTTCCGTCGTCTTGATGGTGACGGAGATCATGCTCGTGAAGTCCTTCACCTCGCTCGACTTGGACTCGACGACCTTGATGTTGCGCTCCTTGGCGATGAAGGGGGCGTTGATGAAATTGATGTTGGCGTTCAGGATCGGTGTGAGCAGCCCCTTGAGCAGCGCGATCGTAAGCGGCGCCACGTTGTAGTTGATGATGTCGCCGGCATACTCGACGGCCACCTCTTCGATCCCGCCCTTCACGATCTGGGCCTCGAATGTGCCCAGCTTCTCGGCCAGCGCGAGGTAAGGCTGGATGTGGGTCAGAAGCTCCGCGCTCACCGACGGGAAGTTGATGGCGTTGCGGATCTCGCCCTTCGTCAAAAAGTCGGCGATCTGCTCGGAGATGGCAATGGCCACGTTGCGCTGGGCCTCGTCCGTCGCCGCCCCCAGGTGGGGCGTGCAGATGACGTTGGGGTGATTTACCAGCTCCGTGTTCTTCGTGGGCTCTTCGTCGAAGACGTCCAGGGCCGCGCCGGCCACCTTGCCGGATTTCAGGGCCTCCAGGAGGTCCTTTTCGTTGATGATCCCGCCGCGGGCGCAGTTGACGATGAAGACGCCGTTGCGCATCTTGGCGATGGAGGCGGCATTGATGACGTTCTTCGTGTCCTTGGTCAGCGGCGTGTGGACGGAGATGAAGTGGGCGCGCTTCAGCAGCTCGTCGAGGGTGACCAGCGTGATGCCCATCTTCTCGGCCGTCTCGGGCGCGAGGAAGGGGTCGAAGGCGATGACGCTCATCTTGAGGCCCTGGGCGCGGTCGGCCACGATGGTGCCCACCCGGCCGATGCCGATGATCCCGAGGGTCTTGTTGTAGACCTCGTTGCCCATGAACTTGCTCTTTTCCCATTTGCCGGACTTCATCGAGGCCGTGGCCTGGGGGATCTGCCTGGCGAGTGCAAACATCATGGCGATGGAATGCTCGCCCGTGGTGATGGTGTTGCCGCCCGGGGTGTTCATGACGACGATGCCGCGCTTGCTTGCGGCGTTGACGTCGACGTTGTCGACCCCGATGCCGGCCCGCCCGACGACCTTGAGGTTGTCGGCCTTTTCGATGATCTCCTTGGTGACCTTCGTGGCGCTGCGGATGGCAAGGCCGTCATAGTCCTTGATAATCCCCTTGAGCTCGTCGGGCGTGAGGCTGGTCATCACGTCCACCTCGAGGCCGGGGGTGTTCTTCAGTATCTCGATCCCCTCCAGGGACAGCGTGTCGCTGATAAGCACTCGCTTCATGTTTTTCTTCCCTTTCCGTTGAGCTGTCATCGCTTCTCCCTCACGAGCCGTTGCAGCAGGCCCCGAAGAATCATTTCACTTTTTGCAGATAGACTTTCTCCAGGCCATCGAGGGCCTGCTTCACATCAGAGGGCTCGATCGTGGGCCCGCACCAGAAGCGGAAGCCCGCGGGGGCATCCCGGTAGGCGCTCACGTCGTGGGCCGCGCCTTCCTTGCTCAGCTGGCCCGCCACGGCCTTGATGAAGTCGCCCTGTTCCTTCTCCGCCATGGCCCTGAACTTGTCGCTGACGACCTTCAGGCAGACCGACGTGTTGGATCGTGCGGCCTTGTCTTCGGCGAGGAATGCGACCCAGTCGCGCTTTGCGACCCAGTCCTCGATGACCTTCAGGTTGGCCTCGCTGCGCTTGAAGAGCCCTTCAAGCCCGATCGGTTCGGCCCATTTCAGGGCATCCAGATAGTCCTCGACGCAGAGCATCGATGGCGTGTTGATCGTGTCGCCCTCGAAGATGGCCTTGTCCACGGCGCCTTTCTTCTTCAGGCGGAAGACCTTCGGCAGGGGCCAGGGAGGATCGTAGGCCGCAATCCGGGCCGCGGCGCGGGGGCTGAGCACGAGGACCCCGTGTGCCGCCTCTCCGCCCAGGCATTTCTGCCAGGAGTAGGTCAGGACGTCCACCTTCGACCAGTCGACGGGCATGGCGAAGACGGCGCTCGTGGCGTCGCACATCGACAGGCCCTCGCGGTTATCCGGGATCCAGTCCCAGTTCGGGATCTTCACACCGCTCGTCGTGCCGTTGGCGACGAATATGACATCGCTTTTCCAGTCCACGGCCTTCAGGTCGGGGAGCTTCCCGTAGGGAGCCTCGAGGACCGTCGGTTTCAGTTTGAGTTCCTTCTGGATGTCCTTGGCCCACTCGCCGCTGAAGCTTTCCCACACCAGCACGGTGACCGGCCGGGGCCCCAGCATCGTCCACATGGCCGCCTCGAAGGCGCCCGTGTCGGACCCGGGCAGGATCCCGAGCAGGTAATCGTCGGGGACACCGAGCAGTTTCTTGCTGCGGGCGATCGCATCGCCCAGTTTGGCCTTGCCCAGCGCCGAGCGGTGGGAGCGTCCCACGGCGGCGTCTTTCAACCCGTCGAGATTCCACCCGGGTCTTTTACTGCAGGGGCCGGAGCTGAAGTTTGGATTATGTTGCATAATTACCCACCTGTCGTCAAAAATCCGAAAGAGTCCTCTTATCAGAAATCGACTATTTAGACAAGCAATTTCCAAGGGGGCCCGGCGGGGCCCGGAACCCTTTTCTGTTGACGGAAACAGGACAAAACAGTAAAGCAGTTCAGTTAGTTCCATTGGTTCAATTCGTTCCATTTGTTCGAACCAATCGAACCAACAAACCAATCGAACCAACAGAACGGTTTTTTCATGAAAAAAACCAAAACGGCCTTTTTCTGCCAGAACTGCGGGTATGAGTCGCCCAAGTGGGTCGGGAAGTGCCCCGGCTGCGGGGAGTGGAACCGCTTTGCCGAGGAGCCGACGAAGGCGACGGACTCCCGCGTCCCGCCGGAGTATCAACTCAACGAGAAACCCCGTTCCATCGATACCGTCGAGGCCGACGAGAAGGGCCGCCTCAAGACGGGCATGGAGGAGATGGACCGTGTCCTCGGCGGGGGCATCGTGGCCGGCTCGGCCATCCTCGTGGGAGGCGACCCGGGCATCGGCAAGTCGACCCTGCTGCTCCAGGTGATGCACCGCCTGGCTTCGGGGGGGCGAAAGGTCCTCTACGTCACGGGTGAGGAGTCGGCAAGCCAGATCAAGCTCCGGGCGGACCGCATCGGCGCCTCCTCGAAGGGCCTCTACGTCCTCGTGGAAGTCGCCCTGGAGAACATCCTCAAGTATATCAAAGAAGTCGGACCTGCCGCTGTGGTGATCGATTCCATCCAGACCGTCTACTGCTCCCTTCTCTCCTCGGCCCCGGGAAGCGTGGGGCAGGTGAGGGAGGCCTCGGAGCGGCTCATCATTTTCTCCAAGAAGACGGGGATCCCCGTCTTTCTCGTGGGCCACGTTACGAAGGACGGCTCCATCGCGGGCCCCAAGGTCCTCGAGCACATGGTCGACACGGTCCTCTACTTCGAGGGCGACTCGGGGCACTCCTACCGCATCATCCGGGGGATCAAGAACCGCTTCGGCCCCACCAACGAGATCGGCGTCTTCGAGATGCGCGACCGGGGCCTCGTGGAGGTGTCAAACCCCTCGGAGTATTTTCTCACGGAGCGTCCCGAGGGGGTGGCCGGTTCCGTGGTGGTGGCGAGCATCGAGGGCACCCGGCCCATCCTGGTCGAGCTCCAGGCGCTGGTGGTCAGCACGAGCTTCGGCATGCCCCGGCGCACCGCCATCGGCGTCGACACGAACCGCGTCTCGCTCCTGGTGGCGGTTATGGACAAGGTCGGGGGGCTGCACCTGGGCAACCACGACATCTTCGTGAATGTCGCCGGCGGCGTGAAGCTCTCCGAGCCGGCCGTGGACCTGGGGATCACGGCGGCCATCGCGTCGAGCTTTCTCGACCGGCCCATCGATCCGAAAACCGTCGTATTCGGCGAGGTGGGCCTCACAGGCGAAGTCCGTGGGATCAACCAGATGGAGGTGCGGGTGCGCGAGGCCGAACGGATGGGTTTTCGCCGCTGCATCCTTCCGAAAACCCAGTTGCGGGGCACCCTGCAGGGAGGCGCCATGGAACTCGTCCGCATCGGGAGCCTCCGGGAGCTGTTGGGGAACCTCTTCTAGGATAACGAAATCAACGCAAATTTCCCCAAGGACAGGATATGACTCCGCGGATCCTCATGGTCGACGATGAGAAGGACATCGTGGATCTCGTCGCCTACAATCTTGAAAAGGAAGGGTACGAGACCCTGAAGGCCCTCGACGGAGAGAAGGCGCTGCAACTCGTCCGGACAAAGACCCCCGACCTCGTTGTCCTGGATCTCATGCTGCCCGGTATCCAGGGGCTGGAGGTCTGCAAGAGGATTCGGAAGGACCCGGAGACGGCCTCCATCCCGATCATCATGCTCACGGCCAAGGGCGCCGAGATCGACAAGATCGTCGGTCTCGAGGTCGGGGCCGACGACTACATCACAAAGCCCTTCAGCGTGAAGGAGCTTCTTGCCAGGATCAAGGCCGTGCTGCGACGCTCGGAAGCCCGAAGAGCCGCCGGTCAGGCGGAGGTCTTCGAGTTCAAGGGACTCCATATCGATTTCAAATCCTACGAGGTGACGGTGGACGGAAAGCGGGTCGATTTGAGCCCGACGGAATTCAGGCTGCTCAAATTCCTGTCCCGCAACCCCGGCCGGGTCTACAGCCGGGAACAGATCCTGGACCGGGTCTGGGGCGATGAGGCCTTCGTCGAGCCCCGCACCGTGGACGTGCACATCCGCCGCCTGCGCGCCCGGATCGAGCACGACGAAAGCAGCCCGGATTACATCGTCACGGTCCGCGGCGCGGGCTACAAGTTCATGGATCGCTGAGCGCGACTGCAGGGATCCCGGAGGGTTGGATCCCGCACTCCCGGGGCTCCCGATGAGCAGGAAATCCTTGACAAACCGGAGCGCCCGCGCTATTAAAAACACGTAACAAAGTGCGGCATTTCGAGTTCCATCATCCGAGCGCCGGGACACGCGGCGTTGTAGACAGGAGGCCTCATCCTGCAATCGGATCAACCCAAGGAACCCTTCCTACCGGCCCGTATTTCGGCCGACCTTCATTCCACTCCAGAGGATAACTATTGCCCCGACCCGCTTGGGATGTTCCCTTGTCGGGACAGGTGTGCGGGGAAGGGCAGTAGACTGCCGCGGCAACGGAGGAGTGTGAGCCCATGGTAAAAACATACATACTGGACACCAACGTGCTGCTTCACAACCCGGGAGCCCTCTTTGCCTTCGAGGACAACGAGGTGGTCATTCCCATGGCCGTCATCGAGGAAATTGACAACCAGAAGAAAAGGCAGGACGAGGTCGGGCGCAACGCCCGCGTCGTGTCCCAGGAACTCGACAGGATGCGCGAGTCGGGCTGTCTTTCGACGGGTGTGCCGCTTCCCTCGGGCGGAAGACTGCGCATCGAGCTCAACCACCAGGACGCCGTGGGCGATTTTCCTCCCGGCTTCGATCCGCACAAGACGGACAACCGGATCCTCGCCGTGGCCTACAGTTTGAGCAAGCAGCTTGTCGGGCGGGTTTTCCTGGTGTCGAAGGACCTGAACCTGCGCGTCAAGTCAGACGTCCTCGGCATCCCCGCCCAGGATTTTTACAACGACAAGGTCAATTACCATGAGCTCTACACGGGCGCAGGCGTGGTGGACGTGACGGCGGAGGAGATGGATGCCTTTTTTAAGGAAGGGCGCCTGGAAATGAACGGGCGCGGCCCGGGCAGGCCCCACGAGTTCTTCGTGTTGAAGAATCATGTCTCGTCCTCCCAGTCGGCGCTGGCCCGGTACTTCCGGGGGGAGCTCAGGACACTCGTCCACGGGGAGAGCACGAACCAGGGCATCAAGGCCCGTAACAAGGAGCAACGCTTCGCCCTGGAGCTGCTCCTCAACGACCAGATCCGCGTGGCGACTCTTGTGGGCCGGGCGGGAACGGGCAAAACGCTTCTCGCCATCGCCGTGGGCCTCGAGAAAGTCATGGAGCAGAAAGCCTACTCGCGCCTGCTCATCACGCGCCCCGTCATCCCGCTGGGCAACGACCTGGGCTTCCTTCCCGGCTCCAAAGAGGAGAAGCTGCGGCCCTGGATGCAGCCCATCTACGACAACCTGGAGTTTCTCTTCAGCAGCAACCCCGAGCCGCACCGGATCATCGAGCACCTCATGGATCGCGGCATTCTCGAGATGGAGGCCCTGGCTTACATCCGGGGCCGAAGCATCCCCAAGCAGTTCATCATCTGCGACGAGGCGCAGAACCTTACGCCGCACATGATCAAGACGCTGATCACCCGCGTAGGCGAGGGCACGAAGATCGTCTTCACGGGCGATCCCGAGCAGATCGATCACCCCTACCTCGACGCGAGCAGCAACGGCCTGACCTACCTCGTGGAGCACCTGAAGGACGAGGAGATCGCCGGCCACGTGACCCTGTTCAAAGGGGAGAGGTCGTTGGTGGCAGAAATGGCGGCGAGACTTCTTTAAAGAGGGGTATAGGGTCAAGGGTAGAGCCGACAGCCGACAGCCAACAGCCAACAGCCAACAGCCAACAGCCAACAGCAAGATCCCCCTGTGTACATGAAGGACACAGGGGGATCTTTATTTTTTCCGGCGGGATGTTTTCTGCGGGGCCGGGCTGGGCTGAAGGAAATTCTTCCTGATGTCCACGCTGGAGCGCTTGCCGATGTGCTTGAAGTTCTCCGCAAGCCAGTGCTCCGCCGTCTGGCGGCCCCGATCGCGCAGCTCCGTGAGGAATTCCCAGCTGCTGACGAATTTGGTGGCCGCGCCCAGATCCTTCAGCGCCTCGTCGGCCCGGATCGAATGCACCAGCACGTGCTTGAGCTTTCCCCGATACTCGTCGCGGATCCAGTTCTCGTCGAGCAGTTTTAAGACGAAGGCGACGGCGCGCAGCTCTTTCAGGAGCGACGAGTTGAAGGTGATCTCGTTGAGGCGGTTGCCGATGTCCATGGCGGTCGTGGGGATCTCTTCGCGCTCGATGGGGTTGATGTGCACGATGATCATGTCGCGCGACTGCGTGTAGTAGAAGAGGGGAAAGAGCGAGGGGTTCCCCATGTAGCCGCCGTCCCAGTAGTGCTCCCCCTCGATCTCGACGGCATGGAAGAGGGAGGGCAGGCAGGACGACGCCAGGACGACGTCCGGCGTGATCTCCTCGTTGCGGAACACGCGGACCTGGCCCGTGCGGACGTTCGTTGCGCTGATGAAGATCTCGACGCAGTCGCAGCGGACGAGTTCTTCGAAGTCAATGCAGTTGTGCAGTATGTCCCTCAGCGGGTTGAAATCCAGAGGATTGAACTGGTAGGGAGAAAAAACCTTCGTCCAGGCGTCGAACAGCCAGGACGAAAGGCCCGAGGCCGCCGGCCAGACCCTCTCCAGGGGCGACTGCCGGACGGGACTGTAGAGCTCGCCAGCCTTGCTGACCTCCCGCCAGAGATCGTTCAGGGCCTGCCGGGCGCCGTCGGGGCCCCCTTTCATGGCGCCCCAGGCATAGGCAACGGCATTCAGGGAGCCCGCGCTCGTGGCCGAGAGCCCTTCGATGTCGATCCGGCCGTCTTCGAGGAGCCGATCCAGGATACCCCAGGCGAAGGCGCCGTGGGTGCCGCCCCCCTGGAGGGCCAGGTTGACCATCTTTCTTTTCTTTCCGCCCATGTTCCTCACCCGAGTATTTTGCCTCGTCAAATACTAAGGGAAAGAGGTGCAGCTGTCAACGAGAACCCCCCCATATCCGGAGAAATCTCCGCCGGGGAACAGCCGGAAAAACGGGGGGCACGAAAATCGGGGCCTATGGGCGACAAAGGCACGAATCTTGTAAAGTTTCAACAAAATGCGGCGCAGGATGCGCCCGGGTCAACTGCCTGCCAGAGGTTCGAGTGTACAAGGACGGCGCAAAGAGCTTCTATCTCGGTCCGCTGGGCCTGTTGGTCCTGACGCTGGCCATGTTCTTCGACGTGCTTTTCCTTCCCGGCGACGCCGTGCTCTCCCATGCAAATACGGACCTGGCCACTCAGTTCGTGCACTGGCGGGGCTTTGGCTTCGGGGAGATGGCGCGGGGAACCCTTCCCCTCTGGAACCCGCACATCTACAGCGGGGCTCCTTTTCTGGCCGGGTTCCAGTCGGCGCTTTTGTACCCGCTGAACATCCTGTACCTGTTCCTGCCCCTTGCGAAAGCCATTAACTGGGGCATCGCGCTGCACGCCTTTCTCGGGGGGCTCTTCTTCTATCTCTGGGCCCTCAAGCGGGGCCTGCACCCCCTGGCCTGCTTTCTGGCGGGGGCCGAGTTCATCTTCTGTGCGCCATACTTTCTGCACATCTATGCGGGACACCTGCCCAACCTCTGCACCATGATCTGGGCCCCGCTGCTTTTTCTGGCCATCGACGGGGCCGTGGAGAAGCCATGCGCCGGGTGGTGTCTGCTGGGGATCCTTGCCGTTGCGATGCAGATCCTCGCCGGTCACATCCAGTATGTCTACTACACGGGGCTCGCGGCCGTTATCTACCTGGCCCTGAGGCTCCCTGGGGCCGCGGAGCGGCTGAAAGCCGTCATGTGCTTTGCCATTCTTTACGGCGGAGGCGCCGTGCTGGCGGCGGCCCAGATCCTGCCCGGCATCGAGGCGAGCAGGGACACCCTTCGGGGGGCAGGTGTGCCCTATGAGTTCGCCGCGATGCTTTCCTTCCCGCCGGAGAATCTCATCACCTGGGTTGCCCCCGCCTTTTTCGGCGACATGGTTCATTTCCCTTACTGGGGGCGCTGGTACCTGTGGGAGATGTCCCTCTTCGTGAGCGTCACGGGTTTTCTGCTGGCTCTCTACGCCGTCGTCTTCAGGCAGGGCAGGGAGCGTTTCATCCCTGCGGCCATGGCGGGGATCCTCCTGCTTCTGGCCATGGGGTCGTATCTGCCCTGGTTTGGGTTGCTGTACGCGTATCTGCCGGGTTTCGACACGTTTCGCGGCGTCTCCAAGTTCGTCTTTCAGGCCACCCTCTTCGTGATCCTGCTTTCCGCCATGGGGCTTGACAGCCTCATCCGCGACGGGCTCCGGAAGCGCTGGCAGATCCTGGCGGCAATGATCGCCGCGGCAACGCTTTCGCTGATTGCCGGCCTGGCGATCTGGCAATCATCGCTGTCGCCTGCCGGGCTGTGGCCGGGCTTCATGCGCTGGCTCTTCAGTACAGGTCAAGTCTATCTGCAGGCAGGGACGATCCCAAACAGCCTGGCTGTCGTGAAGGCAGGCGAGTTTGCCGCTCTCGGCCTGGCGGTCCTGGCTGCCACGTGCATCGTCATTGCCGCGATCCTTTTTGTGCGCGTCTCCAATCTCTGGAAGGCTTCGCTGCTCGTCTGCCTGGCCGTCGTGGAGCTCTTTTGCGCAGGGCTTTCCGGCCGGGACACCTTCCGGCTTGCCGCCGCTTATCCCGCGGACATGGTGGAGCTGTTCCGGCAGAGGCCGGGCGATCACCGCATCCTGAACCCCTACAACCCGAATCTCGCCATGTCCATGGGGTGGCGGGACGTCTGGGGCTACGACCCGTTGATCCCCCGTCGCTACGGGGAACTCATGGCCTATATGCAACAGGTCGATATCACGCAGATCGTGAGAAATGTACTGCAGTTCAAAGAACATCCCCTGCTGAAAATGCTGGGGTGCCGCTATGTGCTGACGCCCGTCGAGGGCGGGATTGCGCTGGCGGAGCTCAACGGGGAGATCATGCCCCGCGCGGCTCTGGTCGGGCACTGGACCGTTGAGCCGGACCGTGACCGGGCGTTTGCCATCCTGGGGCGAGCGGGGTTTGACCCGCAAAGGCTCGTCGTCCTGGAGCGGGATCCGAAACTTCCCCCGGGCAAGGCGTCCGGCAGCCCCGGCTCGGTGAGGGTGACGGAGTCCTCGACGGACCATCTCACGATCGAGGCCGATGTGAAGGCGGCCTCCATCCTTGTCGTCACGGACAACTACGCGGACGGCTGGCGCATCGCGCCCCTGGCCCCAAGCGCATCGGCCGCTTATGAGATCATCCCTGCCAACTACGCGCTACGGGGAGTTCCCCTCGCGCCGGGGCATCATCGCTTCCGGATGGAGTACCGCCCTGCTTCATTCGTCGTCGGCGTCTGGCTCTCTTCAGCAGGTGTTGCCGCCTGGCTTGCCGTCGCCGCTTTTTTCGTTTGGCGCAAACGAAATCCAGGTGCGGGAGGCATTCCGCAACGGTCGCGCCGATGCGAGGTGAAAGGATGACCGTGCCGGTAGAGCGCAGGGGATTCTTTGTTTGCCTGGTTCTTGCCGCGGCAGCGCTGGCGGTCTATTCCCCGGTCGTGGGTTTCGATTTTGTGAACCTCGACGATCCGCTCTATGTATACGAAAACCCCCACGTGCGGGCCGGGATCACCCCCGAGGGCATCCGCTGGGCCTTCACGAACCTCGATGCCAATTTCTGGCACCCGCTCACCTGGCTCTCCCATATGCTCGACTGGCAGCTCTTCGGTTCCCGGGCGGGCGGGCACCACGCCATGGGCCTGCTGTTGCACGTGGCAAACACGCTGCTTCTTTTCCTGGCGCTTGCGCGGCTGACAGGTCGGTTCTGGGAGAGTGCGGCCGTGGCGGTCCTCTTCGCTCTGCACCCGCTGCACGTGGAATCCGTAGCCTGGGTCTCGGAGCGCAAGGACGTGCTGAGCACGTTCTTCTTCATGCTCACGCTGCTTGCCTACCCGCGATACGTGGAAAACCGCACCCCGGGCCGTTACATGGGTGTGATCACTCCCTATGCCCTCGGCCTCATGGCAAAGCCTATGCTCGTGACGGTTCCCTTCGTTTTGCTGCTTCTGGATTTCTGGCCGCTGCGGCGCTTCGGGAATGGCGGCCTGGGATGGAATGCGGCAAAGACACTGATTCTGGAAAAGATCCCCCTCGTGGTCCTGGCCATACTCGCGGGGGCCCTGGCCCTTGTCGCCCAGGCAAAGGGATCGGCCCTGGCCGATATGGATCTGGTGCCCCTCGACATGCGGATTTCGAATGCAGCCGTTTCGACCGTGGCCTACCTTTGGAAAACGCTCTGGCCCGTCGAGCTGGCCGTTCATTATCCCCTGGGACCTGTTCCTGCCGGGATGGCCATCGGTGCAGGCTTCGTCCTGGCAGCGATAACGGCCATTGCGTTGCCCGCGATCCGGCGCTATCCCTATGTGACCGTCGGGTGGCTCTGGTACCTCGTAACGCTTGCGCCCGTGAGCGGGATCATCCAGGTGGGATGCCACTCCATGGCGGACCGCTACACCTACATCCCGCTCATCGGCATCTTCATCATCGCGGTGTGGGGGATCTCGGATCTGTTCTCCCGTGCCCGGCGATGGAGGGAACCTGCCGCCTTCGGGGCCTGTGTGCTTGCGCTGGCGATCGGGGCCGTAACGTGCTATCAGCTCCAGTACTGGAGTGACAGTGAAACCCTCTTGCGTCGCGCGCTGGCCGTGACGGGTCCGAACGGGATCGCCGAGAACAACCTGGCTACGGCTCTCACTTCACGGGGCGCTTACGAGGAGGCGCTCCCGCATGTTCTGCGCGCCGTGGAGCTGCGGCCGGCCGATGACGAGGTGGTATTCAACGTCGGGAACACACTGGCAGGCCTGCGACGCGACGATGAAGCGAGGGCCTGGATGGAGAAGTCCATACAGATCAACCCGCGCCTCGAGAAGGCCTATACCAATCTCGGTGCCCTGCTTATCCGGCAGAAGCGTTTCGATGAGGCGGTCGGGCGGCTGCAGACGGCACTGGGCCTGAACCCCGCAAGTCCCGTGACACGGCTCAACCTGGCCGTGGCTCTTGCGGCGACAGGGCACACCGGTGAGGCTGCGGCCCATCTCGAGGAAGCCGTGAGGCTCGCGCCGGATTCTCTCCTTCTGCGGACGAAGGTGTTGCAGAGTTGGTGGATGATGGGCCTGCGGGACCGGGCCTTTCGCGAGAACGAGTGGATACGGAGTGTTGACGGCAAACTGGCCGATGAGCTTGCGAAGTGGATGGAAACGGGTTCATGACTTTTACATTCGACCGACAGAAAGTGCTGATCTCCATCCTGCTCGTCGTGGCCACGGCGGCCGTCTACGGGCAGGTGATCGGCTTTACGTTTGTCAATCTTGACGACAACCCCTACGTGCTGGACAACCCCGACGTTCTCCGGGGGTTGACCATCAAGGGTGTTCTCTGGGCCTTCACGACCTTCCACGCCGATTTCTGGCACCCGCTCACGTGGCTTTCCCACATGCTCGATGTGGAGCTATTCGGCCTTTGGGCGGGCGGGCATCACCTCACGAGCCTGTTGCTGCACCTGGCCAGTACGGTCATTCTGTTTCTTGCCCTGGCGGCCATGACGGGGGCCAACGCACCGAGCGCGGCCGTGGCAGCCCTCTTTGCCCTCCACCCGCTGCACGTGGAATCCGTGGCCTGGGTGGCGGAGCGCAAGGATGTCCTGAGCACCTTCTTCTTCATGCTCACCGTGCTTGCCTACGCGAAATACAGCCGGACAGGCCGGTGGACACACTATGGCGTCGTCGTGCTTTTCTTCGTTCTGAGCCTCATGGCGAAGCCGATGCTCGTCACCGTCCCCGTGATCCTGGTGCTTCTGGATTTCTGGCCGCTGAGACGGTTCAGCCTGCAGGACCTCAAGAGCCCGCGGACCCTTCTGCCGCTTCTCGAGGAAAAGGTGCCCTTTCTCATGATCGGGTTTCTTTTTGGCATCGTGGCCGTTTTGGCGCAGATCCACAGCGGCGTGGCGATGCCCTTTTCCGGCGGCTACCCGGTGTGGATCCGCATCGTGAACGCGATGGTTTCCTACGGCACGTACCTCGTGCTGACCGTCTGGCCCACGGGGCTCGTTCCCTTTTATCAGCACGCCGGTGAGCAGGTGTCCCTCTGGAAGGCGGGCGTTTCCGTTATGGCGATTCTGGCGGCAGCAGCATTCGCATGCTGGAAGGCCAGGAAGTACCCATACCTGATCGTGGGGCTCGCCTGGTATCTCATCATGCTGCTGCCCGTCATCGGGATCCTCCAGGTCGGCTGGCATTCCATGGCGGATCGCTACACCTATATCCCGCTCATCGGGATCTTCATCATGATAGCCTGGGGGATGAGCGATCTTGTGGAAGGCAGACCCTGGGGAAAGGCCACCCTGGCCGTCACGGCTGGCGGCGTCATGGGCGCGCTGATGATCCTGGCCTGGGTCCAGGTGGGCCACTGGAAAGACAGCGTCCGGCTTTTCGAGTATGTGGTCAAGGCAAGTCCCGGAAACGCGCTGGCCCACAACAACCTCGGCTCCGCCTACCAGGACGAGGGGCGCATGAAGGAGGCCATCGCCCAGTACCATGAATCCATCCGCATCAAGCCGTTCTTCCTGAAAGCCTATGTCAACCTTGCCCTGGCCATGGACCGGGAGGGCCGTTCCGACATCGCCATCGCCTTCTTCCAGCACATCATCATGAACTGGCCCCAGTTCGGCGCCGGGCACGCCATGCTGGCCGATATCCTGAAAAAACAGGACAAGCCGAGCGAGGCCATCACGAAATACCTGGAGTCGCTGCAGATCGAGGAATTCCCCGAGGTCCATGTGAGACTGGGCCTCCTTCTTGCCAAAGAAGGCAAGACGGAAGAAGCCGCCTTTCACTTCTACCGCGCCCTGGAGATGAACCCCGCGCTCGTCGATGCGCGGGTGAACCTGGGAATCCTCCTCGTCAAGAAAGGCATGATCGACGAGGCCCGGAAGGAATATCTTACGGCGCTGCGGGTTGTTCCCAACCTTACGGAAGCCCACTTCAGCCTGGGGAACCTCTACCTCCGGGAAGGGAAGCTCGAAGACGCCCGCAGGCATCTGGCCGAGGCAGTGCAGGCCAATCCCGACCACGCCAGCGCCCGGACGAACCTGGGGGTGACCTTGGGTCGGCAGGGGAATATTCAGGAAGCGATCGGGCAGCTCGAAAAGGCCGTCGTACTGAAACCCGATTCCGTGGAGGCTCGCGATAACCTTGCCAGGGCTTACTGGGTCACGGGCAGGAGCAGCGAGGCCCTGCGGGAGCTGGCCGCCCTGAAGAAACTGAACCCCGCCATGGCGAAGCGCCTTCAGACCTGGATGGACTCGATGGGCCCGAAGCCGGCCTCGCGCGGAGCATCATAAGGCCGCACCCCGGCCTTGCACGCTCGGCGCCTGCTTTTTCCCCGGTCGTTTCTTTTATCCGCTACCCGCGACACGCTCCGTTTCACCCTCACCCCAGCCCTTTCCCCGCTTCAGTCGCCTGTGGTATTGCAATCCGTTGAAATCAGGCAGATAATCAAGTGTCACGACATCTTAACCAACCTGTCATCGAACTGTAACAATTCCCGTTTACATTAGCGGCAAACGGTCAAACCGAATTCCAGGGAGGAAATACAAATGACCAGAATGTTGAAGATTTTCATGGCAGCTCTAGCGGTCCTCAGTCTGATTGCGGCCACCTCGGCCCTTGCGGCCGAATCGATCGTCGTCAACGGTTCGACAACGGTGCTGCCTATCGGACAGGCGACGGCTGAGGCGTATATGAAGAAAACCCCCGACGTGAACATCTCCATCTCAGGCGGCGGGTCCGGAAACGGCATCAAGGCCCTCATCGACAAAACGACGCAGATCGCCATGTCCTCGCGCGAGATGAAAAAGGAAGAGATTGAACTGGCGAAGTCCAGGAACGTCAATCCCGTGGAGCACAAGGTGGCCATCGACGCCCTGACCCCTGTCGTCCACCCCTCGAACCCCTTGGCGAACCTCACCATCGAGCAGCTTTCCCTCATCTACCAGGGCAAGATCAAAAACTGGAAGGAAGTGGGCGGAAAGGACCTGCAGATCGTCGTGATATCCCGCGACACGAGCTCCGGCACCTACGAGAGCTGGCAGGAAAAAATCCTCCACAAGGAGAAGGTGACCCCGAGGGCACAGCTCCAGGCCTCGAGCGGCGCCGTCGTGCAGGCTGTCTCCAAGAACCGCTACGCCATCGGCTACATCGGGATCGGCTACGTGAACAAGAGCGTGAAGGCCC
Source organism: uncultured Syntrophaceae bacterium (assembly GCA_964619035.1). Classification (GTDB taxonomy): domain Bacteria; phylum Desulfobacterota; class Syntrophia; order Syntrophales; family UBA2192; genus UBA2192. The sequence continues at coordinate 8,858 of CAZUBX010000045.1, read as the reverse complement.
TCACGGTCAACGGAATCGTTGCCAACGACACCAACGCCCTCAAGGGGACCTACCCCATCGCCCGGCCGCTCTACATGTACACCGACGGTGAGCCCAAGGGGAGCGCGGCAAGCTATCTCAACTTTGTGAAAGGGCCCGAGGGCCAGAAGATCGTTAAAAAGGAAGGCTTCGTCCCGATGAAGTAGGATGGTAGTCACGCGTTTTGCGGTGGCGAAAAAACAACCCGTTTTGTAGCCTAAAACGCCGTGATCATTGCCTGAGCTGACATCATGTGTCAGCTCAGGCATGAAAGCGTTTCTGAAAGAGGCAGTTTCTCTCAGCTTGCCAGAAGCGGGTAGAACAGAACGCTTCGTGTAACAACTGCGAGTACATCCTCGGAAATACCTTTACAGAGAGTCCCATGATGAAAGATCTGCGTTTCCTGAAGGTATTCGTTTCATATCTAATCCTGGTCCTGTTGGCAATTGCCGTCCTGGATTTTTTTCTCACGCCAAAGATTAGAGACATCATGACGAAGAGTATCGAGGATGAAATGATCGGTATCGCAAAAACCATTGCCCTGATGCCTGGAGAAAGCATTGAAGGCAAGGTCCCGGAGATTGCCAAACAACTGAATATGCGGGTGACTCTGGTCGATCCTTCAGGCGAGGTTATAGCGGATTCCGAGGCCGATGCAAAGAAAATGGAAAATCACCTGAACCGTCCGGAAATTGAGCAAGCGAGAATAGAGGGGCAGGGCAAGGCCACGCGATTCAGTGTGACCCTTCAGGAAAGCATGCTCTATGTCGCCCTTCCCATTAAGGAAAAAAATGAGATGAAGGGGTACATCCGATTGGCTCATCCTATGGGAAAAGTCAGGGAGTCGCTTGATCATCTTTATCAAGCTTTATATCTGACCATGTATATTATTGCTATTCCTTCACTCATCCTTGCCTTTATCTTTTCCAGGAAAATCGGCTCTCGACTTAACCGTTGATCCCGTGTCTATTTCGGGGTATCAATATAGGAAAATGACCGGGTGAAATGCAGCAAGAGACTCTTCCATATTCCTTTTTATCATTCGTTTCCGGGGACCACCCATGACCCGCAGACTGAAAGAAATCATCATCAAGCGTATCTTCTTTCTCTTCGCCTGCGTGTCGATCCTGATCCTGGGCCTGATCGTCACCTTCCTGTTCCGCGAAGGTATCCCGATCTTTCACATCGTCTCCGTCCGGGACTTTCTTTTCGGAAGCGAGTGGTACCCCACGTTCGATCCGCCGGCCTTCGGCATCTGGCCGCTGATCGTGGGGTCTTTCATCGTGACCTTCTTGTCCACGCTCATCGCCGTGCCCCTGGGGGTGCTGTCGGCAGTCTACATCTCTGAGGTCGCGCCCAAGCCGGTGAAGGAGATTCTGAAGCCGTTGATTGAGCTTCTGGCCGGGATCCCCTCCGTCGTGCTGGGATTTTTCGGCATGGTGGTCCTCGCGCCCTGGCTGCAGGACACCTTCGACCTGCCCACGGGCCTCAACATCGTGAACGCCTCGCTCATGCTGGCGCTCATGGCGATCCCGACGATTTCGAGCATCGCCGAGGATGCCCTCTACGCCGTGCCGAGGGAATTCAAGGAGGCATCCTACGCGCTGGGCGCGACAAAGTCCGAAACGATCCTCAAGGTCATCATCCCCTCGGCGCTCTCGGGTATCTCGACGGCCGTCATCCTCGGGATGGCCCGGGCCATCGGGGAAACCATGGTCGTTCTCATGGTGGCCGGCGGTGCGGCTGCAATTCCGGAGAGCCTCTTTGATTCCGTCCGGCCCATGCCGGCCTCGATCGCCGCCGAGATGGGCGAGGCGCCCTTCCGGAGCGAGCACTACCACGCGTTGTTCGCCACGGGGATCGTGTTGTTCCTCCTGACGCTGGCCTTCAACCTCATTGCCGACTACGTGTCCCACAGGTTCAGGGAAACAGGGTCTGGGACACTATAAAATGAGAGTTCGATTCGTTCCATTAGTTCTATTCGTTCTGGGACAGAATAGAAAACGGAACGCACAGGCAGAGCGTTTAACGTGGATAGCCGTTTTTGAACCAATAGAACCAATAGAACTAATTTGAACTGGCATTTATGGCTCTTCAATCCTCCATGCGGTGGCGCTATCTCAAGGAAGGGGTCTTCTTCGGGCTCGTGCGGCTCTCGGCCTTCGTCATCACGGCCGCCCTGGGCGGGCTTCTCTTCTATATCTTTTTCAATGGTATCGGCGCGATCAGTTGGGATTTCCTGACGCTCGCACCCACGGACTCCATGACGAAGGGCGGTATCATGCCCGCCATCCTGGGGACCATCTATCTGACGCTGGGCGCGATACTCATCGCCCTTCCCCTGGGGATCATGTCGGCGATCTACCTCACGGAATACGCCAAACAGGGCCCCATCGTCCGGGTCATCCGGATCGGGGTGAACTGTCTTGCCGGGGTGCCCTCTATCGTCTTCGGGCTCTTCGGCCTGGGTCTCTTCGTCGTCTTTCTGCAGTTTGGCTCCTGCATCCTCTCGGGGGCGCTCACGCTGGGGATCCTGATCCTCCCGACCATCATCGGGGCCTCCGAAGAGGCACTCAAGGGCGTTCCCCAGACGTTCCGGGAAGCCTCCCTTGCGCTGGGCGTGTCCAAGTGGCAGACGATCTATCGGATCGTGCTGCCCAGCGCGATGCCGGGGATCCTTACGGGCTCCATCCTCGGCATCGGACGTGCAGCCGGCGAGACGGCCCCTATCATGTTCACGGCGGCAGCCTTCTACACGGCCAGGCTTCCCTCGTCGATCTTCGACGAGGTGATGGCCCTGCCGTTTCACATCTACGTGCTCGCCACGGCGGGGACCCACATCGAGGCGACGCGGCCCATCCAGTTCGGGACGGTACTTGTCCTTGTAGGGCTTGTCCTGGTGGTGGACCTGATCGCCATCATCATCCGCAGCACCATCCGCAAGAGAAAAAGGTGGTAACGGTGGAAGACAATCGTGTAATAAAAACAAAGGATGTCAATTTCTACTACGGGAAATTCCGTGCGCTCACCGACATCTCCATGGACTTCGAGAAAAACCGGGTGACAGCCCTCATCGGTCCCTCGGGATGCGGCAAGTCAACGCTGCTGAGGCTGCTCAACCGGATGAACGATCTCATTGACGGGACCCGGGTGGAAGGGGAGGTCCTTTTTGAGGGGAAGAACATCTACGACCCCGAGGTGGACCCGGTCGAGATCCGCCGGCGGATCGGGATGGTCTTTCAGAAGCCGAACCCGTTCCCGAAATCGATCTTCAACAACATCACCTATGGTCCCAGGCTTGCCGGTCTCAGCGACCGGATCGATCTCGAGGCCCTGGCCGAGCAGAGCCTCAAGCAAGCCGTCCTGTGGGACGAGGTCAAGGACATCCTGGACCATTCAGCCATGACGCTCTCCGGCGGCCAACAGCAGAGGCTCTGCATTGCGCGGGCGCTCGCCATGAAACCCGACGTGCTCCTCATGGACGAGCCCACGTCGGCGCTGGACCCCATCTCGACGGCCAAGATCGAGGAGCTCATCCAGGACCTGAAGAAACAATACACGATCATCATCGTGACCCACAACATGCAGCAGGCGGCGCGCATATCCGACAGGACGGGTTTTTTCTACATCGGCAAGCTCATTGAGTACAACGCCACGGAAACGATTTTCACGAGACCCGACATCCGGCAGACGGAAGACTACATCACCGGCCGGTTCGGATAAGCAGCCACGAGGAGAACGGACCATGGACGAACTCAAGCGGACAAGCAGCCACTATGAACGGGAACTGCAGGACATCAAGCAGAACCTCCTCTACAGCGGGGCGCTGACGGAAAAGGCCATCGAGAATGTGCTGGCCTCGCTGCTGGACCGCAAGTCGGATGTAGCCCGAAGGGTCATCGAAGGGGATGCCGAGATCGACAAACTCGACACGGAGATCGAGGAGCAGTGCATACGCCTGCTGGCCCTGCGTCAGCCTATCGCCCGGGATTTGCGCTTCATCACGACGGCCATCAAGATCAACGGGCACCTGGAGCGAATCGGCGACATGGCCGTGAACATCGCCGAGAAAGTTCTCCAGCTCAATGAGGTGCCGCAGCTCAAGCCCTACATCGACCTGCCGCGTATGGCCGAGATCGCCCGGGAAATGATCCGCGGCAGCCTCGACGCCTTCGTGCGGGAGGAATGCGAGCTGGCCAACCGGATCCGCCGCATGGATTCCGCTATCGACGATCTCAACGAGCAGATCTTCCGGGAGCTGCTGACCTTCATGCTCGAGGACACCCGGACCGTCCACCGGGCCCTGCTGATCATGCAGGTCTCGAAGAACCTGGAACGCATTGCGGATCACGCAAAAGGAATCGCGGACATGGTCGTCTACATGGTCACGGGGATCAATGTGAGACACCAGTGGCCGGGGGACACGCCCGACGACATCTGCAACGCGAAGAGGGACAAGAGTCAATGAGAGGAAAGCTTTTCTACAAGATTTTCGGGACCTACCTGGCCATCGCGGTGCTTGCTATCGGGATCGTCGGTTTTCTGGCGGGTAGCCAGATCCGCGCCAAGCTGGAGAAGCAGATCGAACTCGAACTCATGTCCTACGCCGGGCTCGTCGATCTGTACCCCTTACAGGAAATCCAGTCCCGCGTCGAGGAGATCGCCCGGATCGCCCGGGCCCGCGTCACCGTCATCGACCGGGAGGGAAAGGTCATTGCCGAAACGGACAAGGGAGCGGCCACCCTGGGGAGCCACCTGGAGCGTCCCGAGATCCAGGAGGCCCGTGTCCGCGGAAAGGGATCGGCAACCCGTTACAGCCGCACGTTGAAGGAGGAAATGATTTACGTTGCCCTGCCGATACAGAAGGGATCGGAGATCGTCGGCTACATCCGTCTGGCCCGCACGCTCGGCGAGGTGAAAAAGACGATCGAGGAATTCACGGCTATTCTGCTGCAGTCCTTCCTGATCATCCTCGTCTCGTCAGCGGCCGTCGCGTTTCTCTTTTCCCGGAGGCTCACCACGCCGATCCGGGATATGGAGCATTTCACGGAGCGGCTGCGCAGAGGCGAGACACCGGGCACGCTCATGATCCGCTCCTCCGACGAGATCGGCCTGCTCGCCGAGAACATCAACTACATGGTCGACGAGCTCCAGAAACGGATCGCGGCCCTGCAGGAGGAGAAGGCCAAGGTCGAGGCGGCCTTTTCCAGCGCCCTGGACGGAATCCTGATCCTAGACCACCAGGGGCGGATCGAAACGGTCAACCGGGGCATGTGGGCCATGATCGGGGAGCGGTATCGCGACATCGTCGGGAAGACCCCGCTGGAAGCCTTCCGCAACCTCGGTCTGCAGAAGGCCCTCGACCAGTACCGCAGCTGCGGCATGCCCGTCTCGCAGGAGATCGAGCTGGGCGAGGGTGAACCCGTCATGCTCGACGTGAGCATCACCCCCGTGCGAGGCGTCGATGCGGCCGAAGGCAAGACGATGCTCGTCTTCCACGATGTGACGCGCCTGAAGAAACTGGAGCGCATGCGGGTCGATTTCGTGGCCAACGTGACCCACGAGATCAAGACGCCGCTGACGGCCATCATGGGATTTGTCGAGACGCTGCAGGAGGGGGCCATCGAGGACCGCGAGACGGCGAAAAAATTCCTCTCCACGATCGCCCGGCACGCAGGGCGCCTCAACCGTCTCGTGGAGGACCTGCTCACGATCTCGAACATCGAGTTGGGCGAGATGCGTTTCTGCTTCGAGAGCGTCGCCCTCTCCGGGGTTGCCCAGAGTGTCCTGCAGATGATCCAGCTGAAGGCCCGCGAGAAAAAAATCGAGCTCACCTCGGCGATCCCCGAGGATCTTCCACTGATCTCGGCCGACCGGGACCGCCTGAGCCAGATCCTGATCAACGTCCTGGACAACGCCGTCAAGTTCACCCCTGAGGGCGGCACCGTGACCCTCTCCGCGGCCCAGGCGGCCGGAAACGAGGTCGTGGTGAAAATCGCGGACACCGGCATCGGTGTCCCACGGGACGAGATTCCCCGGCTCGGCGAGCGTTTTTACCGCGTCGACAAGACCCGCTCCCGCGAGCTGGGCGGCACGGGGCTGGGGCTCTCCATCGTCAAGCACCTCATGACGGCCCACAAAGGCCGCATCGAAATCGAAAGCCTGCTGGGCAGGGGAACCACCGTATCCATCTACTTCCCGGCGGCCTGAGACCCTTCAGCCGGTTCACGACCCCGACTGCGAGCACGTTTCCCCCACACTTTCGGGCAGGGACGTTTTGCCAAATGAACGCCCTTCGTCGCGCAAACAAATCATTCACATTTTCAATGAGTTGGGAAAGCGACGCGGCAGATCCATTTCTTCGGATATGTCATTGAACGGGCCGTGAAAGTGTGCTATTACGTGCACCGAGTCCGAAGGAGGGTCCTGCCATGAAGTTTATTCCGAAGGATGAGAAGTTCTACGATCTTTTCGAGGAGCTCGCCTGCAAGATCGAGGAGGGCGGGAAGCTCTTCATGGACATCCTGAACGACTACCAGTACAGCGAGCCCAAGCTGACGAGGCTCAAGGAGATCGAGCACGAGGCCGACGAGATCACCCACCGGGCCTATGAGCGGATGCACAAGACCTTCCTCACGCCGCTGGACCGCGAGGACATTTACGCCCTGGTCAACAAGATGGACAGCATTCTCGACATGATCGAGGCCTCGGCGGTGAGGATGTACCTGTACAAGGTGAAAACGCCGGCCGAGGAGCTCTTCGTCCTGATGCGGATTCTGACCGAGGCCATCTCCAAGGTGAAGATGGTCGTTCACGCCCTGAGGGACAAGAAGAACTCCAAGATGATCCTCGAGGCCTGCGTGGAGATCAACACGCTGGAAAACGAGGGGGATTACGTCCTGCGCACGGCCATGGCCCGCCTCTTCGAGCGTGAGAAGGACCCCATTGAGCTGATCAAGTGGAAGGAAATATTCGAGCGGATCGAGGAATCCATCGACGTTTGCGAGGATGTCTCCAACATCATCGAAGGGATCGTCCTGAAACATGGATAGTACCCTGCTGTTTGTCATCATCATCATTGTCGTCGCTCTTGCCTTCGATTTCATCAACGGCTTCCACGACGCCGCCAACTCGATCGCCACGGTTGTCTCCACCCGGGTGCTGTCCCCCCAGCACGCCGTCGTGTGGGCCGCCTTTTTCAACTTGGCGGCTGTTTTTTTTATCGGGGACCAGGTGGCCAAGACGGTGGGAACGGGCATCATCCACATATCCGTCATTGACAATTATCTCGTCCTGTCGGCCCTCCTCGGCGCCATCGTCTGGAACCTGATCACCTGGTGGCTGGGGCTTCCCAGCAGCTCGTCGCACGCCCTCATCGGCGGGCTGATCGGCGCGGGCCTGGTGAAGGGGGGGACGGATGTCCTCGTCTGGTCGGGTATTCTCAAAACGACGGCCTTCATCGTGATCTCCCCCACCGTCGGAATGATCCTCGGCCTCGTCATGATGATTCTCGTCCTCAACCTCAGCAACAACAAGAGTGTTCGAAGGGCCGACACGATCTTTCGGCGGCTTCAGCTCTTCTCGGCGGCCGTCTACAGCTTGAGCCACGGGATGAACGACGCCCAGAAGACCATGGGCATCATCACGATGGTCCTCTTCAGCTCCGGCTATCTCAGCGGTTCCTTCCACGTTCCCTGGTGGGTCGTCATCCTGAGCTACCTCTTCATCGCCATGGGGACCATGTCCGGCGGCTGGCGCATCGTCAAGACCATGGGCTCGAAGATCACGAAGCTGGCGCCCATGGGGGGCTTCTGCGCCGAGACGGCGGCGGCCATCTCCATCATCGGTGCCACCATCGGAGGCATCCCAGTGAGCACGACCCACACCATCACGGGAGCCATTGTCGGCGTGGGTGCGACAAAGAGATTGACGGCGGTCCGCTGGGGGATTGCGGGCAACATCATCTGGGCCTGGATTCTCACCATTCCCATGTCCGCACTGATTGCGGCCTTTTCCTACTATCTCTGCCTGTTCTGCATGTGATGCCGCAAGAGTCAGCGTCTCATCGTGCTGCTTCCGCCGGGGCAGTATCGAAAACACCGGTGAACAGAAAGGGGGCATTGCCATGCTGGAAAAGATTTTCTGGCTGGGCCACTCGACCGTCCGGATCGACACGGAGCCGGTGATCTACATCGATCCCTGGAAGCTGAAAAGACCGAAACGGGCGGGTATTGTCCTCAGCAGCCGCTGCGGCGATATTGTGGGGTCCCTGGCGGATGCGAGGAAATTCAAGGAATATTGAAAGGTTGCCGTGGAGATCAAGCCCGTGACCGAGTGAGGCGAGCCATTGAGAGGCCTTCCTGCGGGGAAACGATGCGGGGAGGCCATGCTTTTTTATCCGAGCGAGGGGGATTTTTTTATAATTTTGTGTCCTTTCTCTTGACAGTCCCGAATCCATGCATATATATACCTCTGATTTCCTGCATGAAAAATCCGCTACCACAGGGTCAGCAAGTAAATCCAAAACGATATCAATAATAAAAAGGGAGGTTTGAGGATGAAGATCAGGCCATTGTACGACAGGATCATCGTGAGGCGCATTGCGGAAGAGGAGAAGACCAAGGGGGGGATCATCATCCCCGACACCGCAAAGGACAAGCCCACTGAAGGCGAAGTCGTGGCAGCGGGCAAGGGCAGGCTGACCGAGGACGGCAAGTCCATCCCCATGGACGTCAAGAAGGGCGACCGGATCCTTTTCAGCAAGTACGGGGGCACCGAAGTGAAGATCGACGGCGTCGAGTACCTCATCATGAGGGAAGAGGACGTGCTCGGAATCATCG